>JANQHJ010000023.1 GCA_028282745.1 Sedimentisphaerales bacterium | reverse complement strand
AACGTATTTCAATACGCTTGCGAGCCTTTTTCGCCTCCAGCCTTGCCCTCGAACTTTTCGCACAATTTCGTAACGAACCATGTTTTGGGATGGCTTCTAGTTTTTGTTGTAAAATCTGCATTAAAAAAAAGATGATTGTTCTGTAAAAGTTGTGTAATTCGCAGTATATTATGCGGGGCTGAATAATTCAGAGTCTCTAACTTAATGAATAAAAAGAACTTTTTTAATAGTCAAAACCGGCATTTGTCTTCTTTTTATTATATATTATTAGTTAGTCTCATTGTATGTTTTTTAACGGGTAGAATTACAGTGTATCTTTTTGTCAAAGAACAATGGAGGCTTTATGTTGAAGCAAGTATCAACTCTCTTGGTGTTGTGTCTGTCAATTTCCCTTTTTTCTTCCTGCCAGAGTAACACGGAGCAACCGAATCCAAAGGTGGAAACTGTAAAAGCGAAAGTAGAAAAGCCTGTTTCGGACGGCAGGATAGTCGGGATACCTCCGTTGCCTAATGCAACCGGCCAAAAGCAGCCAGAGTTCGGTATAAAGGATAGATATTTCACTTTTGACGGCAAGCCTGCTGTTTTGATTTCAGGCTCGATCCATTACCCAAGGGTTCCAAGAGCTTACTGGCGTGACAGGATGAAAAAGGCCAGGGCGATGGGACTAAATACTATAAGCACTTATGTTTTCTGGAACGCGCATGAGAAAAAGCCGGGGCAGTTCAATTTCTCCGGGAATCTTGATATAGCTGAGTTCTGTAAAGTGGCACAGGAAGAGGGGCTATGGGTTATCGTTAGGCCGGGCCCTTATGTCTGTGCAGAGTGGGATTTTGGCGGACTGCCGGCATGGTTACTGGAAGATCCCGATACAAAAGTTAGGACGAGTGATCCGGTATTCATGAATGCTGTCGAGCGTTATATGCAAGCTGTTAGTAAAGAGCTTAAACCTCTGCTTGCCAGGAACGGCGGACCCATCATTATGATTCAGGTTGAAAATGAGTATGCGGTATTTGGTTACGATAAAAAATATTACCAGGGAGTAAAAGACATTATAGTGTCAGTGGGCTTTGACGATGCGATGCTGATAAGGTGCGACTGGCCGGGAGACGATACTATTCAGAATGGGCATCTCGACGGCGTAGTAAGTACGATGAATTTCGGCGATAATCCTCAGCATGCCTTTAAGCAGTTCAATAAGTTCTATCCGGACTTGCCGAGGATGTCGGGAGAGTTCTGGACAGGCTGGTTTGACCATTGGGGAACCCAGCACCATACAACCGATGCCAAAGCCAAAGCCAAAATGATCGATTACATGCTAAAGAATAATATATCCTTTAATATGTATATGTTCTTCGGTGGAACGAACTTCGGTTTTACTTCCGGGGCTAACTGGTCGGGCAAGTATAGCTGTGACACAACGAGCTATGACTACTCGGCAAATCTCGATGAGATAGGCAGGCCTGCTGATAAATTCTATATATTTAAAGATGTTATCACAAAACGTTTGCCGGAGGGTACGGTACTGCCGCCTCTACCGGAGCAAGTGCCAACGATTGATTTACCGGAAATAAAATTCACAGAGCAGGCATCTATGTTCAGCCTGAATCCCAAACCCATTGAGAGCGATGAGCCGCTCTATATGGAGGCCTACGGCCAAGGGCAGGGCTTTGCTACTTATATGACCACTGTCAAGGGGCCGAAGAAAGGTTTATTGAAATTTGAGAATCTGCACGATAGGGTTTTTATCATTATCAACGGCTTGAAGGTTGCAACGCTCGATCGCAGACATAATGAGAATGAAGTTGAGGTTAGCATCCCTGAAGGCAACAATAAAGTTATTATATTCGTTGAGAACATGGGGCATTTGAATTTCTCAAGAAAGCTTATGGAAGACCGCAAGGGTATCTTCGGCAAGGTGACATTGAACGGCGAGGTCTTGACAGACTGGATCATTCTGCCGTATCCGCTTGATGATCTTGGCGGTTTGAAGTTTGGCAAGATCGATCCTTATATCAAAGGGCCCCATTTCTATCGCGCAAAGTTCGATGTCAAGAAACCGGCTGATACATTCCTTGATATGCGTGGCTGGGGCAAGGGTATGGTCTGGGTGAACGGCTATAACCTTGGTCGTTATTGGGAGATCGGGCCGCAGCAGACCTTGTTCCTGCCGGGCTGCTGGATGAAAGAGACCGGCAACGAGATTATAGTTCTCGATATAGACCCGCGTAAGCATTATACGGTCTCCGGTGTTAAGGAGCCGGTTTTTGAATTGAATAAATTGGCTACCGTTAAATATCATAGAAGGCCGGGACAGACTTTGAAATTTAATCCCAAAGATATTGTTGCAAGCGGCGCGTTTGCCGAAGGTGATGCCGAACAGAAAGTAGATTTCGGCAAGGTGGTCGAGGCCCGCTATGTTGCTGTCGAGGCTTTGACCTCAATAGTATGGAGCAACTTTACTGCTATTGCCGAAATTCACATGCTTGACGACAAGGGCAAAAAAATCGACCGTGGTTCTTGGAAGATCGCTTATGCTGACAGTGAAGAACTCAAAGGCGAACCGGGCGGTGCTGATAATATTATTGATAATCAGCCGACAACTTTCTGGCATACCCAGTGGCAGGACGCACAGCCTGAGCATCCACATCAGGTCGTTATCGATTTAGGCAAGAAGGAAAAGGTATCTGCTCTCCTTTATCTGCCGAGAGCTAATAATAGAAGCGGCAGGGTTAAGGATTATAAGATATACGCAAGAATAGATGCCTTTGAAGAATAACACTCTATTAGTTAAGGGTTTTGTTATGAGGTGCATGAGCGGGGTTGTTGCCTTGGCTATAGTGATCGCTGCGCTCGCTTGTTCCGGCTGTAGCGAAGAACTTTTAGTCGAGGCAGAAGGATTTAAAAACCACGGGGGCTGGAAACTTGACCAGCAGTTCATGGATCAAATGGGATCTCCTTATCTATTAGCTCATGGGATAGGAGTGCCCGTTAACAACGCAAAGACAACAGTTACCTTTGATTCAATTGGTACATACACTCTCTGGGTCCGCACAAAGAATTGGATTCCAGGTAATTGGGATGCGCCAGGACGGTTTAAGGTTATCGTTAACAAAAAAGAAGTCGAGACTATTTTCGGGACAGAGTCTGGATGGGGCTGGCAAAAAGGCGGTACAGTTGAGATCAGCAAAAAGCAGGTAGTCATTGAACTAAGGGATTTGACAGGATTTGATGGGCGATGTGACTGTTTGTTTTTCACTAAGGATCAATCTTTTGTTCCGCCGGATGAGTTGGAGGAAATGAATAAGTGGCGAGATAAGCTCACAGGCTCCTCTAAGGCGCCTGAAATCGTGGAGAACTTTGATGTTGTTATTGTCGGCGGTGGTATTGCAGGTTGTGGTGCAGCATTAGCGGCGGCGGAGCAGGGATTAAATGTAGCACTGATTCACGACAGGCCTGTACTCGGAGGTAATGCAAGTGAGGAAATTCGTGTGCATACTCTTGGTATTACCGGGAAATCTGAAAAAATACTAAAGATGATCAATACCAGGCACTGGCCTAATGGCTCAGCTAAGGCGATAGATGATAACCTCAAGCGCCAAGCTGCTTTCAAAAATAAAGATAATATCAAACTTTTTTTTAACTGGCGAGCATATGGAGTCAAAACAAGTGACAATCGTATCGAAAGTGTAAATGCGAGGCATGTCAAAAGTGGTGAACAAAGACGGTTCAGTGCGCCGATTTTTATTGACTGTACCGGTGACGGATGGATCGGTTATTGGGCGGAAACTGAATATCGATATGGCAGAGAAAGCCGGGATGAATTCTCTGAAGGGTGGGATGAGTTTGGCGATCTATGGTCGCCAAAAAAGCCTGACAACCGAGTTATGGGGTCTTCGATCCTTTGGTATTCACGTAAAAGTGAGAAAAAGGTCGATTTTCCTGCTGTGCCCTGGGCAATGGATGTAGCAAAAGATATGTCGGCCCTGAAAGGCAGATGGTTCTGGGAGTATTCGGACAATAGCAAACATCAGATCAACGACGCCGAAGATATAAGGGATCATATGTTACGCGCAATATATGGGAGCTTTGCTAATGCTAAAAAGAAACCAGGAAATGCTAATGTTGAGCTTGGTTGGGTTGGCTATCTTCTGGGTAAACGTGAGTCGCGCCGACTGATGGGCGATTATATCTATACTATGAATGATATGGTCGAAAGCCGTCAATTCCCGGATGCTGTTGCAGAGGAAATTCGTGAGATTGATGTGCATTACCAACGGAAACTTAAGGATTCGAAATACGATTTTCTTTCAGAGGCACTGTTTAAGAAAACAGAGAAATATTACATTCCTTTCCGTTGTCTGTATTCAAAGGATGTTGAGAATATGATGATGGCAGGCCGTTGCTTTAGCTGTTCACATATAGGGCTTGGCGGTCCGCGTGTGATGAATACAACCGGCCAGATGGGTATCGCGACAGGTTATGCGGCGAGTCTTTGCAAAAAATACAACACCAGTCCTCGAGGTGTTTATAAAAATCATATCAAAGAACTACGCAAACTCATTGGATACGAATAAAACAAGCTGAAAGAATTAATACTGCGTGTTCTCATCGGGCCTAATTTTTTTGAACAGTAGAGAGTTGATCAGCAGACCGCAGGTTAGCAGAAACAGTTTTTTGTTCTACTATCACCTATCTACTGTTCACCTGTTCTTTTTGAGCATCGGATTGACAGCCTAAATACGCTTTTTGATAAGTAGCTGTCAATAAAGCATTAACAACGGTTTACAGGCGGGAAGGTGTGAGGGCTTTGGTTTATTGAAGGTGGCTAAAGTCATTACTTGAGGCTGGCAAAAACGGTTTAACTGTAAGTATTCAGATAATGTTCGGAAGTGCTAAAAATGTTTGACTTGTCTTAGTTGGAGTTTACAAAAATAACATATACAATTCTGCTCTAATGAAAAGTTAATCACATTGTAAAGATGTTCTTATTTTTGATTAGATATTGTTTACGAATTTACATTGAGATCGCTTCGACAGGGCATTCGCCAACACAAGCCTCACAATCAGTACACTTTTCAGCATCAATTAGTGCTTTTTCATTCTGCATTGTGATAGCTTCAACCGGGCAGATGTCCACACATGCCTTACATCCATTGCAAGTATTTTGATCTACTACTGCTGACATCTTTGAGCCTCCTAAAATTAAGTTTTAAAAGAGTATTTACAAATTAATAATACATAACGACTCACTGTTTACAAAAAGAATTCCATCTAAAAAACGATTAAAAGTACGATGAAAGATTTGCTAAAAAAATCAGGTGAGCCTCATTAATAAGGATTTCTTATCGCGTTATCCGAGGTTCTTTAAATCAATCAAATACTGAATACCGCAGGATTGTTTGAAAAGAATCAGCAACACTTTAAGAAACCTGCTTTTTTTTCATAACCTTTTATGTTAAAAGTATATACATTCCGCACACACAATTTTTTGCTTAAAAAAAAAGATTTAGGGTTGACAATTTAAGGCTCACCTTATATTATTAGTTTTTACTAATTACTTAAGGGGTTTGTATGTCTAAACCATCAAAATTAAGTGCCAGTATGGAAGATTATCTTGAGGCGATTTCTAACATAGTCTCTGATAAAGGCGGGGTACGTGTTAAGAATATTTCCGAGTATCTCGGTGTCAAAGCCGGTTCGGTTACGACTGCACTGCAGGCCCTGGCCAAAGCAGAACTTGTAAACTATAAACCATACGGGATCATTACTCTTACCGATAAAGGCCTTGAAAAAGCGAAAGAGGTCATCCGCAAACATGAAAAGCTTAAATCTTTTTTTATTGATATTCTCGGAGCTGATGCTAAAGAGGCTGAAACCGGAGCGTGTAAGATAGAGCATGTGATTACCGATAAGCTTCTTAGCCGACTCATATCCTTTACTGAATACTTAAAATCATGCCCACAATGCGGCAGTGATATGATCGAAAATTTCCATAGTTATTATGAAAAGAATAATCAATATGTTACGAGTTAGCTGTTGATGTAAAAATGCATATAGATAAAGAGGTATATTTACTGATAAAAATTAAAGAACAAAAACTAAAATTCATATTTTAACTTGCAGCCAAGCAAGCCATTTGAAAGCCAGCCAGGTAGCAATAGAAAGTCATTATGACTAATTTCTATTGCTTTCTTTTTTTATGCAAGCCGAAAAGAGAGGAGGTGTGGCAGGACAGATTAAATATAAAGCAACGTGTTGTTAATCTTCAAATGGACTGTTTTTAGTCTCAGGGATTTGAGGAGAGTGAAGTTAGAAGAAGTAGAATAGGAGAAAAATGATGAAAAAAACAATTATTTTAGTTATTGCAGTTTTATTGGCAGTCGTCCCGAATGTTCAGGCATCTTACTCAAAGATATTGACGAACGCTCAGGTCAATTTGGAAGGTTCCTCACAGCATTATGCAACCGTTTTTGATACTGACGGTACAGCTTACAGTCATCTAGCAGGCGACGGCCACATCACAAAGACAACAGGTGTTGGTACATCGCCGTCAACTTCTATGGTAATGAATAGTACAGGCTGGGCACTTGGTAGCGGTAGTGGTAATACAAGCTTTACAGGATTTTACGGTTTTATGATCTCAGGAGATTACCTGCAGTTTGGTGATAGCTTTACAGATTCGGTTTGGCGTGTCAACAAAAACACAGGTGCAATAACGGAGTATGTTTCCGCATCACAAATTATCGCACACACAGGGCAGACCAGTTCTCAACTGCTTTCACCAACAACTGTCGGTCCAAGCGGAGAACACTATTTCTATGAGGGTAAGTCAGACAGCATTTTGAGAACTAACGGTTTGGGTGTTGTAGAAACATATATTACTGACGCCCAGCTGACTGCGGTCGCTGGTAATGACAAAGTAAGCGGCGGTATTGCATTTGATAGCAGTGGAAACCTGATCTGGGGCAGCACTACCAGTGATTCAATATACAGTTGGAGCGGAACAGGTGGTTCTACACTGTTGTCAACAGTACAGATCACAGCTGTAACAGGTGAATCTGCGGCCGGGTTTGGTGATATATTTGCAGCTCCGGACGGATTAGTTTATTTTTATGAGAGCACTTCAGACGGCATCATGTCGTTCGATCCTAATGACGCAGCTAATACATTAGCTTTTGTACTCACTGAGGGTGAGCTTATAGCTGGCCCAGCTGGAACCGATAATGTTGCACAGCTGTCGTGGTATGACGGCAACATCGGCTGGACATCTTTTGCAGCGGCTGACAAAGGTTATTACGCTGTACCTGAACCGATGACACTGGTTCTTCTGGGTTTCGGAGGACTTGGTTTACTTAAGAGAAGGCGTATAAGTTAATAATTGATTTCTTTGTGTCTGGTCCGGCTGGGGCCATATTCAGCCGGACCTTTTTTAAAAACGGAAAAGGCTTCTTATGAAAAACATAATTTATTTTGTCACGATATTTTTATTGGCCTCTTTGGCTAATGCTGGAATTCGCTACCGCGTGACCGACTTGTCGGAACAGGCCGAAGGTACTGGTATAATCCCATCTGTAGGATATTGTATTAATAACAGCGGTGATGTTGCCGGCCACGGCATGCCGACAGCACCGGACAGTAACTCGAAACCTTTTCTTTATGACGCAAATTCGGGAACTTTTATCAATCTTGGTAACTTAGCAGGTAATTTTACTTACGGAAAAGGTGGTAACGGCTACGGTATTAATGAGGCAGGTCAGGTTGTGGGCCGAAACAGCATTGCTAATGAAAACTGGAACTACAGGCCTTTTCTTTTTACAGATGCTAATAATAACGCATCTGTCGATCCATGTGAAATGATCAATATTTCTATCGAACCAAACTTTGGTTATGGTTGGGCCGAATGTATCAGTAACAATGGCCAGGTTGTCGGTTTCAGCAGAGACATCAACGATGCCAATAACTATTATGGCTGGGTCTGGACTGACATAAATGCTAATAATATGCCGGAAGCCGGGGAGAAGCAGTTTTTCTTTGAATATTTTCCAAACTCGATTAATGACGATGGTGATATAGCTTTAGTTAAGGATATAAATGGTTATTTATGGTCGGACCTTGATTCCAATGGTGTTTATGATGTCAATGAATTACAGCTGATGCCAATGCCGCAGGGGTATGTTGACGAGCAATTCAATGTTTTTGTTACAATCGATAAAATTTCACCAATTACAATTAATAATAGCAAAGCAATTTGCGGAGCAGCTGAAAACGGATATGGCAAGGCTAATGGATTTTACTGGGAGGACAGCAATCAGAACGGACAGGTTGATGTTGAGGAATATACGCTCTTTGGTTCCGCTCTTGAATATACGCATGTACGTGCGATGAATAATAATTCGCAGGTAGTTGGTGGTACTTATGAATATGAGTATGCCCATAATCCAAGTAAAAGTCAACGTTGCGCGTTTATCTGGTCAAAGGTGGAGGGAATGATCAATCTTAATGCTGCTGCCGATGTCTATACAGGAAGTATCGGCCCAAGATGGTTCAGTCAAGCCGAGGCAATCAGTGATAACGGAATTATCGCCGTTTCCGGTTGGTTCGATTATAATTTGGATGGGAGAAGAACAATATCAGATCCGGCACATTCATTTGTTCTGACACCTTATCTGCAAGGTGATATCACTGATGAAGGCAAAGTCAATTTTGCGGATTATGCTCTCTTAAGTAAGTATTACCTGCAAGATTCATCTGTATATCCGGATGCTGATATAGATGGAAGTGGATTTATTGATGTTAATGATTTGAAAATTTTAACAGAAGACTGGCTGAAGGAACTAAATTCTTCTGATTAACAAGGAAATGTTATATCAGGATTTGAAAAGTGAGAGAAATTATGAAGATTATATTTCGACATCTTCTGATTCTTGTTTTAGTCAGTACTGCATGGTCTCATAGCCCTGACCATTTTTACAAGTTGATGGAGCCTATACATGCTTCCGGAACCGGTGCGCCTGGTGTTACGGGGTCATCTTTAACCGGAGCCTACGCATTCAAAACTAACGATTATGAATACATTGAGGGTGAGTCTTATGATCCCAATAATGGGCCATACGAATTCTGGTCGATGAATTTTGGCGCAACACAGTCATTACGTAAATTTACTTTAGGTGTTAATGGTTCGGGCTGGTTCGACCATTTTGATGGTTACAGTTGGACGAGTTTTTATAATGGTTTTGGAGATTATGTCGATTCGGATGTCAGTAATGCGGGTATTAACAATTTGGTCGGCACTTCTATCATTTACGCAACAGAATCCGATCTTGGCAGAGTTGCTTCGGGCGATCCGGATTTTTCCACTGGTATTTGTAGTGTGGCTATTGGGGGTTCGCTTCGCACAGGTTCTTTCATACTTAATCCAGCGGCTTTGACTTTTAATGGCGTTGCATATGAACCTGGGCAGTTGGCATTGGTTACGAGCATTGATGGAGCAGATTTTCAGACACATAGAAAAGTCGTGCTGCTTTGCGACTTGCGGCAGATTGGTGAATATACCGACAGACAGCCGGATTATGATACAGGACAAGATGGCTTAGGTAATCAAACTCCTGTTTATGGAGCTTATAATCAAACGGACTGGACTGATACTTTCTATCCTTTAGTTACCGGTCATATGATACTTGATACAATTCCAGAGGCCTCTTCTGCAATATATTTTAATTATGGCCGCCAGGCGGTATGGGCTCCTGATTCAAGTGCGATATACTTCGCCGGTTTTACAGTAAATCCATCATATAATGAAAACGATCCTTGTGATTTCAAGTATTACAATGGGATATGGAAGTTTGATTTTGCAGATAATGAACTGAAGTGGATTAAACGTGAATATACTCGCGAGAACCGTATGTATTACTGTGAAATGGCAACGGTTCATACAAGTTTAAGAGATTTTACGGATGGCGCGGAAAACGGTGTTCAAATACTGTTTGCCTCTGAAACTGAAAATGTAGGCGGAATAAGTTGCATAGTGGACAATAATCAGGTTAATCCGACTCTCTATTCAGTCTTGGATGCAAATGTATATGCCGCAGCAATAGAGAAAGATGTATCATTAATTGATATTAAAAATATTGTCGTTGATCCTAACGGTAATATCTATTTCTACAATACCGGTAACGCGATTTATGTCAAGCCGGCCAGTGGCTATTTGTATCGTGGTTCATATGCCTTATATAAATATGATACAGCCGGTAGATTGTACTCTGTTAGCAATCGCGGGCACCACATGAATTTTCATTTTTCAAATGGAGTATCAGAAAGCGGCAGTACTGGTGCGATGGGAGCGTTTCAGCATTATACAAATTTGTTTGGTAAAGAAATGATAACTTTTCGCAGCACCCCTTTAAGGGTACCATGCGGTTTGAAGATATTTGAGTCACTGGATTTTAACCATGATAATGAAGTTGATATAGTTGACCTCAGGATATTCAGAGACCAAAGGCTCAATAATGATAGATGGCTTGATCCAATATACAGTGACGATCCGAATTATTCCAGTCATCCAGATCTGATGCCTGGGATTTTTGATGCGAACTCAAATTACATCAATTGTGACATATCGGGCAATATAATGTATCGTTGTGTGCTTATAGACGATGATACAGGTTTGCCGGTTCCGGACGAACTTGTCGGGACTCTGCCGCCAGGGAACTATTCTATCGAAAAAAATAAGCTCTATTTTCAGGAAAAAGCTGTTACAGATGCGGACGCTCAATTGCTTTATCAGTTCATTCCCGCCGGGGATGCAAATCTTGATGGCAATGTCAACTTAATTGATTATGCTGCATTTGCCGCAAATTATACAGTAAGTAATTTCATAAAAGGTGATTTTAGCGGTGATGGTAATATTGATATTGAGGATCTGGCATTATTGTCTTCTTCATGGCTAAACAGCTACAACCTTTACGACTTTGCAAGGTTAGCAAAGAATTACAATACAAGTATCCCGGCAGGTGATATTAAAGATTTTTCACAAGGTGATTTTGACTTCGATGGTGATGTTGATAGTGCGGATCTAAGGCTGTTGACTTCATTCTGGTTAAAATAAAATCAGGGTATTTAGCAAAGATTGAAATAGACGTATGAATTACCTTAAAGAACAAAAAAAGGGATTTACATTAATTGAGTTGTTAGTTGTTATCAGTATTATCGCATTGCTGATGTCGATCGCGGTGCCAGTACTTGGCCGAGCCAAATCCCAAACAAAGGCGCTGAAGTGTAAAACTAACCTTAGAAGTCTGTATCTTGCGGAGGTTATGTATGCAAATGATAATGATGATTGGCTGCCTTCTGCGGAAAGAACTCCTTCACTTGGCGGACATTGGGGATTTAGAGCAGCCAAAGGATATAGAGCTAAATATGACCGCCGCGGTTTACCGGAAACATTCGGTTTAAATGCTTTGTTTGAAAATCTTGGGTATATCCCTTATGACAGTGATGTCTGGATATGTCCTGATCTTGGTATGAAATGGCTGAAAGATTATCGTTGCACATATGCTTTCTCTATCGCTGGCATTCTGTCTAAGAACAAATTTTCGACCCTGCAAAGTAAACATCCGTATTCCCTTTTGGTGAATGATAATGTTGTTTATTATACGCCAAGTCCTGTTGGCTGGTATGTAACTAAAAATGCCAAGCCCCTTTCTATAATACCACAAAGTGAAAGGATTATGCCCCATAGATATCTTGCAAAAAAGAAAAGAGATAAATACGGCAACGAATATATTGACTACGACACCTATATGATGGTCACGATTGATGGTTGGATAGGCACAAATGGTGACAATAAAGACAGGATGCAGAAATGAAATCGACAAGAAGAACTGTTATAGCGTTAGTATTTCTACCTATCATAGCTGCTGTGGGTTATTGGTTGTTAAGTAGCAACTCCGATAAACGGCAGGGAGATATCAAGGCTGTTTATGATTATCTTAAGCAAGCTGAGAGTATTAAGATAATACAAATGAACTATAATGAAACAAGCCGACAAGTAAAAACAAATGTATTTGTTGATAGCAATGACAAAGTGGATATCTCATCTTTTCTGGATGTCCTGATTCAGTGCATGGAACAAGCTAAAGTGCAAACATCTTTTAAAGCCATGGAAGTATTCACACCTGACTATCGAGTCGAGTTGAAATGCGACAAAACCGCGAGGATTGATTTCATATTTCATGGAAATACTAACGCAGCGTGCTTAAGGAACGAGGACTGTTTTTTCTTTGCAGAGTTCGATGTTGAAACTGCAAAAATATTAAAGAACTATTTAAAAAAATCACAATAGCCAGCTAAAAGCCAGCGGAAATAAATGATGAAAACACATTTTACATTTCTATTGCTGTTTATATCTTCGGCGGTTATTTTCGGCGGAGAACAAATACGGTTTAAATATATCGATGGTGCAGTTTGCATTCGATCCGTCATCGAGAAAGATAATGAAGCCTTAAATGTAAATTTAATCTTTGACTTCGGTTCTGATCATGGGCTGGTGCTTCATAAAGATGCCCTTGAATTACTTGAATTTGAACAAGACCAGCTGCTAAGTGTTGATTTAGATGGTTGGGAACTTAAAGGCATCAATCCCATATTTTCAGAAATGGAACATGTCGATGAATTTTCAAAACAAAATGCTGCCGAACTTGGCGAAGTTCCGGTTTGGGGTCTTGTCGGCTCAGGAATACTTGATGTGCCTGTTATTATGCTCGATATACAAAATCAAATACTTGAGTGCGGTAATTTTGAAATCCCAGATGGACATAAACTAAATGTGAAGATTATTAATAACCAAAAGTTCTGTGAAATCGAACCGGAACCTGGGTACAGTATTCAGGCAATCATAACCACCGGCCAATACGAATGCGTATTTGATGTTGATACAGCCGCATTGGCGGGGAATGAGAGTGGAGACTTTAATAACTGTAAATTTGCCGGATTGAATTTGAGGGACTACACTGCTGTCAGAACAGAGAACGATTTGAGCAGTAAACTTGTTAATGCCGACTGCCTAATTGCCAATAGTTTCTGGCAGAATTTTGTTGTTTACCTTGATGCTGCTTATAATCTAATAACCCTTGTTGATCATCCGAACGGCATTATTTCAGACTTGACTGAGCAGGAATATTATAACGCTTATACCAAAGAAGATTCTTGTGCTATTAAAAAATATTTGAATAAATACCCAAATTCACGACTTGCAGACAAAGCACTTCACACTTTACTCGGCATGGCTGTTGAATCTGGAAATAAGGATAAAATTGAAAAAGCTATTAACAGGTTAATTGCTGGCAAGCAGCCAAAGCAAGCCGCTGAGGCATTAATATTATACGCTCAAGAGGTTATTGAAAATAAAAACATGCAGTTAGCTGAATTATTTTTAAAATATGCTAAAGTTCAGGTGCTAAAGACTGAAGATGCTCCTATTCTGCGAAGCAGAATTGACTCATATCAGGGGTGGATCGCATTGGAAAACCAGCAGTTGCCTCGGGCAAGAAGACATCTGCTTAGTGCACTGTTTGTAAATCCTCAAGATCCTTTTACAAACTATGTAATGGGCCGCTATCATGAATTGAACAAAGAATACATGCGAGCATGGGCTCGATATCTCAAAGCTTCGCTTGCCGAGGAGCCACATGATAAAGCTATCAATAGATTAAAAGCTCTTAATAAAAATGCTGCCTTCAAGAGTCAATTCAGTATTAATGATGTTTGTGATTTTCTTGAAGGCCATATCACAGATGATCAAGGAGAACTTACAAAACAAGCGATAATTTTAAAAGCCAGAGGCGGTGACCTCATAAAATCGGCAATCGAGCAATTGCAGAGGTAGCTCTAATGGATGTTCTCGAATTTCATAAAAAACTATTACCTGCTCAAAGACGACTGAGTCAACTTCGTTTCAGATATGTACTTATTGATATCTTAAATAGTACAGTTGTTATAATTATCAGCATTTGCCTATTCGTTATTATTAACAATTATATTCTCACACCAATTACAGGTTTGCAAATAAGTCGATTCTGGACATCAATCTTAATATTGGCTGTGTTAAGTGTTATTGGGGTGTGGCTTATATGCAAATCTTTCTATAAGGTAAAATACATATATGTAGCCAAAGAATTAGACAAAGTCAGCAATAACCACAATATGATCTCAACAGCATTTGAATATATAGAATCGGGCAGAGATTCTGGTTTTGCTCAAATCGCGATATTCCAAGGTATTGATAAGCTAAACGCTATTTCTCCGGAAACGTTAAAACAACCACTGCCTGCTGTGAAGAAGCTAATATTTTTAATCGTTTGTGCTGCAATTTTTGCTTCATTTATGAGCATTAGAAGTGGATTCCAGCAATCGGCAGCGAATCAGGTTCAAAAAGGAATTGAGGGCTTTAATGTTTCTAAATCGATTGATATGTCTGGATATTTCGAAAGGGGAATTGAAAAAACAATGCCCGAACTTGTTAATTTATTCCCTTCGGTGGGTACCCAAGCGACCGGGCAATTTTGGGCATCTAACGCATCGGGGCAAACAACATCCGGTTCAAGTAGATCCTCAGTAACGCTTAGAAAAGAAAGAAAGTTTTATCAGGCAAAACAAGGAGACGCTGTCCAAAGTGGAAATAAAAACAAAATGATCTCAAAGACGGCTTTCACTGGTTCGGGCTCTGCTATAACGCCGCTAGTTGAAACGGCAATAAAAATTGACTTTTTAAATATCAATGCCGGGCTTGACGAAGATCAGTTAAATGCAAAGATCAAGGAGAAAGATAAGCTCAAAGACTTTGCAAGCAGCAGCAGGCGCCCCTTTACAGATGACCACCGAGCAGCACCTGGTCGAGAATTGGGTAGAAGCGGTAAAAAAGGCAAACCCGACAATGGCCGTGGGGGCTTGGGCTCTATTAAGAAATCTCGTTCTACGGCAGCTCTATTTCCCGGGCAGATGATGACTGTGCATGTACCGAGCAGGCCGGGCAAGGGTAAGTCAAAATCATTTGAATCCAATAGTCCTTTACAGTCACAACAAAATGTTAAAGGAATACCTCTTTCTTCGGGTAATAGTCGCGAATCGTCGATTAATATCGATCCGATCAAACAGTCATTAAAAAAAATTACAAAACTATATTTTGAGGAATTAAATGAGCAGTCCAACAGAATGCTTAGAGAAGGCCAAGAAACAAATTGATACATTCAGGGAAGATTTTTTCGTACTTAAAACACAGATCCAGCGTTGTTTTATTGGGCAGGAAGAATTAGTAGAAGATGTGCTGTGCGCATTTTTTACCGGTGGCCATGTCTTACTTGAAGGTGTTCCCGGTATTGGCAAAACTATGCTTTCAAAAACCCTGGCCCAGAGTATGTCACTGAGTTATGAAAGGATCCAATGTACGCCGGATCTGATGCCGAGCGATATTACCGGCCACAAGACCTTGGTTGAAACTGACAGTGGTTCACACCAACTCATCTTTGAGCAGGGCCCGGTAATTAGCAATTTTATACTTATTGACGAGATCAACAGGGCTACTCCAAAGACACAATCAGCCTTACTGGAAGCCATGCAGGAAGGGCAGGTCACTATTGGAAGGGAAGTATTTATACTGCCTAAGCCCAACTTTTTCATTGCAACTCAAAATCCAATCGAACACGAAGGAACGTATCCACTTCCAGAGGCTCAGCTCGACAGATTCCTGGTGAAACTGAAAATCCAATATCCTGAGCCTAGCGATTATCATCAAATCCTTGAGTTGACTACATCAGGGAAAACAATAGATGTTGAACCGGTTCTAAATGCTGAAAAAGTCTTAGAGATGCGGCAAACCGTAACACATATTGAGGTCCCAAAATCTGCCGTTGAAAATGTTGTAAAAATTGTAAGAGCAACTCAACCACAATCCAGTAGTATTGAATCGGTTCGGGAAAATGTTATATTAGGAGCCTCACCAAGAGCAGTCCAATCTATCGTAATGTTAGCAAAAGTGAAGGCGTTGATCGATGGACGGAGCAGTGTGAGCCTTAAAGATATTAAAGATGTATCGCTAATAGCCTTGCGACACAGGCTGATCCTCGCTTTTGCTGCCGCGGCGAATCAGACTGATTCCGATCGGATCATCAATGAAATTATTTCGGGAGTTTAAATGCTTTTGACGACCGATGACATGATGATTCTTTCCGGCTTGAAGGTAAGCATTAGAAAGCGCATTCAAAACAAACCGGTAATGGATTTCGCTTCACGGGATATTGGAGATAGTCAGGAATTTAACGATTATCAGCAATTTACACCGGGCGAAAATATTCGTCATATTGACTGGAACCGTTACATGCGAGATTCCACTTTGTTTTCCAGGCGGTATGAAAAACTGGAGAGGCCTGAAGTTACAGTTATTCCTGATCTTTCGCGTTCTGTAGTTGTAAGCGGCAAAACCAAAGCGGTCAAACGTTTTTCAGCCGCGATCTGTTTTTCTCTCTTAAATAAAGGGATGACGGTCAGGCTTTTCTCCAATCGAAGCTTTGAACGCTACTCTGGAAAGAGTGGATGGCAGCGGGTCCATCATGACATCGAGCTGCTTGATGGTGGAAATACAAAAATGCTCTCATTAAGTCCCGCAGCTTCATCAATGTCAAAAAATGTGGTCGTTGTATCTGATTTAATATTCAGTGACGGCTTCGGCCAGTTCAAAGAAAACATTAACATAGCAAATCGGCTTGCTTTGCTTATTAATCTATCCAGCAGCTATGACCATGAACCAGATTTAAACGGAAATTTAAAATTGCTTGATTCTCAGAATGATAAGACTCTGCCGTGTTATATCGACAGTCGCATGATAGCCAGGTATAAAAAATGCAGGGCAGATTACTATCATCAAATCGAAAAGCACTGTTTGAAAATGGATTGGCAGTATAAAGACGTGAATCTTGAAGACAGCCTGCAAAACCAGTTGCTGACAATAGCTCCAGCCGGGACACTGTATGTTTAAGGCAATATGATCACTAATATATGATATTTAATGGATTTCCAATTTGGTTTGTAATTGTAATAGCTGCTATCAGTAGCGGTGTTCTAATTGCTAGCCACTTCCTGAAAATGCAGCAGAAAAGCCTCATTGTTCCAACGACTTTGTTCTGGCGAAAGGCGATGGAATCTTCAAGGAGAGATGTTATCTTCGGCAAGTTAAGCTCGATCCTGACACTATTGTTCCTGTTGACAGCTGTTTTTTTCATACTTTTTTCTATGTTGGCTCCGGCTATTGCCCCCTTGGACAAAAAGATCTTAATTATCGATACCTGTCCCGCAACGAATCTCGCAGAAGCTAAAAAGTATGCACGTGAACTGGTGCAACAAAGTGATCGAGCCATTGTAATATCTGTTGGGCAGAACACGAGAATCCATACAAATCTAAATGATCATCGGCAGTCTGCGTTTGCTTCTATCGACAAAATAATCGCAAGCGAATCGTCCTATAGCAATCTCGAACAAGCGATTAAAGAAGCAAAAATTGCTGATCCCCATGCACAAATAATTGTCCTTAGCGGCCAAAACTTGAACAGCCAGGAAAGACTTGATGTGATTTCATGTCCGGCATCCGATTATGCTCCAAAGATTATTCCGTTACAAGTACACTTCCCTGGGGAATTTCAGTTACAGGCTAAAGCCTATTGCATGGCTGATGAAAGGTTTGAATACTGTGAGAACCAAAACCAGGCTGATTTGGTACTGGACTTAATAGCTGAGCACCAATTTACTCAATGGCAAGGGCCAGAATTCGTAGAAAAGCTTTCTTCAATGCTCGAAGGTCGTTCCGGGTTGAAATACAGAAGGCCTGTTCAAGAAATAAATAAGAATAGCTCTCAAAAGCGATTATCTTTTTCTCTGAACTTAAAATTCGACAAAGCATTATATGGTATCGTTTTGTTTTTATTGCTGCTGGAAATATATCTCATCAAAAAACATAAGCTTGTATAATGATCTATTTTGAACACATCTGGTTCCTTCCTTTAGCGGTTATTGCTGCTGCTGGAGCTTATATACTTACCCGCAAATTAAGTATATGCATAATGATATCATCTGTGCTCGTAGCTGCCAGTGGACCTTTTATTGTCGGGCACGATGTTTCAGAGATGAGCATCTTACTCATAGATCGCTCTCAAAGTATGGATTCGACAAATATGGATACCGAAATTCAAAGAAGTATTGAGTCAATCCCGAAAGGAGCGAGGAGAACTTTTGTTGAATTCGGTAAATCACCTGTAGAAAATATCTCGGATATCGAGTCAGCTCTCTTTTATGCAATGAACCAGATTCGTCAAAATGGACATATATATCTGTTCAGCGACTTGTTGCAGACGACCGGGCAAATGAAGGCTACTGTATATGAGATGAGTAAACGTAACATAAGCCTTGACCTTTTTGTTCCTGATTACGCAAGAGACAAAGAGGTGATTCTCAGTAAAGCAACTCTGCCGCAATATCTGACTCGAAATCAAGCAGCAAATATTGACGTTGTCATCGAATCCGGCAGCAGTTGTTCGGGTCAGCTGCAAGTTACAAACAACCTGAAAAATGATATGCGCAGTATCCCCATCGAATTAAAACCTGGTTTCAATAACTTTGCTATACCAGCGGATACGAGTGCGAACCAATTAGATTATGAATTATCCATTGTTTCAGATAATGACATATTCATCAGTAATAATACTCGTCGTATCCAAGCGAGAATATATCCCAGGCCTTCTGTTGGGATTATTGGCAGCGAAAACGAATTTGACACGGTCAATTCCCTGATTTCTGATTACGCTGATTGCAGCCAAATTGCGGGAGATAATATTTCTGGTTTCGATCATCTTGTTATTGCCGATTGCTCTGAACAAACTATGACAGATAATTTTATTAGAGGATTACGGCAAAAAATTACTAATGGAATGGGGTTACTGGTAATGTCGGGTCAGCAACTACTTAACGATAATGTATTGGATATAAAAGAATTTTCTGATCTATTGCCGGCAAAACTCCATCATAAAAACAAACAATCCAGCCCTGATGGTTGCATCGTCTTTATTGTCGATACATCCGGCTCCATGCAGGGTACAAGGCTGATTTTAGCTAAGGGAATCGTTCGCAGTACTTTTAAAAGGTTGAGCGACTATGATAAAGCCGGTATTGTAGAATTCTACGGTAACAGGAAATGGGCAGCTCCGATTCAGTCAGCGTCAAATCAGATCGACCTTAACCGTGCAATCAATCGGCTCACCGCCGGCGGTGGTACTGTGATCTTTCCGGCCATTGAAGAGGCTTACTATGGATTGTTAAACATACGGGCTGCGTCCAGGCATATTGTTGTAATTACCGATGGCGGTATCGAATCGGCAGATTACCAAAGCCTGTTGCGCCGCATTCGAGAGGATAATATTAACATTTCATTTGTGCTGACAGGCCCGGCAACTCATACAGGTTTTCTCTCTGAAATGAGCATGTATGGCGGTGGAAAATTTTTCCACGCGGCCGATAGATTCTCTTTGCCTCGGATTGATATCAAAACATTGTCATCTAAAAATACGGATTTATTCAGAAACAATAGCGATCCTCTTGGCTCATCAGGATGGGATCATCTTTTGACCGGGATAAACATCGCTGATTTACCATCTGATATTAGATACATCCCGGCAATTAGAAAACTCTCGGCCAATACGATTGTTCAAGCCGGAGCGAATCCAATCCTTACCGGATGGCATGTTGGGTTAGGGAAAGTCGTATTTAGCCATAGCGACCTGTTTTCAAAAAAGAATACTGAAAGACTTTTCCAGAATATTTGTCGTTATCTCTATAAACGGCCGGAAGCACCTTCAGTGCCACCTCCTCAGCAAATCGAGTTTGAGATCAAATCCTGTAAGCCTGATTATGAATTGGCGGCAAAGATCGGAAGAATAGTCCCTTCAAAGCCGATCGAGCAAATCAAAACAATAAACTTGAGCGGCTATTGTATGTTGATAACACTTGTTATATTCCTGATGCGAGTGATACGAAGAAGACTGCCACGGAAAATAGCAACAGCCGCTGTATTGCTTGTAATATGTTGTGGTTTTGCGCTTGCCGGCTATCCCGAAGCAATGAAAACAGCAATGCAATCATATGATCAAAATGATAAGCGTGCCTTGAACAGATTTATCGAAGCTTATCAGCAGGCTCGAAGTGCACCCGACAAAAAATATGCATTAGCATGGGCTATGCTGACATCCCAAAGAGATCAGAACTTTAATGCTCTCGAATCATTCCTGCTTGACAATCTTAATGCAAATACGGTTAGAACCCTTAATATTGTATATGCGATAGATGGCGATTTTGATTCAGCAAGAAAATTGTGCCGGCGGCTTGAAACTGACAATTTCCTGAGTATTGACGAACGAGAACAAGTTAATAGCCGGGTGGCTAATATTGCACTGATCAGTCGCCAATTCGATACTGTCCGCCAATACTATGAACAGCAGAATAACACTATTGCATTAATGAAGGTATATTTACTGCAAGGTCAGCGAGATGAGGCATTAAAAATAGCCCTGGAAAGTAAGCCTGAAAAGCTTACTTCCGCGGATTTGTTTGAATTGTCAAAAGCATTGTTTCAAATGGGATTTCGAGATTTAGCCCTCAATAATTCAAAAATACTTAAATCCAGACGTGATGAATATTTCTACAAAGCTACAGAATTTATCGCGGAAATGCTGATACAATCAGGAAAAACCGAGCAGGCGGTAAAGCAGCTCATCGACTCGATGGGCGATTATGTTTTCTCCGAGAAACAGCTATTTGAAATTGGCATATTGCTGGAAAAGGCGGGGCAAACTGAGAAAGCCATTGAAATCCACCAGGCAATATATGATCGTACAAAAGCTATGGATTGCCTGATGAGAATCGCTGCCCTTAAAAGCACGATCGGTCAGTATGATAGCTCTTATCAGCTATGGCTGGATCTCTGGCGGCAGTGTGAGCAACCTTTTATGATATATCAAATCACTCCATATTTACTGGATGCGGCAGCAAAGACAGGTTCGCTGGTGGATCTTGTAATTACACTTGAAGATGAAATAAAAGCCGGCAATTTGGATTCAAAGCAAGTCGATCTTTTGATCGATATTTATACTTCTATCGGAGATTCATTCACCCCGATCGAAATTGTCAAACAATACTACGGCTCTGATACATTAGAATCCTTAAAAAAACAATACCATATCTGTCGCAAGTGTAGGCTCTATCGTCAGTGCAAGCGAATCTTAAAGCAACTTATAAAGCTCGATTCAGCTAATGCTTCGGACTATCTTCAGCAAATGGCGATCCTTGCCGTCGAACGGGATGATCCCAATGACGCAATAAAAACTGCTGAACAAATTAAGGCCACCAAGTCAGAATTTCAACCTGAATTTAAGGCCGGGCTACTTTCAATGCTTGGCCAACATAAAGAAGCTATGCTTGCATACGGCCAAATAATTTCACAGAATCCGGAGAACTACGAATTATGGCTCCTATGGGCCGAACAGGCTGCAAAATGCTCGGAAACTGAAAAAGAAGCAGCCATTCAACGACTATCAGCGTTATTGCTCCGGGAAACCGATGATAATCAGTTTTTGGTAATAGTCGATTCCCTGCTGAATCTGCAGGCTTCTAAGGCAGTTCTGCAAAAGGCGTATGATATAACGCTCGATCGTATTAAAACTCAGCCTGATAAGGTATATATGTACCGACTGGCTATAGATATTCTTTCCGAATTAGAACCGGCTTTTAGTCCGGCAAATATTCTATTAGATGCCAGTTTCTATGCACCTCAAAGACGGCTCGCATTTATTCGCGAGGCAATGGATTCGATGGGCAGTTTGTCACCGCAACGTCTTGACATGGCAAGGCTGCTCGTATTCATGGATTGGCAATGTTCCCCAGCTCAGCATATAAAACTCGGACAATTGTTTCTGGAGAACAACTTGTCTAATCTCGCGGAATATCTCTTTAGATGCAACTCGCTTCTAAATGCTGAGAATAAAAACCTGTATTTTACAATTGCCGATATCTACCAGCGCCGAAGTGACTTTGAGGGAGCCTTGACAGTCATGCTGGAGGCATTTGCGCTTTACCCGGATGATCTGCAAACCCTTATCGAAACCGCGTCGTATTATGAGATGCTGGGGCAATTTTCAAAGGCATACGAACTCTATACGAAGGTATATGGTTTAGCCCAGCAACAGTTGGCAATTGACGCAACACAGGGCAAAGAGAACTCCAAAAATATCAATCAGGCAGATCGATTTAAAAATATTGCCTTTGAAGGAATGATAATAACTGCTGACAATAATCTGCCAAAAGAAATCAAAGCAAAATATGAACTGCTTATGAAAGCTGACCCGATTGAGCCAAGGAAAAAAATAAAACGACGATCAGCCTCATCAACTGATAAAAAAGAGACTAAGAAAAAGCTTGATTTAGATATGATCGATATTGAGCTTGAAGAATTGATTGCTGCAAATGTACTGGACAGCAAATTTGCCAGAAGGATTAATGACATTATTTATGAAGTATCGGTCGATCAGGCTGAGTATCTATACGATGAATTCGATCAGTACAGCTTGATCATGGGCCAAAGTGCATCGCTTCAATATTTACAGGCATGTTTAGCTTTTAAAGTTAACAAAAAGCAGAAGGCAAAAGAAATTATTAAACAATGTTATCTTGAAAATCCCGGAAGCAGGACTGTTGAGTTCAAATTAAAGTTAATTATGGAAAGTCAGAGACTATACAAAGAATTGGCGGAAATTCTCTTAACCAGTGCCCAAACAAATCCAAAATCATCTCATTTTTGGCGTGAAATCACGAAGCTTTATTATCAAGCTGGCAACCTGGAAAAAGCTAAATGGGCAAATGCTCATGCCAGCGGAGAAATTCATTTCGTGCTACAGGTGCTGGACTATCTATTTCTCTATTCCAAAGAGATGAACATTGAAAAAATGAAACAGTATTTTAGAAAGTACCAAATTAATTGCCGGGGAAAAAATAAATACTATGCGCTTAGATGGAATTACTGGGATAATGAGTTAAATGATGATAAGCCGACAGAAAGACAGACTGCTTATATGGTTTTAAGCCAATTCCCCCAACTCCTCGACGATTTCGAAAGATATAATAAGGTGGTCTATCCGAATCGAAGAGATTACCACGAATATAAACTGGCATACGAAAACATTATTGCCAATAGTTCTGAAAAAACAAAAAATGATAGTTCAAAATAATATCATGAATAGAAAGGAATTCTTATGAAAAAGCTATTAATATTAACTGTGATTCTGACATGTTGTGGTTCACAGTTATATGCACATGTTGCCAAAAAAGAGGTCAACAAAGACGATGAAATGATAAAACTTCAAAATCAGGTTAAACAGCTTATCCAGGAAAAAAGTGACTTCGATGCTGCTTTGAAGCTTTATGCCTCTGCTGCTCGACAATACAAGGATCAGCCATATTATAAGGATCAATACGCTATCTTGCGACGTGTAATTAAAATGAAACGGGCAATGGAAGCTGAATCTATGCAGGGCGACCTTTCAAAAGCACAGTTAAAAAGATGGACATCCTATTACAATGCGGTCAGAGGATATTATTATGACCATGGCTTCTATATCGAATCAGCGAAGATAGATAAGACTGCTGTCATAAAAATCAAAAATGATCAAGCGAAGTTGAATTATATCGAAACACTTACCGTGCTGGATGAAGTAAATGAAGTTAAAGAACTTATATCTGAGCCAAATGAATCAATTAAGGGCCGCCCTGATTTTATAGCATTGCAAAGCCTCATACAGCAACGCATGGATGAAGTGGTTGACATAGCTCATATTGAGAAAATGTTGATAGCTAAACCGCAGGAAAATCCAAGAGCTTTTGTTTATCTTGGCTGCATTTACCAGTTACAGAAGAATCAGAAAAAAGCATATCAATCTATTGTGAAAGCTCTTGAAAACACACCTCCGACACAAATATCAATGACCCGCAGGTTAATCGAAAACATGAAAGAATTTAAGGATATTCGTAAAACGGATAAATATCTTGCTGTGATAAAGACCGGAAGTAAAGTATATCAATCCGGGTGTACCGGCGGAAGCAGTTGTAATAGTTGTTCTTTAAAAGATAAATGCCCAAGCAATAAGTAAAAAACATGAAAGAATTAAGACATAAAATACAGTTCGTATTTTTCGTTGCCATAATAGCATTGGTATATGGCTTCAAGTTTAACGTAGAAGCATATTGCCCATTCGGGGCAGTAGAAACATTTTATACCTTCATCGCACAAGGGAAAATGCTTTGTGCTTTAGGCAGCGGTAATATATTTGCGTTTATTTTGATCATATTATTGACGATATTATTCAGGCGTTTTTTCTGCGGTTATATCTGCCCGATAGGGGCTGTGTCGGAGTTCCTGAGAACATTCGCGGATGATTTCAATTTCAAGCAACTTAGAATTCCACAAAAAACTGATCGTTGGCTCTCGGTTATAAAATACCTTGTTTTGATATTGGTTCTTTATCTGACTGCTGTCACGGTAAACCTGTTCTGCCGGAACATAAGTCCTTGCTACTTGATGGCTTCAATCAACAATGATATTAAATTTTCAACTTATGTGGTGGGGGTGATTGTCTTAGTTGCATCTTTTTTGATTTCAATGCCGTTTTGCCGTTGGTTTTGCCCTTTCGCGGCAGTACAAAATATCTTTTCTAAGCTGGGATTAACATGGATTACCAGGGACACCACAAGCTGTATTAATTGCGGCAAGTGCTCAGTGCACTGCCCGATGAATATCGATGTTGCAAGCAAAAAAGCTGTTTATTCGGCAAATTGCATTTCCTGTTTTGAGTGCGTAGATGTCTGCCCCGTCAGTAAAGATACAAAACAAAAACCGTTAAAATGGAAGTTTCTTGGAAGATTCAATATAGCAAACACTAAAGCTGTTATCGTTACTATAATTTTGTTTTGCGTAATAACTACCGCTGCGGCATCACTACTGATCGATTTTCCAACCTTTGCATATGTCCGTGATATTACCAAACCGGATACCCTTGAAAAGATCGAATTGAAGGTCAAAGGTATTAGTTGTTCCGGCAGTGCTAAATTATTCACTTATTTTCTGGATCGAAAAGACATCTCTGAGATAGAAGGCTATCTTAAAGTGACTACTCGTCCACGCTCTGGTTGGATTGACGTGGCCTTACTTTATGACCCGTTAAAGACAGATGAACAGGCGATTATTGAGGCAATTACAGAAGCTTACTATGATGAAGCGGAACAAAGATGGCGTCCCAGTCCATTCGAAATAAAGGGGGTTGACCTGTTGGGCCCATAAATAAATATCTAAAAAATATACGTCTTTACTTCATAGATAAAACAAGATTTATACTACGATTTTTTGGGGTAATCTTTGAGGACAGTGGTTTGATAACGGTCAAGTAATTGCTGCAATGATAGTCAAATTTAACCATTTATTTGCTATTATTGTATTCTCTAAAATTCCCACCTGCAAAATATACCTTATTGGGTTGTGAAACAGTCGTATTAAAAAAGTTTAAATTTTTCTAAAAAATACTTGAACATTTTGTTAGGATACCTAATAATATGAGTGTGAGCAAAAAGAAATCTGTAAAAATAACTAACAAAGAGAAAGCATTTCATCAAATGAATGATGTGATTATGCAAATTGCCAAAATATATGTACGCCAGCATAATAAAATGCAAAACTTTGATGTTGGAGTTCAATTATGTCGGGCAGAAATTCACACGATACAGGCAATTGGCAACCATGAGGGAATTAATATTAGCGAATTAGCCGAGCTTTTTGATGTCAGTAAACCCACTATTTCTGAAAGAATCAAAAAGTTAATACGTCTGAAACTAGTGAAGAAACAGTTAAAAGACGGCAATAACAAAGAAGTGATGCTGACACTGACTGATAAGGGATGGCTGGCTTATAAAAACCACGAAAAGCAACATAAGGAAATATATAAACTGTTTAAGGAGCATTTTGGCATTCATTCAGATGATTTTCTTAAATCTTTCGACGAGAACATTAGGCAATTTCATGAATTCCTTAATAACATTAGGAATAACACTGCTTATTTCCAATGATATATACCGTGTTTTTTTGCCTTAATAGTTAGGCTTACTAACAATAATCGATTGTAGAAAGGTGAGTATGAAACGGACCAAAAACACAATAATCAATTTTGCTATTAATCATTATAAGTTAGCTACTTTTATAATGATCCTGTTTACGATTGCGACTGGATTTTTTATCCCCAAAGCCGTTATTGATACTGACCCTGAAAATATGCTGGAAGTAAAAAATCCCGCTCGCGTTTTTCACAATAAGACCAAGCAGCAGTTCGAATTAAGTGACATCGTGGTTATTGGCATTATCAACGAAAATGATCCGGATGGGGTATTTAATCCGGGAACATTGAAACGTATTTATGAGCTAACAGAATTTTCTAAATCGTTGCGATGGTCGGATACAGACAATCCTGAAAGTTTCAGTGGCGTGATTGAAGTGGACATGATAGCACCTTCACTAGTTGATCATATGAGCCAGGCTGGTCCGGGAACAATCCGATTTGAATGGTTAATGCCAAAACCTCCGGAAACAAAACAAGAGGCTTTAGAAATCAGGGACAAAGCCTTATCAAATCCGTTGCTTGTAGGCCAGATGATATCGGAGGATGGCCAGGCTTTATGTATCTATTTGCCGTTAACAGACAAGCTCCTCAGCTATAAAGTTTACACGGAACTTAGAAATAAAATCAAAGAATTCAACGGAGATGAGGAATACCATATTACGGGTTTGCCGGTAGCTGAAGGTGCTATTGGTGTCGAGATGTTTACTCAGATGGGAACAGCATCACCATTGGCTATGGCTGTTATTTTCGGGTTATTGCTTTTGTTCTTCCGCAAACTTGTATTGGTTATTCTGCCAATGATTATCGCTACGGTTTCGGTTGTTTCTACAATGGGGATATTGATTGGATTTGGGTATCCGGTTCATATTTTAAGCTCTATGCTTCCAATCTTTCTGATGTCTATCTCCATCGTAGACTCCGTTCATGTTCTTTCGGAGTTTTTTGATGTTTACACTAAGGAAAAAGGACGTAAGCAAACTATCAAAGAAGTAATGAATACCCTATTTGTACCTGTTCTTTATACATCCTTGACAACGGCAACAGGGTTTTCGTCATTGTTACTGACTTCAATTCCACCGGCAAGAATTTTTGGTGCTTTTTTAAGTATTGGAGTGATGATTGCCTGGTTATTTACAGTTGTGTTTGTCCCGGCTTATGTAATGCTGATTCCTGAAAAGAGTTTGAAAAACTTTGGATTATCAGCGCAAGAGGAAAATAAACAAAACTGGTTAACGAAAATACTTCGATCTGTTGGAGTTTTGACATACAAACGTGCAAAGCTGGTTATTGGTGTGTTGATTGTTTTAGTTGGAATAGCTGTGTGGGGAATAACTCAGATTCAAGTTAATGATAATTATGCCAAGCGTTTTACTAAAAGTCATCCAATTCGCAAAGCTGATATCGCTTTGAATAATCATTTTGGTGGAACATATACAGCTTATTTAGTACTTGAAGGTAAAGGACAAGAAAAACTGGCAAAAGATGATGTTGAACAAATTACTCAAGAGTTAGAGATATTTGCCCATAAGATAAATGATGAATACCAGAATTCACCTCAATTAGCCAATAGTTTAGTTCAAATGTTGCCTGAACTGGCAAAGATTAACGATAGTAAAGAAGCATTTCTTGATTCTGCAATATCTTACGTTGAAAAAATTTCAGCAAATTCCTCTGATGAGGATTTCTACACATGGCAAGAGTTAAATAATTTTCTGGGCGTGGAAAAGGAAAAGCTAAAGATATTCAAACGCCCTGAAGTGTTGAAATATATGGCTGATTTACAAGCTCATATGGAAACCGCTGGATTGATAGGAAAAAGCAATTCCGTTGCAGATGTTGTACGCAAAGTTAATCAGGAATTAACTGATGGCAGGAAAGAAAACTTTCGTATCCCCGATAAATTACAAAGTGTTTCTGAGTGTTATATGCAGTTTCAGCAAAGCCATCGCCCCCGCGATCTTTGGCATCTGGTTACACCCGATTATAAGCAGGCGAATATCTGGATGCAGTTTAAAACGGGCGACAGCATGGACACCAGAGCCGCTGTAAAGGAAATTACGTCATATTTCAAAGAGCATAAACCGCCTGTAGAATTGTCATATCGCTGGGCTGGCTTGCATTATATCAATCTTGTTTTAGAAAACGAGTTGGTTTGGGGGTTCCTGAAATCTTTTGCAGGAAGTTTTCTGGTTGTGTTCGTAATGATGACATTTCTATTCCGTTCACCATTATGGGGTTTGCTTTGTATGCTTCCGCTTACAATTACCCTTGTTGCAATATACGGAGCTACCGGAATCTTTGGAAAGGACTATGATTTACCTATTGCGGTGTTAAGTGCGTTGTCGATTGGTATGGCGGTGGACTTTGCAATTCATTTCCTGCAGCGCAGCCGAGACACTTACCAGAAAGAAGGCTCCTGGAAACATACGGCCCCAAAAATGTTTGGTGAGCCAGCACGTGCAATCAGCCGAAATGTTTTGGTTATTGCAGTTGGATTCCTGCCCCTGTTGACGGCTCCGTTGATACCTTACAAGACCACAGGTGTTATGCTGTTTGCAATACTGTCTTTTTCAGGGGTCATTACATTATTTGCATTGCCTGCTATTTTGACGGCAGGTCAAAAATGGTTCTTTCGAAACGTGAAAGAAAAAAACTCAAACGTTTGCATAAATACTAATATAGAAAATCAAAATGAAGTTTTTAGAAAGTGAGGAATCTGTATGAAAACTTATATTTTACTTTTAGCGTTATTTGTCAGTGACCAATTTGGAGTCGTTAAAGCAGAAGATAAAGTCCCAATAGCTGATGAGATTGTCAAAAAAGCCAATCACATGTCCCTGTATCAGGGAAGTGATAGCAAAGGCAAGATTACCATGACAATAACTGATAAACAGGGGCGTGTTCGAAAAAGAGAATTTAATATGCTTCGCAAAGACATGGATGATAACGACCATGACCAGAAATACTATGCTTATTTTCTGACTCCTGCTGATGTGCGAAAGATGGTTTTTATGGTACACAAACACACAGAACTTGAAAAAGAAGATGATCGATGGCTTTATATGCCTAGCCTTGATCTGGTCAAACGTATTGCTTCAGGTGATAAACGCACCAGTTTTGTAGGATCAGATTTTCTATATGAAGATATTTCTGGTCGTAACATCAATGAAGATACTCACGAACTGACGAAGACAACTGACGAATATTACGTTCTTAAGAATGTTCCTAAAAAGCCTAATACTGTCGAGTTTGAATATTATATTGCTTACATAGACAAAAAAACTTTTCTTCCGATGAAAATGGAATATTACAAAAAGGGTGCAAGGCTTTATCGTGTAATCAAATCTTCAAAAATAAAGTTGATTGAAGCTAAAGAAAATGATCAGAAAGTTTCTTATCCTACAGTAGTCGAATCAGTAGCAAGAGATTTAGAAAGCGGCAGCACAACTGTAATGAACTATTCGAATGTGCAATACAATATTGGTATTGAAAATGACATTTTTACTGAGCGTTATTTGAGAAGACCTCCAAGGAAAGTAATGCGATGAAATGCTGTAAGGTCCTGACAATATTGTCAATTCTAATTATCCAACAGTCTCTATGGGCTGAAGAGGATTCGTTGTTTGAGCAATTCGCACCATTGGAGATACATGGCTTTTACGAATTGCGAGGCGGTTATCGTATAAGGAAAGATTCCTATGAAAAAGATATGTCCATTATGGAAAATCGGTTTCAACTGGAGGCTTTTGCTTACAACGACTGGGCAGATTTCAAATACAAAGGCGATGTTTGGGGCGATTGGGTGACTGAACAGGCAGATTATGACACTCGGGAAGCATGGCTTTTTACAAGGCCTACTGATTTTATGGATGTAAAAATCGGGCGTCAGATTCTAACCTGGGGAACAGGAGAATTAGTTTTTTTAAATGATTTGTTCCCGAAGGATTGGCAGTCATTTTTTATCGGCAGAGATGCCGAATATCTGAAAGCTCCATCTGATGCGGCTAAATTCAGCTTTTTCACTGATATTGTCAACATAGATGTTGTCTATACACCACAATTTGATTCTGACCGTTATATAACCGGAGAATATATTTCATATTGGAATAGCACTAAACAAAGATTGGCCGGTAGAGATGCAATTATACATGCAGATAAACCGAATCGATGGTTCAGGGATGACGAAGTAGCTGTTCGTATCTACAAAAATGTCAATAACTATGAATTGGCATTATATGGCTATAAAGGCTTCTGGAAAAATCCGGGCGGCGAAACAGCTTCTGGAATATCCATATTTCCTGACTTAAATGTTTATGGAGCCAGCATACGCGGACAACTTGGAAAAGGTATTGGAAATGCTGAAGCAGCTTATTATCAATCCAAGGATGATGAAAACGGCTCAAACCCGTTGGTAAACAATTCAGAAATGAGATATTTACTCGGTTATAGTCAGGAAATCGGCAAAGATTTTACTGCCGGGCTGCAATATTACATAGAGCAGATGTTAGACTATGATGCTTATAAGAAAAGTTTAACTTCTGGGCCAGCGAAGGATCAGTACAGACATGTTATAACTTTACAACTAACAAAACTACTGATGAATCAAAATCTGGAATTGGTCTTGTCTTCATATTATTCTCCAAGTGACAAAGATGCTTATTTAAGACCCAATATTAAATATAAATATACGGACAATCTTACCCTCGAAGCAGGAGCAAACATTTTCTTTGGAGATTACGAAAATACTTTTTTTGGCCAATTACAAAATAATACAAACATATATACAGCTATTCGCTACAGCTTTTAGAAAAGTTTAGCGTAAGGTTGAGCAATGAATAAAATACACAACAAAGAAAACAAGGTAAACGATATGGCTATACCAGCAGTAATCATGGGAGTTGTAGCATTGTGTCTATTTCTCTATGGAGTTCAAAATGGTACACATACCAAAGATGTGAAAATATGTAAAGATCCATCTAATTTAAAAGATTGAATTCTGAATACGAAGATTTCTGACTTGAAAGGAGAACAAGATTATGTCACATAAAAATAAATGTCGCTATCTTAGCAAAGAAGCTATCAACAAGCATTCAGGTAAGCCCTCCAGTTTCTGGATGCATTATCCTGAAATTATTTTCAATGAATTGAATTTCAATCAAGGTGATACTTTTTTGGATCTTGGTTGCGGGGTTGGAGATTATTCTCTTTACGCTGCGAAAATTATTGGCGATTCAGGAATTGTATATTCTTTAGATCGAAACGAAACTTTAATCCGAGGTTTAGAAAAAAAAGCTGAGTTTCAGGGACTAAAAAATATAAAGGTGAAAGTTGCGGATGTTACAAAACCATTGCCGTTAGATGATAACAGTATTGATGTTTGTCTTGTCGCCACAGTTCTTCATGCGCTTGATAGCGGTGCTCATAAAAAAGTATTCTATGAAACCAGTCGCGTTCTGAAATCGTCGGGACGACTTTTTACAATTGATTGCTCAAAAAAAGACGATTCGTTTGGCCCGCCCATAAGCATGCGTTTATCGCCAGAAGAAGTTGAAGCTTTTGCAGTTCAGTTTGGTTTTAAGATAACTAAAAAAATTGACTTAGGCTTTAATTATATGATTTGTTTTAATATTAAGTAAATGTTATATTCAAAAAAAAATGAGTCATATCGAAATCCATATTATCCGGCATCACATTGGTGATATCCTTAATGGTAACGGCTATTAAATCTGTGTTACAAAACCATCATAGCCACCGGATATATAATACCATATCAATTAGTATCTTTCGTACTATCTGCATGACGATGACAGCCAAAGAACAATAATAGACCTGGTAAAATCTCATTTTTATGTTAATGCAGAAAGGCTTTTTTGAACAGTAGAGAGTCGAGCAGTTAATCGCATTAGAGCAGATACATTTTTCCACTGCTCATCTGTTCTCTTTGAGCATAGTCTTATTCTAATAACTATTCACTAATGACTATTGACTACTAAACGGAGAGGGCGGGATTCGAACCCGCGGTACAGACAAGCCGTACACAGCCTTTCCAAGGCTGCTCCTTAAGCCACTCGGACACCTCTCCAAAATAGTCGCTCGGGGCTGGTTATCCGTCGCTCGTATTTTGTATTCAGGCATTTTACATAATTTTATTATTTAGTCCAGTGTGTTAGCTTATTTAGCTCATAAATCAGTTATTCTGCAAAAATTCCACAAAACTTCCCAAATATTACGATAATAGAGTTATAGGAAAAAGCTAACCATTTAAGGAGATAAAAATGTGTAATGAGCCTAACAAATGCGGTAAATCAAATGAGGATTCGCTATGTGCCATGGCAAAGGATTTTTACAACAAGAAGATGGTATCGGTGATAGTTCTCGTCTGGTCGTTCGGGATAATCATAATAGCTGGGGCGGTCTGGTCGGCTATCGAGTTTTTCAAGGCTGAGGATACTAAAGTGGCGATCCTGTATGCTGTTGTATTCCTTAGCTGTGTGACATGGATGAACCTTATGAAATCATTCGCATGGATGATGATACATCGTAACGGCCTGATGCGACAGATCAGGAAACTTCAATGCCAAGTCTCTGAACTTTCCGAAAAAGTCAATAAATAGAAGTGATTAAATGTTTCATTTGGAAGGTTCGTGAGCATTGAGTTGGTGGCAGCATATCCCGGAACATATAAATCCTGTAATCGTCAGATTAGGTAAGCTCGAGGTTCGATATTACGGCTTAATGTATGTCGTTGCTTTTGCTATTACCTATCTTTTGGTTCTACACAGGCTCAAAAAAGAGCAGTACGAATATACCAGCGAGCTTATAAGAAGCTATTTGATATGGGCGGTATTGGGATTATTGATAGGTGGCAAAGCAGGGTATATTTTGTTTTATGAGTACAGGCTTTTAATTACAGCTCCGGCTCAATTGTTGTCACGTTTTGGCATGTCTTATCACGGTGGGTTTATTGGTGTGTTTGCGACGACGCTGATCTTTTGTTTTAAACATGGAATTAGCTTCTGGCAGTTTTGTGATCTTTTCTCGCCTGCGATACCGTTGGGTTATACGTTCGGGCGGATAGGTAATTTTATTAATGGCGAACTTTACGGCAGGGTGACAACAGTGTCGTGGGGGATGTATTTCCCGCTGGATACGGCAGGGCAATTACGTCACCCATCACAATTGTATGAAGCTTTTTTCGAAGGTGTACTGCTCTTTATAATACTATGGAGCATTAGAAAAAAAAGAGTCTTCGATGGCTTTATATTTTGCTTATACATCATCGGGTATTCGATAGCTCGATTTTGCATTGAATTTGTCAGAGAGCCTGATGCTGGGCTGGAAATGATATTGAAATATTTCACAAGAGGACAGATTTTAAGCGCAGGGATGATATTGGTGGTGATAGCGATCATTCTTTTTAAAATAATTCAAAAAAATAAAAATAGTTGTAAATTATTGGATGAAACCTGCGTCTAAGTATATAGTATTCAAAATGTTAAGTTATCTGATGTTATAATATTTGGAACTTGCAGGGAAAGTTGAAGCCGCTTGAAATTAAATCACTGACGAAGCGATACGGCCGTGACAGGGGGGTCGAAGACATATCGTTCGATATAGAGCAGGGGGAAATATTCGGTTATCTCGGCCCAAACGGGGCGGGTAAGACAACAACTATCCGGTGCATAATGGGGTTGCTAAGGGCATCTTCAGGCAGTATTAATGTTCTTGGACAAAAGGTAAAGGCCGGCAAAGCAACATGTCACAAATGTATCGGTTATTTGCCGGGTGATTTTCGTATATGGGGTTCACTAAAAGCAAAACGTTCGCTTGAAGTTTTAGCGGCTTTGGGTGACAGTGAAATATCAAAAAAGAACAGGCTTGAACTTGCCGAAAAACTTGAGCTGAATCTGGATAGGAAGGTTTGGCAGCTTTCCAAGGGCAATAGACAAAAGGTCGGTTTAATATACGCTCTTCAGCATGAGCCGGAAATCCTGATACTCGATGAGCCGACCAGCGGGCTTGATCCGTTAGTCAGCCAGGTTGTTCTTGAGATAATTCGTGAAGCTGCGGGTAACGGTGCTACGGTTTTACTTTCGTCGCATGATCTAAGTGAAGTTTCTGCTGTTTGCGGTAGGGCTGCGATTTTAAGAGAAGGTAAACTTGTAGAACTTGCGCCGATATCGACTATAGTTCAGGAAGGGCATGGTCAGTTAAAAATTTGGTTCGTTGAGGGTAGTGCGGTTCCAGAATTACCGGCCGAGCAATTACCCGGTGTTCGCGAGATCAAACGCAAAGGACTGATGCTACATCTTGAATATTCGGGCAAGGTTGATGCTGTACTGAAATGGCTCGGTAAATATAGTGTCAGCAGGATGAGCACGCCAGAAACATCCCTTGAAGATGCTTTTATGCAGTACTATAGCAAAGATGCAGGGCAACAGGGGGGTAGGGCATAATGAAAGATACAAAAGTATCGTTTCCATTTAGTCTGCTGCGGTTCTGGTTCTGGCGGATATTGTGGCTATGGATGCTGGTCGGATTTTTTATTTTTATAATCCAGATCATTGAGTGCTTTATTGCTCAGGATAACGATCAGATCAAGCTTACACTTGAAATTCTGGATAAGATGCCCGGTTTTATTAAGGATGCTATAGGCGGTGAGCTGATGCAGGTTGGCAATACGACCGGATTCATCGCTATGAGCTATCAGCATCCTTTGGTGCTGATCCTTTATATGGTATTTGCTGTTTGTGTACCAACGGGACTGTTGGCTGGCCATGTGCAAAGCGGGGCGATGGAGTTGATATTGAGCAGGTCTGTCACGAAAAATCAGGTATATATTTGTGCCGTTATTCTGACTACTTTGGGGATGATCGCTTTAGTAATGCTGATGTTCCTTGGTACCGTGACAGGTGTGAACATGTGCGAATATAGTGAGCAAGTCCGCCTGTGGCCGTTCTTCAGAGCTTCGATTGTCGGGGGGTTGCTCTCTGGTACGGGTGCCGGGGTTGCTTTGTTTGCTGCGGCTGTTTTTCGCAGCAGAGGCAGAGCAATCGGTCTGGCAGTCAGCTTTTTTATCATTAACTATTTTGTCGAGCTTATCGCTGAGTGGTGGCCGAAAGCTGAGTTCCTTGGGCCTACGTCCATCTTTTATTATATAGATTCCGCAAAAGTTCTGTTTGGAGAGAACTGGCCAATAGGTGATATGGCTGTCTTGTTTTCGATCAGTGTTGTTTCGATCGTAGCCGGTGGTGTTATCTGGAACCGCCGGGATCTTCCGTTATAAAATTCACTTGCTTTTAAGGCTGTTTCCCAGCAAAATACAGGCAACGGAATCAATGTTTTTGCAAGAAAGGGAAATAGCCATGACAAAGAGGCAGTTCATTCAACTTTTTATTTTAAGTTTAGCATTATTACTGGTCTTTAGCGGCTGTTCAGAGGAAAAGAAAGCTAAGCCGGTCGAAGAAAAGGTTGTTGAGGCTAAACAGGAGCCGGTAGTCAAAGAAGAACCGGTCAGGGAGACTGTAAAAAAGCCAAAAGCCGAAGATAAAGTGCAGCAAGTCGTTAAAGAGACGGTTGCTCAGGCTAAAATCAAGCCAGCGAGTGGTAAAAAAGTGATCACAGCTAACTTTCTGATGCCGGCGAAAACGGCGGATGTCGATTGGCTTGGCAGCGAATACTTTGTAATGGACTGGCTGGTACTTGGGCCTTTCGAATATGACGGCGAGAAGTACGGCGGAGAATGGGAATGTCAGGAGGCTATAGAGATTGCCTGCGTAGAAAATGAAGCTAAGCTTACGCCCAGAGAGGGGGCTGAAGTGAGCGGTAAGTATTGGCAAAGGCTTGAAAGTTACGGCGAACTTATCGATTTAGATGCCTTCTATGAATATACCGATTTTGCCACGGCTTATATCGGGGCCTATGTCTATAGCCCTACGGAAATGAAGGATTGTATCCTTTACCTGGGCTCCGATGACTATGTCAAAGTCTATATTAATGAAGAGCTTGTATATACGTATAAAACGGAGCGCCGGGGAGCCGAGGTGGATAGCGATAGGATTCCTGGTATCAATTTAAAGCAGGGCTGGAATAAAGTCGTTATAAAGGTTGTTGACGTAGTCCAGGGCTGGGGAGTTTATGTGAGGTTCGCAGACTGGCAGAACAAGCCTTTTAAGGTTATGTCGAAATAAAGAACTATTTTAAAATTTAATGGAGTAAATTATGACTATTGCAGCTGCACGTCACATATTAGTTGAAACGCAAGAGCAATGTGAAGAATTGAAACAACAGATCGAGAACGGAGCAGACTTTGCCGAGTTAGCGGCTGAGCATTCCCAGTGTCCGTCCGGCTCCGACGGTGGTAACCTTGGCGAGTTCAGCCCCGGCCAGATGGTAAAAGAATTCGACGATGTCGTCTTCAGCGCCGAGGTCGGTGTTGTCCAGGGCCCGGTCAAGACCCAGTTCGGTTATCATCTGGTAGAAGTAACAAGCAGAGCCGATTAAAAGTTATTGGTTGTTTTTGTTTTCGTTTCGGCGGCGGTTGAAAAAGTTGCTAAGCATAGCCGAGCAGTCATCTGCTAAGACTCCACTGGTGACATTGACTATGTGGTTTAGTCTTTCATCCTGTGTAATATTATAAAGGCTCTTGACTGCTCCGGTTTTGGGGTCATCGCAACCATAAACCAGTCTATCTATCCGGGCTAATACCAACGCGCCTGCGCACATTGTGCAGGGTTCTAATGTTACATAGATGGTGCAATCGTGCAGCCGCCAGTTCTCCAAGGCGGCAGCGGCCTGGGTGAGGGCGATTATCTCTGCGTGTGCGGTGGGATCATTTAGCTGCTGACGTTGATTGTAGGCTTTGGCGATTATCTGTTCTTTATGAATGATCACCGCGCCGACAGGTACGTCGCCGTTTTCCTCAGCAATTATGGCCTGCTTAATAGCTAACTGCATATACTTTTCGTCGATCTTATGCTGCTCTGTCATAGGCAGAGATTGTAGGGATGTTGTAAAGCAAAGTCAATCAATTCAGCTTTTTTCCTAATTACAATTCTCTGGCGGCATAATACCACAACTCATCCAGTTTTCAGCGAGTTTCATGAGGTCATATCCATCAACGATGCAGTCCGGCTCGTCGCCGTTAGGCCCAGCTACATCAAATTGCGAAACAGACTCTCCGTCGAAACATATCCCTTTACCGGAGACATCTTTATAAATTTCCGCGATCTCTTTATCGGTAAGGGCGTGGTCAAATACCCTGATGTCGTCCAGTATCCCGTTGAATGGAGTTGCACTTGCAGCGGTGCCGATCCGAAGAGCAGCGGCTGGATATGAGCCTAATGCGACCGTACCGCTATCGATAGTAAAATCGAGATCAGCAGCCTGTTTCATATACATGTTGGCATAAGTTCCATTTAGTGTAACAGCTATAAAGACCCATTCGTCAAGCGGCATTGGAAGGGTCACATTATTCCCGCTGGAAGCGCCAAAGTTCAGGGTTGGAGCGGTCGGATTAATAGAAAGCCGCCAAAGCTCGTTACTCGACGAATCTTTCTTATTGAATAATACTCGCCAGCTTCCATTATTTACAGGCCATTTGGCCCAAAGGGTAAATGACATCTCGCCGTATTCGTCAGCGGGGTCCCATGTGCCTGCATCGGCATGACCATTGCAGGGATCAATCAGGACGCCTTCGCTGTCAGCGCCTGTTACAAAATTCGGTGTACCTACTACCAGGGCGTCGTGAGCAGTTGCATCTTCAACGCTGACGTCAAGGTAGCTCGTACCGTCGAAGCTATTCGAGTCATTATCAAGTTTCCAGTGTGCCAGCATTATTTTAACTTCAAGGCTTACTACGTCAGTGTACGCGTCTCCGTATGAGTTGCTAATCCTGCAATAGTAGTAGCCTTCATTGGAGTCATTGGCGATTAACTGTAAATTCTGTGAAGAGCCGACAAGTATATCGTCTCCGAACGTGTTATTTGCCTGGTCGGTGGTTTTATACCATTGATAGGATAAAGTCGGCGCTCCGTTGACTGTTACGCTAAAGGTCACAGTTTTATTTCCACGGACGCTTTGAGAAACCGGCTGAATTACTATCAAAGGCTCATTAACAGCGATCTGTTTTACGCCGTTGCCGCTGTCATCTAAAATTATACCAAGATTATCGCCACCAACTGAGACAATATCACCAGCCTGGCCGGTCAAGCCCGTAGCATAGACCCATCTTGTGCCAGCTATATTGGCTTGGCCCTGACTGGCATCATAAAGATCAAAAAGGCTTTCCATCTGCAAGGCGTTGTATTGTAAAGAAGTATGATTAGCGGCTGTGAATAGCGACTTGATTTTTCCCGATGTCAGAGCCGAGCCCCAGATACCAAAGTCATCGATGTCACCGACGAAGAACGGTGTTGCGTCTTTGGCAGCTTTTCCAACATACAGCATATTAACCGAGCCGTTAGTGAATATCTTGTTTGTAAAAGATGATGCTGAGCTGTATTGGACGCCATCAACATAGAAGATAAGGTCACTGAATTGACATTGATTTCTGCCGGGCACTACACAGGCTACATGGTGCCATTTGCCGTCGGCAACGGATGGTGCACCTGATGCACGGGTTTGAGTGTCCTCTGAGGATATACCGACAACACCGCCTTCGAGATCGAAGTTGAACTTACCCGAACCGCCGCCGGAATTTCCGCCCCAGCCGGCGATAGTTATCTTGTTTGTACCGGTCGTCCTTACCCACGCAGCTACCGTCCTTGACTCTCCTTCGGTGACGGGGGAAATACCATTATTGGTCTTTGTTCTGCCTGAGCCGCTGAATCCTGCGGCGTTACCAATTTTTCCATCGCTTACAACAGATACGGAGCTTTTATTAGAACCATATATCGCGTCGCCCATCGATCCGGTATTGGTGGCCCATGACGTGCTGGTTTCGTCGAAACTGTAATGTACGAGCAAACCCTGTTGATCCATAAGTTCAAATGTTCCCGAGCCTGTAAATACCGCTTCGGGCCCGGCGTAATTGGCGTCAAGTGAACCCATCCAGACCGGCGAGCCGGTTACGGAACCCCCTCCGTTTTTTATCGAGCCGTTTTGCCAATACTTAGGGGTGCTGGCAATACTGGTCTGGAAGTCATAAGTGTCGAATACTATTCGGTCAGGGTAAACCGTACCGAGCAAAAATCCGTTTCTGCCGTGGACGATCTGAAGGATGTCACTGTTGGGATCTTTAGTGGCTGTATCATAATGAACTTCGCCTGCGAAATTTGCCCTGACCTTGCTGTACTTGCGAAAGATATTCCACAGATCAGAATCCGTGCGTTCATGGAACATCATGCCGCTCGAACGATATTTTCGCACAGGGCCCATTATTGGGGGGTGTGTTTGAGTAATAATATGGTCAATATTCGGATCAGCCTGTGCTGCTGCTAATAAATTGTTCACCCAAGTCAAATGCGCCCCTTCGACGTCACCAAGTATCGAGCCGAATTTGCCGTGCAATTGTATGTTAGGGGCGTCCTGCCGGAACGCATCGAGAGTTACGAAAAGAACATTATTAATTTTAATAGCATTTGATGTTTCTGAATAGTCCGTGCCGACCGGACGTGGATCGATACCGTTGATCTGTTCTGTATATATAGATACTCCGTTGTTGTCCTGTGTGAAGGCGCCGGCGAATGCCATTTTAAAATCATCGACCAGCCATGAAATTGTGCTGCCTGTGGCCCAGTCATTATCGCCAAGCTCATGATCACCGACTGCGACAAGTACATTTGGAATACCCGCCGATGTAAACCAGTATCTCAGTTGTGTCCAGTAAACATCGCCGCCAAGAGCAACCGCTTGTTCGTATGTTCCGCCGGGTGCGAATACGTTTCTGAACGTCGTATTATCCCATCGGTAGCCGCCCATATCACCGGCTATTAATAAAGCCTCAGGATTATAGGCTTCCATTTGGGCAGCCATGCCGTTCACCATGGCTTGCATTTCATTCGTAATGCCGTTATAGCCCGAAGTGTCGTTGGGATAGCCCGGAACCTTGGGCGTGCCACTAGGATGATTGCCGCTGAAATCTGCGATCTCGATATGAATGTCAGGCCAGCTTACAAAGGTCCACGGACTCTCCGCGTAAACTGTGATACAACATAAAATAGACAAGAAAATTACAAGGGATTTAGATCTGCAAAACATAGGCTTTAACTCCTCAAAAAGTCAATATATTATGAGTTAATTTCGCAAGAATTTCGAAATTAACTCAAACGGCCCCATCTATTTATTAATTGTATCTTATTGCCTGATGTCAAGTAAAGGGGAAATTGCCCTAAAACGTCTTGAAATGGCCATATGGAGGCTGTTTAGCTGCTTTAGCAATTTGCGGTACACTTTGTTTTTGGTAATATTATTAATTTTAAGAACCGCTTTTTTGGGCTGGAAATGGGGGTATGTAAAAAATAATGAAAAAAGCGGATTTTTACACATTAGGATTTTTACTTTCGAAACATTTTAGTATTTAGGTGCGGTGTCTATCCATATGTTGAGAAGACCACAAAAAAACACCAAATCCTGAACGTTTTTGGCTTTTATTTAGCGTTGAAGAGGTTGGAGCGTGAGTGTAAACACGGGAAGTAGTGAGGAGAAGTCCTAATCAACCCTAAGTCAGAGAGCGAAATATTTTGGATAAACATTGATGTCACGGAATTATAACGCCCTTAATTGCATGCAGGATAATGCCAGGATGAAATAAATTATAAAATTGTGAAGCTTACTTCGAGATGAGGATTTTATTGGAGACTAAATGATGCGAGTAAAATCATACCCAGTTTTTGTTATCTTTGTAGCATTATTAATTGCGGGACTGATGCCTGCTATGGTATTGGCGGCGGAGTGGTCCTTTGTAAGTTTGCCGGATATGTTTAACTCAGATATTGCCGACCTTTCCGGCGGAACAGATGCGGCAGTGGCTGCATTGTATGACTCTAATTATGCTTCTAATTTAATTCAGGCTGCAGGCTGGCCGAGTGCATCAGGTGGGAAAAATGGTGTCACCGCAGCTATGGCTACAGTTTACAATCAGCTTATCCAGGAAATGGTGACCAATTCAGGCGGCAGCCCGGAAGCTTTTGTGGTAGCCGGTGACTTGTTAAACGGTAGATGGTTCAATCCGAATACTTTAAATATGTTTGATCCCGGCGGAACCACTTTTGGCAAGCTCAATAATGCTGCCGATGTTTATTATACGTGGTATTGGGAGCTGTTCAGGCAAAATGGTATTGACACTATTATTGCTGCGATAGGCGACCATGATATCGGGGATAATGACTGGGGGACCGGTTCTGAAAAAGCAAACCATGTCGATACTATGAAAGTGGCATTCGGCAGAAATATGGTAGATCCTCTTAACCTGCCTGCGACTTGGAACGGCATAAGTTCGACAGCCCCTGAGGGGGCCGGTGAATATGATGAGGGCTCATTTGTAATACAGATCAATAATGTGCTTTTCGTTACTATTGATGCCTTTGAATATGAAGGTGGCTCAACGAGTTTGCATTATCGTTATGGTGCTGTTGATGGTGATGTTTCAGGCGATATTGCTGATCCCTGTACACACCTCGGGTGGCTCGAAAAAATATTAAGTGCCGCTGATGACGACCCGACAGTTGACCATGTGATCGTACAGGCACATCCGCCGACCCTGCCGGGTTGTCGTAAGCAGGCATCGAGCGGTATGATGATCACAAAGCGAGAAGATTCGCCGTTCTGGCAGACCCTGCAAAAACACAGCCATCAGAAGGGTGGTAAGGTTCGATTCTATTTTTCCGGCGAAGTTCACACAACAACCGCGAGCAAGGACCCGGAAAGTGATATCATTCAGTTAGTGCATGGTAATCCTCCACTTGGCAACGGCAGCGGTAATTATGTTGTCTTTAGAGTTAACAAAGATACAATCGAGTTAGATCTGTACCAGTTTGACCTTGATAGTACAGGCGGTGGTACTTATTGGCAGCCGAGTTCTACTAATTCGACCGGTTGCGGCTCGATGACTGCCGGAGAAAAAACAGGGACAATGGTATTGGATGTTTCCGGCGCTGAGACGACCTATCAAACCACAGGCTGGTTAGATATTGTGAATCCAAAAGGCTTACTGATCCATTTCACATTTGACGAAACTTACAACGGTAACCAGAGCAACACAGGCGATCTGTCTAACCTGTTTTATAGCGGTGCAATTAATGGCGACCCGTGTACTGTTCCTGGTAAACTCGGCAACGCGATGTCTTTTGACAATAATGGTGATTATTATAAGACTGCTGGCGGCTTGGCTCCTATAAGTGAGGGCCAGCAGCGTTCTGTAACGGGCTGGTTTAAGTCGAATTATACCGATGTAAATTCATCGCAATGGGAGACTTTGCTAGGTTATGGGCAAAACGAAATTAATAATGGTGAGTTCAATGTCCGAGTTGCGGGTGGGACCATACATCTCCATGTAGATTCCAGCACCTATTCTTACACTGATAACGGCGTTTCGACTGTGTATGACGGTCAATGGCACCACTGTGCTGTTGTGCTTCCTGAGGAGCATTATAACAATTTATCCGATGTTAAATTTTATATCGACGGCGTAGAGTACAGTGGAGTTCTTAATGGCGGAACTGATGTTCCGATACGTACTTATCCCGGTTCAAAAAGTAATATTCATATCGGTACTGATGCTGAGAACAACACCGGCAACACTAGGAATTTCAACGGTTTGATCGATGACGTCTCATTGTGGGGTGCTGTGCTGAATGCGGCAGAAATTAATGCCCTTATCAACGCCGCGGAAGAAGCGGGCTTACAGTATGCGGCTGATGATATGGCTGAGTTGTTTGAATTGTTTGACGCAGGAGAGGGCACAGTGACTATCGGCAGTGATGTCTGGACAACGACCGGCAATCTGGCCGGTAGTGCGGGTGATGTTGTCGCACTCGGCAGTAAATACGGGATTATCCTGGATGGAAGTGGTAACGGTGTTGTCCAGATATGTGCTGATAAACCTCAGTCGGATGTCGCCAGTGCTTACGGTGTGATACCGGATTGTTCCGTTGATGCTTATGACCTTGCCCATCTGGCTCTGAACTGGCTTAGCTGCGGTTTGGAACCGGCAGGAGCATGCAATTAATTATAGTCGAGATAAAGCAGACGCAATTGATTTAAGGAAAACATAAACATGAAGCTTAATAAAACGAAGATTGCTGTTGTGTTAATGATAATGTGTTTTGGCCTGGGAATAGCGACAGCTGCAGAGGTAATAACTAATGGCGATTTCCAGAATCCCGATATAACCGGAGTGGACAAATGGGTTGTGGCTACAGGCTGGGTTACGCCGGCTTCCGGTAATCAGACAAATATGGACGATAAAGCAAGCAATTCCAAGATACCCGGCGACTCTAATGATAATCAGGTTGTTCGCCTTAAATCGAATACCAATCAAGGTATCATTCGTCAGAAAGATAATGGGATCAGTTGGAGTGTTAGTGATGTTTATACTTTAACCTTTAACGCCTGCGAAGTGCCGTGGCAGAGCGGAGAAGGAACCCAGAACGAATTAGTGGTCAATATTAAGGATCAGAATGACGGCTGGGTTGTTCTGTGGACGACTACCATCGATCTTGACGGTACCCATGATGACATACAGACAGGAGATTGGCTGTCTAATCAAACTTTCAGTTATGATATTAATGCTTCGGAATTTACGACTGGTACGCCGGGCGGTGATCTTGTTATAGAATTCGATTCAAGCGTCAACATTTCATTTCTTGATAATGTTTCCTTTGTAACTGGTACAAGCGATATGCCATATTTTACAACTCAGCCGGTTTCGCAGATCGCTGATGTTAATGACTCGGTTTCTTTTGTGGCAGATGGTAACGGCCCGGGTACACTGACTTACAGCTGGTATAAAACAGTCGATAACGATAATAATACGCCTGCCGATGATACACTTGTCACGACCGGCACAACATTGCAGATCAATCCTGTAGCTGTATCTGATGAAGGTTATTACTACTGTGAATTAAGCAATACTACAGGCGCGGTTTATTCTGACGTAGTCAGTCTTGGTGTTAAAAGAATGCTGGCTTTGTGGACACTCGATACCGCCGATTATTCGGGTGGTCGGTATCTTGATACATGCCCGGAAGATCCTTGTGATAATGACGCTGATGTAAACGGTACGCCTTCATTTGTAAATGGTGCCGAGCCTAATATTACCAACCAGGGCGTTAATCTTGACTCTTCAAACGGATATGCCAATGCTGGCACTTTTGCACCTTCGGAATTTACGAATCAGCTCACCGCTTCACTTTGGACATGGTGGGACGGCAATAACGGCCAAACACAGGTTTTGCTTTCAAAGAGAGATGGTTTGGCATCAGCTGATGAGCGTTGGCAGCTTCATATCAGCCCGAGTCAGAACAAGCTTGTATTGACTTCACTTGCAGGTGGTTCGCTGAATGTTATGAGCATGCCTGAGAACCAGTGGGCTATGATCACAGTTACTTTCGACGGCAGTGCCGCTAAGGTTTATATCAACGGTGAACTAAAGAACCAAGGCTCGTGGGTACTTTCGAATGGTATTGGCGCCGATTTCAGGATCGGTATTCAGGGTGCAGACTACTTTGACGGCATCCTCGATGACATTAGAGTTTACAACTATGCACTTACCCAACAGGATATCGCCGGGCTGTATTATTCGGTAACAGGAGAGGGTGTTTGCCTTAATGAATATGGCGATGGACTTGATGTTACCGGACCTGTGGGAGTCTCGGATTGCAAAATAAATCTTTATGATTTTGCGGCATTTGCAAAGGACTGGATGTTTACTGATTAGTTTGGATTATTTAACCTGAAAAGCTGATTTTTTAAGCGTTTTTTGTATGCATTACGGCTATTTGATCATTAAAAATATTGATTTGGTTAGACCAAAATTGTTATAATAAGTGTGCGAGAAAAAACTTGTTGTTTTTTCTGGTGAAAGGCCCTTGTACTAGATTTTCGTTATCCTGCTCCGAAAATCTAAAGAGTGAGACTGGCAGCAGGAGGAGTAAAGACTGAAGACGAGGAGATCAGTATGAGAAGAATTCTATTACTTTTATTGGTTGCAGTTTGTGTTAGTTTTGCGCAGGCTAACTTGATTACAACCAATGCCGATTTTGAAGATCCCAACATCACGGGTGTAAATGTCTGGGTGACAGCTACCGATTGGAAAA
>JANQHJ010000150.1 GCA_028282745.1 Sedimentisphaerales bacterium | reverse complement strand
TCAGGCTGCTGTTCTTTGGGCTTTTCATGTTGTTTGGGTTTAATTTTAATCATCTTTACCTGATTGATGATACTTTGCAGGTCATCACTGCTTTTACTTTTCTGTTGGTTATGAAGAGATGTTATTCGCCAGTCTTGTGATTTGTTATTGATATTCTGAGGAACCTGTTTCGTGCCCGATTCTTCTTTAGAACTCTGCTGCTCAAGAGAATTTATATAATCTGCGGATAATACCTTTATATTGACAATCTTTTGCTTGAACAACTGGGCATCTATAGTTGGGGTGTGCTTTAATGCTGCATTATTATCAATTTTTTCGTTAGTAAAGAAAGCATTTTCATCTTGTGATTCTAAAATAGAAATTGGATCGAGCAGACTGTTATCATTTTTTGTTCCTGCTAAAACGCAGGATGTCAAAAGCATAATAAAAACTATCACAAACAATGGCCTTGAGTGAATCGGCTTACTTTGTTTTTTGCAATATTCAGTTTTTCTTAGTTTTTTACGCATTCATATTCACTGTTTAAATGTGTTTATTTCAAATTTCCTATAAGTCAATTCTCTCAAAAACAGTTTCTCGTTCTTTGTTCTTTTGATCCATTTCAATATCACGGCATAAGACATCGATAGCTTTTTCATAGTTCTGCTGTTTTTTGTAGCATTTGGCCAGAATTTCAATGGCCCGGGTGTGTATTTGCGGTAAACAGTCAAGCGTTAGTATTTGTTCGGCTTTGGCTATTGCGTCATTAAGGTTATCAAGTTTCAGTGATAATTCAGCGAGGTTCAGAGTTATCTGATTTGCCGTATGTCCGGGCTCGGTTATTACTAAGGCTTTTGAGAAATATTGATGAGCCTTTTTAATACTATTAATCTGAAGATAGTAATCGCCGAGTTGCTTGTATGCTCTTGCCTTGAGATCGGCATCGGGTATAAATTCAACGCTTTCATCAATCATAATAATAGCTTTTTCGGGTAAATACATTTTGCTAAGGATATGGCTGTGCAGGAGCATTGTTTTTATCACTTCATCCTGGGAGAGCGGCTGTTGTTCTATCATGGTAATGATATCCAAAGCCTGGACCGGTTCTAACTTATCCAGGTTCGATTCCAGCATTGCAGCGATTATCAGTTCGCGTTCGTTAGAATTTAATCTTCTTGCCATTGCGTGTTTAAATGCCGAAAAGGCCTCTTTTGTTTTATTTAGAGCCAGCTCTGTTTTACCAAGAAGCAGATAAGCATGATGTAACTGGGAAGTGTCTTTTTTTCTGCTCATGTTTATATAACGAGTCACCCAGTCTTCAGCGGCGAGGTATTCGCCTTTTTTATAGTGAGCTTTTGCAGCACCTAAGGCAGCGGCGGTTTTCGATTCTTTCGAATAGTTAAGATTGTACACCTTGCGATAGTTCTTCGCGGCCTGGTCGTATAAGCCCGCATCGTATGTAGCATCAGCCAAGTATAGACAAGCTTTTTGGGCGATAGTTGTCATGTTATATTGCTCGACCAACTGCATCAGGTCGTCTTTGGCCCCCGAGTAATCGTGCATTTGGGCTTTGACCCTGCTGGAATTCAGCAGAGCGTATGGAGCGAGTGAAGAATAAGCAAATTGGTTCGAGACCAGTTTGAACTCGGATATGGCCTGGTTTGTATTACCTTTGAGGGCGTTTAGCATTCCAAGTGCGTAGTGTGATTTAGCGATGACTTTACTATCGTTGTAGTATTTGATAGAAAAACTTTTCCAAAAATCAACAGCCGTATTGTTGAGCTTATCAAGATGCTCAGAAAGGTCGGTATAGTTCATCGGGCTTGTTATTGTTATCTGGAGTTTGCCATCTGTTTTGCTGATGTTTGCCTGTAGTGATGCGCATCCGGCTGCGATATCAGCGAATTCATTAATGGTAACACCAGGCAGATATACACTAAGAGCTTTTTTGCGTAGTTGTAAAGAAGTTTCGTCAAGATTCCATATTAGCTGGGCGGATGATTTTGAAGCGAAGCGTGCCAGAGCTTCCTCGGCTGGAGAATTTTTGCATACTACTTCGTAGTATTGATTAGTATTGTCCTGATCAATGTTTGTGACTTTGGGGCCTAATAGAGCTGTAGAGAAATGCTCTGCACCTGACTCGAGGAATTCCTGGAGATTTCCGTTAGCCATGTCATCGGTTGGATCAACATCTTTGCTTAATGTCCAGAAGGATTTGGGTATGTCACTGTCAAAGTCAGATAGAGTTAAAACTCTGCGAGTCAGGGACATCGCTATCAGCATGCGACAATTCTTTTGCAACTTTAAGGCCCACTGGGGATTTACCGAGGCGCCACGGCATAGTGCTAATGCGTTATACGCATATGTCCTTGCCTCGAAGTCGAGTTTTCTTTCAAATTCTATCAAAGCTCTATAATAATAACCAATAGCCGCAAGAGCGGGTGAATCACTTGTACAGGCGATCCTGTATAGCTTCTCAGCCTGATCCGGGTGATTCAATTCATCAAAGCACTTAGCCATCTTCATGTTTAGCAGGTCGCTGACGAGCTGATCATTGTTTTGCTTGGCGATTTTTTTGCTCAGTTCCTGATATGCGCTAAGGGCAGCTTCATAATCGGAATGTTCAAATAAATTATTTGCATGCTTTAGGGATAGGGCTTTATTTATTTTAACTTTTGGCGTTTTGATATTAGTGTCCTGCTGTGTTGGGTCTATCTGGTTTTGTTCGTTGGATGCCCGATCAAGCTGATTATTGTATCCTGCGTTCGAGCTGCTTTGCATTTTGATTACTTTATAGGCGAGGATGGAGACTATAACAATAATCGCGGCTAATAATACGGTTTGGAGATTTGAGATGTATTTTGAATATGGATTTGATGTGCTTTGTGAGGACTTTTTGTTATTGGATAGGGGCTCTTCCAGCGGGATATCGAGTATTTTGAAGAAATCATCGTTATTAGAAGGAAAATCACCGTCTTTAGACTGCTGCAGGGTCGAGCTTACATCGATATCGAAAATATCTGATAAATCAAGATCAGGTGTTTGGCCCTGATTTCGATCAGAAGCTGGATCCTGTTCGGGATTTGGATCGACGTTTTTGTTTTGCTCGTTATCCATTTTATTGCCTTTATCTTCTGCGCTAACAAAACGAGCGCACTTTTTAGCCTAAATACACTACTGCAACATTTGTGCCAGCTGTTCCTGGGGATACAAAACGGATGGTTATATCGGCTGTTGAGCTAAAAAAGCAGATTTTGTGAATGTGTAGGTATTTTACGCTCTGGTCGATGTTAGGATTCTATACGGGATGAAAGATTTTCAAACATTTGCAAAAGAAGTGCTGATTATGCGGTGCAGAATGCTTTTTCTTGCTGATGCTGCTCATTGCCAGCGGCTTTTGACTCTTTAATGCTCTCTTTAATGTCGTATTGCTTAACTTTGGCGTATAAAGTTGCCCGGGTTATGCCGAGCAGGGCGGCAGCTTTTGTTTTCTGCCAGTCAGTTTCGCGAAGGGCTCTTGCGATAAGCTCTCTTTCGGCGGTTGCAAGTGAAAAATCGTTGATTCTGGTCTGCATTGAATCGCTTGTTTCGAAAAATGGAGTGTTTTGCTCATTATCATCGATCGCGATACTACTGATGCCAATTTTATCGGTCGTTTCAAGTAAAATGGCCCGGTCGATTACGTTTTTGAGCTCTCTAACGTTGCCAGGCCAGTTATGCTTTTGCAGTGTTTCAATTGCCAGTGGTGTTATAGATTTTATCTTTTGGCTCTTTTCTGGCCAGATATTTGAAGTTTTGAGGAAGAAATTGGCTAACAGTTCGATATCAGCCTTTCTTTGAGCAAATCTTAGTGGAGAAAGCTTAATCGGGCAGATGTTCAATCTATAATATAAATCCTGTCTGAATCGATTCTTCTTAGCTTCTTCGAGGAGGTTCCTGTTGCTTGACGCGACTATCGTAGCGTTACATGTGATAAACTTTGTACCGCCGACTTTTCTGAATGTTTTTTCTTGTAGAACTCTGAGCAGCTTAGCCTGCAGGTCCATTGGCATTTCAGATATCTCATCAAGGAACAAAGTGCCATCCTTTGCCAGTTCGAGCAGGCCTGTCTTTTCACTATCTGCGCCGGTAAAAGAGCCTTTAACATGGCCGAACAATTCACTCTCAAGCAGATTAGCTGTCAGTGCGGCACAATTAACAGCAACAAATATCTTTTTGGGATTTCTGAATTGATGAACAGCTTTGGCTGCGAGTTCTTTGCCGGTTCCTGTTTCACCAAAGACCAGAATAGGATTACAATTGCTCGAAGCTACCAGTTCGATCATTTTCATAGTGTCGAACATGGCAGGGCTTTGGCCTGCTAAGCCAACAGTGGCTGCAGTCTCATTTATAAAGCAGCGATCGATTTCTTCGTGATTTTTCTTAGTTGATCTTGATGATAGTTCCTTTATCAGTTTTTCGAGCAAGCTTATTTCTTTTTTCAGGCAGATGTAGCCAACAGCACCAGCTTGTAATAGTTTTTCACTGTCAGCTTTTTTACCTTGTGTACTTGTTATAACTACAGGGATGTTAATGTCACGGTCATTGTTTCTTTTGATGAAGTGGTCTATTTCAAAATGACTAAAGATGTCATCGAAGATAGCAAGGTCGTGACAGGAGCGACTCATTAATTCGAATGCATCTTTGGGATCATCAGCAGCGATGACTTTTTGAGCATAACGAGCAGCTAAATCCTGAAGTTCTCTGTTCCTGCCGACTGCAACAATACTTTTCAATACCATTTGTGTTCCGATAATATTATCAAGCTGTATCAATCATAATCCAAAAGGATGTCCAATAAATCGACATAAGATCGTTTCAACTTTAATTTTTTATGGGACGGGGTGATAATGTTACTGATTATGAAAACGTATCAAACACTTTGTCTTTGAATATTAATTATAGGACCGTTTTTCTATATTGCCTATAGAGGCAATTCTATTAAAGATTGTAAAACTTTATGGGACTTATGGTATTAATTTGTGTGTCATTTTTATGTCACTGAATGTAAGAAGGCGGCCGGAAAAATTTTCTGTCTATGCGGAAGTTTTTTCACAATAAATATTTTCGGACGTTAGCTTTCAAGCATGTCACAGATCAATTCTTGTTTGTAAGTTCTTTTTTATAAAGGCAATAGGGTCGCCTTATAAAAAAGCTATTACAAGTTGGCACGTTGATTGCTCAAGAGTTTGAGGTGATATAGTTTTGTTTTAACAAAGCAATAGAAAGAAAGGCTCTTAAAAATGTCAGAAGTAACGTCAGCAAGTACTCTTCAAATGGATTTTATGACATTGCTCGTTGAGCAGCTGAAGAATCAGAATCCTTTAGAGCCTATGAATAGTGATGACATGACAGCTCAGCTTGCGCAATTTTCAGAGCTGCAACAGTTAGAGCTTGCTAACAACAATCTCGAAGGGCTTAGTACGAGTTTTTCAGATGTACTTCAGGCAACTACAAGAAACTATGCGAATTCTCTTATAGGCAAGACGGTAACATTCTTCGCGGATAATCCAGAGACCGGTTTGTTGGAAGAGAGAAAGGGCGTTGTAGATTCTACATTTAATGATGTCGAAAGCGGCGAGACTTTATTGGGTGTCTCATCGGGCGAAGGTGAAGACGTACAGGAATTCACTCTTGGGCTCGGAGCCGTTATTTTGGTTGAAAACTAAAACGTCGGATCGGGTATTGGGTAATTAAGGAGTAATACAAATGAGTTTTGCATTATCTGCAGGGGTAACGGGCCTACAAGCGCATCAGACTATGCTTGATGTCGCAGGAAACAATTTAGCTAATGTGAATACCACAGGTTTTAAGGCGAGCACTGTGAATTTTTCAGAATTGCTGGCAGAGACAATTAAGAAGGCGTCTCAGCCGACAGCCAGTGTCGGCGGTACGAATCCGCAGCAGTTAGGCAACGGTGTCGGTATTGCCGGTATTGCACCGAATATGGCACAGGGTAATATTGTTAATACAGGTAA
>JANQHJ010000106.1 GCA_028282745.1 Sedimentisphaerales bacterium | reverse complement strand
GCCGATGCTATAGTAAGATTTTTCCAGCGGTCGAGGATCTTAGGATTTTTGGGCTGCTTTACCGTCCGCTCGAAAATAGTTGGTACTATCCTGTCAACTCCCAGCTCAGTACATTTTGATATCAGCCAGTCGAAGCGTTCACCTTTGGCGATACTGGCGGCGATTATAATCTCAGCGGTATGTTTTTTTTCATGTTTGTCGATTTCGTCTATTTCGAGCGAAATCTTTTTATTGCTAACTGTTCTGATCGTAACCTGGGCGAGAGTGCCTTTGCCGTCAAAGAGTTCAGCCCGGTCTTCGACTTTTAGTCTTAACACGCCAAATAAATGCCGGGCTTCCTGATCGGTGAGTTCGACGGCCGAACCTTTAATAGATTCACAATAAAAACGATGTATAACCATGTCGAGATAATATCATGGGCTTGGCGTAATTACTCTTGCATTTTTGTTAATTTGTTATTAAATTTAGCTGCTTGTGATCGCATTTTCGGCTGGGATTGGCCAAAAATGCGGTTCAGGGCCCGTAGCTCAGCGGTTAGAGCAGTGGACTCATAATCCATTGGTCCGAGGTTCGAATCCTCGCGGGCCCAGTTATAATAAGTTTGAGGTGTTGCTATGAGGTTATCTGTCAACGGTTATAATTCTCTAATTTTCATATTCCCATATAAATCGCTCCCGGTAAACCAAAAACTTTTCAGCTCAGGCTGCTATTCGTGCTCATAGCACATGTTAAAATCCGCATTTTTATTCGTGAATGCTACCATCTAAACGGCGTACTCAAAGTACCAGCACCTCAGTTTCATCTAATTCGATTGCATAGAACTTTTTTACAATGAAAATCTTGTAACTGTTGGAGGAGATAATTCGTATTGAGATAATGTTATAGTCCATTTCCATTTTTGGGGACTAACTCTTAGCTTTATAAAGAAGTCAGCAGAGGCTATAATATTAGCAAGATAAAGCAATTAACTACCAAAAACTTTTATTATCTTAGTTTTTTATTTTTTTATATTGACATACCATAGTGCCAAGTTGATAATTCGATAAGCTCTTTGAAAATTCATCATGGATGATAAGGTGTATTGAAATGAAGAGCTTTCAGGGAACGCGGTGAGAATCCGCGACGGTCGCGCCGCTGTGATCGTCCGCCCCGGTATAAGCCGGGAACCCTGACAATTTATGCCACTGCTTAGGTTAGCGGGAAGGTGTTGTCAGGCAGGATGAGAGTCAGAATACCTGTACAGCAAATTTAGTAAAGTTCTCGCGTAAAGAACAGCATTAAGCCAGATTATTGTTATTATAGTTGGTTCATATCAATTCTGTAATCTGGATTAAGAAGAAACTTAAAGGCAGTTGTTCCCTACGCAGGAACAACTGCCTTTTTTATTTGGAAAAATTTTGAAAGGAGAATCAATTTAAAATATGAAAAAAACTGAAAAATGAGGCGCCGACAGAATGCCGACGCCCCTTAGAGAAACCGATTTGGCTTCCCTTTAGTATAGGTTTATTATAGTCCAAATCGAGCGTTTTTGCAATGAAGTACCTTGCGACGCACTTCTCTTAAAAAGGTTTAGCGGCCATTTCCCCTGGTTTTTCGGCGTCTCATTATTGATTTTTCACAACGATTCAGATTGGAGGTGGTGATGTAAAAAAGATGATTCTGTAATGAGATCGAATTAGAAAAATGTAATGTAGTAAATTAAAGAAGAATTAGGAGAAGAAAACCATGAGAGACAAATTGGTGATTGTGGTAATTGTGGCACTTATGATGTCTTTTTCCACCTTTGCAACTGTTCAAAGTTTTGATGATATCGAATTCTGGGTAGGCAGTGGTTCCAACGAATCCGCCTTTGTAGTCGACTGGCATGACCAATGTTTAGTCTGGGGCTATCGGTGGGATGGCGAAGCGACGGGTGAAGATATGCTGATTGCAATATGTGAGGCTGACTCACGTTTTCATGCATTGGCTTATTACACTGGCCCAGGGCTTGGTTCAGCTCTTGGTGGTATCGGATATGATACCGACAATGACGGTATTTATGGGATCACTGATGGCACGGTAACGTATGATCAGGATACTATGGTCGATGGATTTGTTGCAACCGATGGTTATGATTTTGACGATTGGACTTCAACCGATAGCAGAGATAACTGGTACAGCGGCTGGTATGATGGCTACTGGAGCTACTGGTTAGAGGATGGTTCCGGATGGAATTACAGCGGAGTTGGGATGTCCAGCAGAATTCTTACGGATGGTTGCTGGGATGGCTGGAGTTGGGCTGATTTTGCTCAATACGGATATGGAAGTGCTCCAGAAGACATGCAAGCTGCGCCGGTTCCAGAGCCGGCGACAATAGCATTATTATGTATCGGCTCTATTGGATTTATTAAGAAAAGACGACCTTGAGACTTTTCGATGCTTGGTCGGATTGTAAACTCGGCCAGGCATCTATTTTTTAGCAAGCAAGGAAAACACATGAAAATAATTATTATAACATTCTCATTAATTGTATGCTTATCTTTCAATGTTTTTGCAGAAGAGTTTTCCGGATATGACAATTATGTTTATGACCCTAATGACTTTGCAACAGAGTGGGTTGAGTATTATCACAATGGTATGTATTACGATTGGCTAAATGACCTTGCAATGGATAACCCGGAAAATACCTTAGGCAGACCAACCATTGATACAACTGGGGATGATTGGTATATACCTGAGGATGAACCCACACCAACCAATCCGGTGTATCCGGCATTTCGATATAATGAACTTTTATTTCTTGGTGAAGCTGGTTACATTGCGGTCAAATTTAATCATCCGGTCAGAGATGACGAGAACAATCCTTACGGTATTGATTTCATCGTCTATGGAAACGCCATGCAGGTTATCGGTGGCGGCCAAGGCTGGATCAACAGTGATCCGACATTAACAATAGTTGGACCTGATGGATATTATGAACCTGGGGTTGTCTCAGTAAGTCAGGATGGCATAACCTGGTACAGCTTTACAAATGATCCAGACTTTATGGCTGGCGATCCTAATTTTACAAAATTACCAGTTGATGTTAATGATGGGCCCTTCTGCGACTCTTTTGCACCAACGCTTGGAAGAGTTTATACCAATGATCCTAATCAAGCCGATCCTAACCTTGGCCAATGGAATCAATGGTGGGCAGAGCCGACGAATCCAACGTTTCCGGTTGATCCGAATCTATGGTTTGATTCATTTAACGGCTATAGCGTTGCTGAAATTTGTGAAGTTTACGACAATTCAGCGGGAGGAACAGGTTATGACATCAGCAGACTCGATTTGCCTATTGATCCGGCAACAGGAAAAAAGTGGTTTCGATATGTCAGAGTAGATGATAAACCAAGTGGCGGAAGTGCTGAGATAGATGCGTTTTCCGATGTAAGCTGCTGCGGCGACTGGAAGCATCCTTATCCAATCGGGGATATCACCGAGGATTGCAGAGTCAACCTAAAAGACTTTGCTATCCTGGCAAGATTCTGGCTTAATGATATAACAGACTCGGACGACCCGGCAAAAATAGCAGATTTGGAACCGGATGATTCTATCAATTTTGGTGACCTGTCAATAATAGCAAATAATTGGCTAGATTGCAGCTGGAATTGTGACTGAAAGGAATCGGGTACGTTTTGAATAACGGCGACAAAAAAGGATTTACATTAATTGAGTTGCTAGTGGTGATATCCATTATTACCCTGCTGCTTGGAATTCTCCTATCGTTACTGAACAGAGCAAAACAACAGGCGAAATCCGTTTACTGCCTGAATAATCTGCGACAGATGGCAATTGCTGCTAATTCTTACACCTTGTCAAATAACGACCATTATCCACTGGCATACTACACTCAAAGGAAAAATGAAATAAGATATTATTACAGTTGGGACTTTACGACCTATAAAGACTGGAGTACCACTCCAGCGAAAGAAGTTGTGGAACCGGGACTTCTCTGGCAGGGAGACACTATAAAAAAGATTAATCAGTGTCCATCTTTTAAAGGGGCTCACAACTGGTTTGCTGATCCATATACCGGTTACAATTATAATACCAGTTATATTGGAATCAATGAAATCGCTTTTCCCGTTAATTCAGCGAAAACTACCGATGTAAAAAGGCCTTCAGAAACGGCACTTTTTGGTGATGGGCAATATAGTGCCGGTGTAAATAAATACATGCGGGCCCCATTCTCTAATCCCAGAGATGCTTCTTTTAGTGACCCTGGCAGAGTTGCAGGCACACAAGGTTACCGCCATATAGGGAAAACCAATATCGCCTTCTGTGACGGACACATCGAATCCTGGAAAAACCTTTTTACAAACATGGATTCCATAGGACAGGAACAGCTTGATAGATACAACGAAACCCATAATGTTAAGATAGGTTTTCTCTCAGAGGACAACGGAATATATGACTTAAATTGAAGATATGAAATTATGCTAAACATTAAAAAGCACAAAATCACTTTACCAATCTTCCCAAGCCTCTGGGAAATTTTAGTCGGATTGAGAGCATTGCTGTTAAATTTTGTTTTTGTAAATAGACATTTATTGATTGCCAGTGTGAGGTGCTAAACAAATGACGGACACTTGGTCAGAGGTTCTGCCGTGAGGCATCCTGTGGGGAATCCTCACGAGCCCATTTATAAAACCATGCGGCAGTATCAATAGCAGAAAGAATCGAGGAGCCTATACAGCAGTTCTTTTATTGTTGAAATATTACTATATCCATCTGTGATTTGTTTATGGGTCTGGATATAAAGAGATTCGGTAATTTCATCCGAACAGTTCTCCAGCATCTTTTTAATGCTCTGTTTAGAGTAATCCAGGTGGAACTGCAACCCTATAACATTATCACCATATTGAAATGCCTGGTTTGTACAAGCATTGCTTGAGGCTAAATGAACTGCGTCATCCGGGATCTTAAAAGTGTCACCATGCCAGTGAAATGCAGTGAAGACATCAGGCAGTTTTGAAAAGAATTCACTTTTCTCGGCCTGGGGTGTTAATGTAACATCAAACCATCCAATTTCCTTATACTGGTTTTTTACAACCTTACCTCCGAGTACATCGGCGATAAGCTGTGCGCCTAGGCAAACGCCAATTATCTTTTTATTATTGCCGATAGCCCGTTTAATGAACTCCTTCTCATCTTTTAGCCATGGATATTTGTCATGTTCGTATATATTCATCGGTCCGCCCATGACAGTGAGAATATCAAAGTCCTCTGTTTCAGGCAAAGAGTCATTATTGTATAAATGCGAGTATTTTAATTGATGTCCGTTTTCCTGTGCCCATAAACCAATATTAGCAGCGTCTTCGAACGGTACATGTGTAAGGCAATGAATTACGGCCATTTGGCAACTCCATAAATTTTTAAAAGCTGCTTTATAACAATATTAGACTAATTAGCCAATGGAAATTTCATTCCGTGCGTCTTTACCAGTATGTTACGCATATTGTGAGAAGATCCAGGTTTTTGCGAATTACATAAGCATGCCTGTTTGCTGTAGGTTGTTAATCGCCGTGATAATGCTCCCTGAGCGATATTTTTTCCATTCTCTATAAAAATCAGTTCATGTGCCAGCTCGATCATATCCTGGGCATCATGGCTGACTAATATCATCGGGATTTTTGTCGATTCATGTAATTTTTTTAAATAAAGCCTGATCTGCATTTTACGTTCATTATCCTGGCCGCCAAAGGGTTCATCCAGAAGCAGCATTTGAGGATCGCTTAATATAGCACGGGCCAAAGCAACTCGTTGTTTTTCACCACCGGAAAGCCGATGAATTTTTCGGCTTAATAATGAAGCAATGTCCATCAGTTCGGCTATTTCATACAGTTTTTTTCTTTTCTTGCTCCGATTGCCTTTTTGTCCGTATGAAAGATTGCCGGTAACTGTCAGGTGCGGAAAAAGCAGATGGCCTTGGAATACAAGGCCAATCCGCCGTTTCCGAGCAGGAGTACAGCACTGCAGGTTACTATTAAAAAGAACATCATTATTCAGTGAGATGTGGCCGCTATCAGGTTTAGTTAATCCGGCGATGCAGTGAAGCAATGTTGTCTTACCTGAGCCACTTGGCCCAAATAAACCAGTGATTCCCGTTTCAATTTTGGTTTTGAAGCAGAGGCAAAATTCTTTATTCCGAAGTTTAATATCAACTATAAGCCCCATTAGTCGGTCCTCGGAACATATTTCATTTTATGATATAAGAGTTCGGAGGCAAACATCGCCGCGAATGAAAGTAAAACCGAGACGGCAACTAATCGTATTGCCGCTGATTCGGCACCGGGTATTTGTGTAAAATTATATATTGCCAAGGATAATGTCTGGGTTTTGCCGGGGATATTGCCCGCAAATGTTACCGTTGCTCCGAATTCACCAAGGCTGCGAGCAAAAGCAAGGATAAGTCCAGCTACAATACCCGGAGTAGCAAGCGGTATAGTTATTGTCAAAAATGTCCTGACCGACCCGGCTCCTAAGATATTCGCTGCGTCGGAGTATCTATTGTCGGTCATTTCGACTGCAGTTTTTACGGAACGAACCAGTAAAGGAAATCCCATTATCGCCGAAACCAAAACAGCGCCTGTCCATGAGAACGCTATAGAAATCCCAAAAGTTTCATATATCCATCTGCCAATAAATGAATTTTTTCCGAGCATTAACAATGCAAGGTAGCCTGTTACAACAGGTGGAATAACCATAGGTAAATGCACGCAGGCGTTAAGCAGGGAACGGCCCGGGAAAGTTTTACGAGCCAGAACATAACCGGTTAAAATTCCCGGAACTGCTACGACCAGTGTGCAGACAGCAGCAACCTTTAAGGATATAAAGAACGGCCGCCATTGATTTAGTTTATGGCCTGAACCAGCAGAAAAATTTTGTGATAAAGCAGGATCATTAAATGAAGCTATAGTAAAACCGCAAGTAGTAAATATTTCTTTCACATCCTGCTGAGTAAGAAATGATAAAAATTCATAACCGGCAATGCTTTTTGATGCACGTGCGGCCGAAAAACGAATTGAAGAATGCAGCTTCTCATCAAAAACTGCTAATATTTTAATCTTATTCGACCGTAAAGCTGCGGCACGATAAACAATGCCAAATTTACATTGTCCACTTTCAACATTCAGCTGTGCCGCCCGGGCACTGGCTGTGGGTATAATTCGGTTCTGGATGGATTGCCAGAGGCCCATATTTCCCAATGCCTGTTTTGCATACATCCCGCATGGAACGTGCGCCGAATCACCTATTGAGATTTGGCCATTAGACAATAATAATATTTCATCGGAAGTCATATTATGGTAATTGAGTGCCGATTTGGTCGATGCGATAAGTACAAGTCTGTCGCTTAGAATATCTCTGCGTGAGTCTTTATCGATCAGTCTGTTTTCCTGTACGTAATCCATCCATTGGGTATTAGCTGAAATATATACATCAAAATCAGCTCCGGCGATAAGTTGTCTTGCGAGAGTCGATGACGACGCATAGTTTATGATCACTTTACAGCCTGTTTGTTTTTCAAATTCAGCGGCAACCTGATCCATAGCAACCATAGTACCCGCGGCGGCATAGACCATTACTGTTTTATCGGTTTCAACCTTATTGATCGATTTGAAACCAAATAGCATAAGTAAACCTTGTGCCGTTATTAAAAGCAGCAGAACTTTACTAAATTGTCTTAGCTTGAAATTCATATTCAACAAAGTGAATATTCATCTACCGGTTCACCATCTTCGAGAGCATCGAGTATGTCATCGACCTTTTCTTCTGTCAGTTCGCCATACCACCAGGCATTGGGATAAATCACCATTACAGGGCCGCGGTCGCAAACCTTCATACAACCGGTGCTCGATATCTGTGCGTTGATACCGCGGTCGATGATTTCTTCTTCGAGATACTGAAGCAGGTTGACCGCTCCTTTTTTATTACAGATACCCTGAGGGTCTCCCTGTAATCTAAAACTGTTACATACAAGAAAATGGTATTGGGGTTTTTGCATTTTGTTCTCCTTTTAAATATTTATGCACAACCTTTATTTTTAACACCTGAACAGCCTCCGCAAGTTCCAGCCGGTTTAAATACGTTTAGATCTCCGCCTTCATATATTATTTCCAAAGCACGCTGTATCAGGCCTTCCATCGCGAAGACTCTGACCCCCGATTTTATAAGAGCGTCAGTTGGTTTCTTCCCTGCTGCAACGGTTAAAAGAATTCGACAATCCCGCAAAATGCCAGACAATTGCTGCCACCTTATGTCACCCCCGCCGGGCGGTGTCTGGCGTGATTCTATAAGCTCATAGCCTTTATCTGTTTTTCCGAATATCCACAGATGTTTCGCCTGGCCAAGATGCTCATTAACCAGCATTCCTTCTTTGCTTGCGACCGCGACATAAGGTCTTTCTTCGCTGGGATTCAATGGTCCCATAGCTGCTTCTTTCATATATTTTATTGCGGTTGTCGGGATCTTATCCCCGAGACATCCAACAGCATCGGCACGGCATCTTGTGCAGTGAGCCATTTGGGGCATAAACAGTCTGGCTTTGCGCCGGATATTTTCAATGTCACCACGTGTCGGAGATTTAATTGATCCAAACGGAGTACCGGGTACCGAACAAAGGGCGATAGCATTGAAAAGATCAGCCCCCAGCTCCGAAACTTTTTTAGCAATGTCAACTATATGATGGTCGTTTACACCGGGAATTACAATGCTGTTAATTTTTGTAATTATCCCGTGTTCTTTGCAAAGACGTATTGTTTCAAGCTGGCGTTCTAATATTAGTTTTGCACCTTCAACGCCGCGATATATTTTTTTATTATCTCGAATCCAGCCGTACACTTCGGCGCCTATTTCCGGATCAACGGCATTGATAGTAACTGTCAAATGTGTCAGGTTAAATTTTGAAATTTCTTCGATATATGATGGTGCAGCAAGCCCATTGGTGGCAACACAAAGCAGCATATCAGGATAATTTCCCCGAACCAACTTGAGAGTTTCGAGTGTTTTCTGCGGATTTGCGAACGGATCACCGGGGCCTGCAATTCCGACTACAGATAAACGGTTATCACGCTTGACCATCTTGTTCAGATATTCCAGAGCCTGTCCGGGTGACAAAACCGTACTGGTAATACCGGGGCGGCTTTCATTTACGCAGTTGTACTTGCGGTCACAGAAATTACACCTGATATTACAGTCCGGCGCGACCGGTAAATGTATTCTGCCGAATTTTTTTTTGACTTCTTCGTTAAAACATGGATGGCTTGATACATCGAAAGTCATTTTTCATCCCTTTATATATGTGTATAACCTACGGGTGAATCTTCCTGTTGAATTTCAATAAACGCGTTTACGATACGGTCATAAAGCTGCTGGGCCCCACGATAGCCGACGTGCAGTATCCGTGAAGCACCGATACGATCATGTATGGGTAACCCGATCCTGACCAGCGGAATATCTAACTGGCGTTTGAGTTTATAACCATTGCTGTTGCCAATTATGATGTCCGGTTCAAGCGATCTTGCGCAGTCGTTAATATCAATAAAATCTGTATCTTCCTGTACAGTAATCTGCGAGATCATTTCGGGCAGTAGTTTTTCAAGACTTTCCTGTAATTTTCCGCCTTGTCCGCCCGTGGCGCAAAGCGCAGGTATAATTCCAATTTCAGCAAGAAAACATGCCAATCCAATGACCATGTCTTCATCGCCGTAAATAACCGCGCGTTTTTCAAAAACATATTTATGCCCATCCACATAAGCATCGATCAACCGGCCTCGTTCTGAAAGGTGTTTTTGGGGAATAGGATTTTCGCTTAAACTGCTTACAAGTTCGAAAAACTTATCTGTGCTTGTTACACTTAACGGCATCGGCATTGTGTGTGCCGGGACATCAAATGTTTCAGTCAGGTACCCGGCTGCTGAACTTTCATCATCAACAGTAGTGCTGAACTCGATAGATGCCTTTGCACCGCCAGCTTTTTCAATATCTTTGATCTCTGTACCGAACTCGATATTCTTTTCGTATTTATCCCAGGTCTGCCCGTCAAATGAATCAGAATAATCACTCAGGAGCATCGCCGGTAAACAAAAATCGTTCATTATTTCTTTAAGGTATCTCAGGTCTGCCGGTGACAACATTCCGGGGAAAATATTGATCCCGCGGTGTTTCATTGTCTCTATTGCCAGGGTTTTTACAATTGCCCTGTTAGCTTTGTGAAAACCGTCACTGTGAGTACCGCAATAGCTCGGTGTCGATACATTAACTAAATAAGGCAACGGGGCGGTATTATTGTTTTTGTTGTATTCATATATAAATTGCGAAACGTCATCGCCGATAGTTTCAGATAGACAGGTCGAACAAATGCCGACCATTTTAGGCGCATACCCGTCAATCACGTTGCTGATACCGGTATCGAAATTTTCTTTGCCGCCGAATATCGTTGTCGATTCGCCGAAACTGGAACATGCAATATCGACCGGCTCGCGGAAATGACCAATAAGGTATCTGCGTATATATGTCGCACAGCCCTGGGAGCCGTGAATATATGGGGCGCATCCGGCAACTCCGTTAAATGCCACACACGCTCCAAAGGGAGTACACAGCCTGCAGGGATTTTTCGTCGGCCTGTAATTTTCGCTTGCTTGCTGTTCCATCACGCTGCTCCGCTGCATTGGGTTTTAATGTCACATGTTGATTCGCATTCATGGCAACTGCCGGAACAGTTAGTTTCAACTTGTTGTTCATATAAATGTTTCCTTCGGGGTACCAGTTTCCAAACGGGGGAGCAGGTAGAGGTATAAACTTCTTTTGCGAAGTTGACCATACCTTCATAACCGGCTAATGGTATTTTTCTTTCGTGATTATGATCGCAGAACCCCAGCCCGAGTTTATATGCAATCGGCCGTTCTTTAACTCCGCCTATTAAAAGATCGGCATCTTTTTCCTGAACAAATTTTGCAAGTTCCATCGGATTGGTATCGTCAACGATGATCGTCCCTTCGTCTGTTATTTCACCGAGCATCTGGTAATCTTCCGGTGAGCCGGTCTGCGAACCTACAACGACAGTCTGCACACCGAGCATTCGCAGCGAGCGGATAAGTGAAAACGCTTTAAACGCTCCGCCTGTATAAACACATGCTTTTTTACCGTTTAATTTTTGTCGATACCAATTCAGTTTTGGAAGTATTGCGTTGACTTCTGACTGTATAAGTTCTCGGGTATTATTCGATACGGTTTCATCCTTGAAATAATCCGCGACTTCATATAAAGCTTTGGACATATCCTCGATCCCAAAATATGAAACGTGAATAAAGGGAATACCGTATTTTTCTTTCATCCTGCGTGCAAGGTGGATGATCGAACCGCTGCACTGAACGACATTAAGAGCGGCTCCGTGCGATCTTCTCAGGTCATCGACACGGCCGTCTCCTGTTATCGAAGCCACTACTTCCACTCCCATTTTTTCATAGTATTCTTTTATCATCCATGTCTCACCGGCAATGTTAAAATCGCCCATAATATTAATGCTGAACTTGCTTATGCCGCTGGTGTTACCCGTACCCACGAGTTTCCACATCGCCTCACAAGCGGCTTTGTATCCATCTTTTTTTGTGCCTTTAAATCCTTCACTGTGAACAGGGAGGACGGGGATTTTCTTTTCCTTTGAAACTCTTTTACAAATTGCGTCAACATCATCGCCAATTACCCCTATAATACAGGTTGAATAAACAAAGGCGGCTTTAGGTTGATAGCGATCTATCAGTTCGTTCAGTGCCGCGTATAATTTTTTCTCACCGCCGAAGATGACATCTTTTTCACGAAGATCCGTAGAAAAACTCATCCGGTGCAATTGAGGTCCGTTTGATAAAGCCCCTCGAATGTCCCAGGTGTAAGCTGCACACCCGGCAGGCCCATGAACAAGATGCAGCGCGTCAGCGATAGGGTACAGAACCACACGTGAACCGCAAAAGACACATGCCCGCTGACTTACCGAACCGGCAAGACTCTGTTTTTCGCAGGCAATATTGATATCCTTACCATCTTTTTTGACAACCTGCTGTCTTCTGCCTTTTAATATGGTTTCCATAATAGCGCTCTGTGAGTTTAGGTTTACATTACAAGTTCGAAGCTTTCTTCTTCACTGTCACGGTCCATTTTAGACAGGATAGCATCGAGGATCTTCTCCAATAATCTTAGCGCACCTGCATATCCGACTGTCGGGAAGTACGAATGTCCGACACGGTCGAGGATAGGAAAACCATGACGTATCAGCGGAATATCATCGTCGCGTGAAATGTATTTGCCGTAAGTATTGCCTATCAGCAAATCAACCGGCTCATCTTTGATCCACTGATGCATAAGGAACATATCAGCGTTGGCTCCCTGTTTAACTTTTGCTTCGGGGACCTTACCATTAAGAGCCTTTTCGATCCTTGTAAGAAATTTTTTGCCTGGTGTTCCGGTTACTATATAAACTGGTTTCATCTCAAGATCGACAAGAAATTCTGTTAATGAGACTAACTGATCGGGATCACCCCACAGGGCAACTCTTTTACCGTATAGATACTGCTGGGTATCAGTTATGAAATCCAAGACCCTGCCTCTTTCATCTTCAATGAATCCTGGAACTTCGACGTTAGCTGCTTTTCGCAGTGAATCTACAAATCTATCCGTTGCGGCTAAACCTATAGGCAGGTCGAGAATTTCGCATGGTACAGAACATTTAACATCAAGTGCACGGGCTGGGGCTGTCGATGAGGTAATTCCAAGAGCTAATGTCTTCTGGCTTGATCCGGTTTTTTTAATGTCATCAATCGTCACGCCGCCTTTGGGATAAAAGTCGTATGTACCTGTCTGCGGCGCGTCAAGAACATCCGAAGTGTCCGGGAACATTATCGTATCTATGCCCATCTGGTAGCATATCCGTTTAATCTCACGCATATCCCCAGGCTCTACCCAGCCGGGGATTATATTAATCTTGCCGGTCTTGTATTCGACAGGCTCGGCAAAATAATCCACTATTGCCTTTACCATATTTGAAAATCCGGTCACATGGGAGCCTACGTAACTTGGAGTATTGCAGTGGAATACATACTTGCCTTTGGGTATGAACCCTTTTTCTCTTGCCAGATCGACGATCTGCGGGATGTCGTCGCCAATAGTTTCGGAAAGACAGGTTGTGTGTACGGCTATTACATCCGGGTCGTAAATAGTGAACATATTATTTACAGCCTGCAGCAGGTTTGACTGGCCACCGAACACTGAAGAACCTTCAGTAAACGAACTGGTACCGCTCATGATCGGCTCCTTGTAGTGGCGAGTCAAAGTGCTTCTATGATAAGCGCAGCAGCCCTGTGAACCGTGACTGTGCGGCAGGCACTTATTTATCCCCAAGGCGGCATACATCGCCCCGATCGGCTGACATGTTTTTGCCGGATTTACGGTTAGCGCTTCGCGCTCAATAACATTACTATCTGTATGTCTTAATAACATTGTTCACTCTCCTTGAGGTTAATTATGAACAAGCTCGGCTTCGAGTACTGGTTTTCCTGTAGTTTGCCAGGGCGCCTTAACGAATGACCATATCCTGGCATTGACCATCCTATCGACGGTTTTATAAAAATTTATCGCTCCGTCGAAGACTGCAAATGGTCCGCCGTAATCATAACTGTGAAGTTGCAGCATAGGCGTCCCGGATTTCTGTACGGTGTATTTTTCCTTAATGCCCGCACAGAATATCGCCGGTTTATAGATATCTATCAGCTTTTCAGTTTCAGCCTGACTAATGTCATCTATGATTAGAGTTTGATTTTCCATAGTCGGCATCATGCCTTCATATCCTGAGAATTCTAACCCTGCTTTTTCAAGGGCCTTAATTTCTTCTTCAGTTTTTCTCGGCTGATATTCGACCGGATCAGCTTCTACGGTCAGCTCTTCGATGTTTCTGCTGTCGGCGTCAATCTGAATAGTTGGCAGGACTTTCCGGCCTTCATAATCGTCACGATGAGCAAATTCATAGCCGGCGGCGATCGTTTTCATGCCTATCTCGTTGAAAAGTTCCTGGTAATGGTGGGCACGTGAACCGCCTACGAACATCATTGCTAATTTGCCTTCATTTCTCGGGCGAATCTCTTTCTGTGCCTTTTTAACCTTTGCCATTTCCTCTTCGATAACTTTTTCAACCTTTTCCGTAAGCTCATTGTCATCGAAATACTGTGCGATCTTGCGAAGAGATTTTGCCGAAGCATCTGCACCAAGAAAGTTGACTTTGATCCATGGGATACCGTATTTTTTCTCTATCATATCGGCGACATAGTTGATCGAACGGTGACACATAATACAGTTCAAATCGGCATTGTGAGAATTTGCAAAACCATCGTATGAAGAATTACCACTGAATGTTGAAACTAGGGTAATACCGCATTTTTCAAGTAATTCTTCGATCAGGAAAGCATCACCGCCGATATTATATTCGCCAAGCAGGTTGATCCTGAATTTACCTTTCGGTTTTTCTTTACCTTTACCAATAACATGTTTGAACAACTGGTTGTTGGCTATATGATGGCCTGCCGACTGGCTTACCCCTTTGTATCCTTCACAACTGAAACCAAATACATTGATGCCAAGTTTATCAGACATTTTTTTAGCGACACTATGAATGTCATCGCCGATAAGGCCTACCGGGCATGTCGCAAATATACCGATCGCTTTGGGTTTGAAAATGTTGTAAGCCTCTTCGATAGCTTTGGCCAGTTTCTTTTCACCGCCGAAGATGATCTCACTGTCCTGCATATCGGTCGAGAAACAATAAGTCATAAAGTTATCATCTTTGTCTGTCGGTGGTCTTGTTTGATTTCTTCGTGTCAGCCATGAATAAAAACCGCAACCGATGGGGCCGTGCGTCAAATTCAGAATATCACGCGTAGGCCCAAGCACCACACCTTTACAGCCGGCATAGGTACATCCCCGCTGTGTAATGATACCCGGAGTTGTCCTCACGTTCGCTTTAATTTCAGGGACGTTCAGCTCCTTGTCCTTTTGGTTTATTACTATCTGTTGGGCTCTTTTGCGAGCGACTTTCGAGGGATACACTTTCAGCAGTTCATCAACGACTTTGTTTGCATCTTTTTTGTTGTTGCCTGACATATTACACCTCATTTAGTTGCGACAGCTTCTTCTTCAGTAACGGCATCATCGCCTGATTCGCCTGTTCTAACTCTCACCGAATCCAGTACCGATTCGATAAATATCTTTCCGTCGCCGGGAGCCCCGGTCTGGTTTACCTTTATGATCGTATCTACTACTGTTTGAACCTTGTCATCGGTGACAATGATATTCAGCATTCTCTTTGGTATCAGCTTTGGTCCGGGGCCGAGCTGGTTGATCGCTTCTTCATAACCTTCTTCGGCTCCGTGAAGCAGCAGATAATCGACCTTGCCTTTTCCTCTGCCGATCACCTTGCGGGCGGTCAAAGAACCTATGCCTGCATCTGCTAAAGCACGTTTTGTTTCATTCATCTTATTTATTCTGATAATGGCCAGAACTTCTTTCATCGCATTGCTCCTTGTTCCTGTATTTATAATTGTTTCTGACCCGAGCTTACGGTGTAAGCCTCCTCGACAGGTGAGATAAAGATCTTACCATCACCGAATGCTCCCTTGGTGCCTGACTTCGCCGCCTTGCAGATCGTTTCAACAACAAAATCCTTGTCTTCCTTCTTAATAACGGTAAAGAGCAGCTCTTTCGGAAGTTCGTCATATGCCACTTCACCTATCTTCATACCTCTTTGTTTACCGCGTCCATAAACATCCATCTTTGTAACAGCGGGAAATCCCGCATACATCAGAGCCGACATCACTTCATCCACTTTTTCAGGCCTGACGATAGCTCTTACCATGATCATATTTTTATCCTTTCGTCTATCTGTTTATCAATTATGCTACCAGTACACCAAAATCCAGAAGCAGGCTTTCAAGTTCATTTATCTTCATCGGCTTTGGAATTACGAACATTTCGTTGGCATCAATATTTGATGCTAAAGTTCGGTATTCATTGGCCTGGGGCACATCGGGATTCCACTCTATTACGCTCATTCTCTTGATCTCTGCCCGCTGCACATCGTTATCACGAGGCAAAAAGTGCACCATCTGGGTACCAAGACGTTTGGCAAACTCATCGATCATGTCACGCTCATTATCAACGTTCCTGCTGTTGCATATCAATCCGCCAAGCCGTACACCGCCTGCTTCTGCAAACTTTACAATACCCTTGCAGATATTATTAGCAGCGTACATTGCCATCATTTCACCGCTGCAGACGATATAAATTTCCTGTGCCTTGCCTTCACGTATCGGCATTGCAAAACCGCCGCACACAACGTCACCCAACACATCATAGAAAGCATAGTCAAGGTTCTGGTCGTCAGTGTAAGCGCCAAGCTGTTCGAGCAGATTAATAGAAGTAATAATTCCACGGCCGGCACAGCCGACACCGGGTTCCGGGCCGCCGGATTCGACACATAACGTCCCTCCGTAACCTTCCTTTCGGATATCAAGAAGTTCGACATCTTCACCTTCTTCTCGCAATGTGTCGAGTACTGTCTTTTGGGCGAGTCCTCCCAATAGTAATCTTGTCGAGTCAGCTTTTGGGTCGCAACCTACGACCATAACTTTCTTGCCCATTTCTACCAGAGCGGCGACCGTATTCTGGGTTGTTGTGCTCTTTCCTATGCCGCCTTTACCGTAAATGGCCACCTTTCTCATGTTACTACTCCTTAAATTTAAGTCTTATCAATCAACTTAGGTCACTATGTATTAAACAACTGCCGTGCCAGAAAACCGGAAATAGAAAATGGCATGGGAATTTGTTTCAAAAACGCTTTTTACAGGTCAAATATGAAGAAGTATTTTTTTGACAGGAGATTGAAAACGGGATTCAATGTGGATTGAGAAAAGGAAATAATGGTAGAAAGTCAGATGAATATTTAATTAGTACAACTAAACATGCCCATTTATGAATTAAAAATCAGGTATTTACAAAAATGTAAAAGAATGGAAGAAACAGAAATATTTGTAACTTTTTGACTTGAAAATATGAGATGAGCAACCGATGAATATTCACGGAATTAGAATTACTTTTTATAATTCTTTTTAAATGTATTTTTATAATCAATTCCAAGGTTTTTCATTTTGTACCGTATCATTCGGTCGGTTATTCCAAGCTCATTTGCAGCACTGGTAACACTGCCTTTGTTTCGTTTGAGGGAGTCGATTATCATGTCGCGTTCAAGAAGATTGACACTGGTTTTAAGTTTTCCCACAAGTGAAGATTCTGTCTTATCAGGGGTTTGTAATGTCGGAGGCAGATTATAACCGTGAATAACATTATCATTGCTCATCAATACCGCATATTCAATACAGTTTTCAAGTTCCCTTACGTTGCCCGGCCAATGGTAGCTGTACATCATGTTTATCGCTGTTGTGCTTATCCTGTTGACCGTCTTACTCATTTTCTTTGAGTACTTTTCAACAAAATGGTCACCAAGAATCATAATGTCGTCTTTTCTCTCCCGAAGCGGCGGCAGATATATTGGAAAAACATTTATCCTGTAATAAAGGTCTTGTCTGAATTTTTCCGATTCAACCTGCTTTTCAAGATCCCGGTGCGTCGCGGCAATAATACGAATATCGGCGCGTGCAGTTTCATTGCTGCCGACACGTTCATATTCTCTTTCCTGCAAAACGCGTAATAGTTTGACCTGAATAGCAGGAGAAAAATCTCCAATCTCATCGAGAAATAAAGTGCCTTCCTGCGCCATTTCAATTCTTCCTTTTCGGGGATGTACAGCTCCGGTAAAAGCTCCTTTTTCATGGCCGAATAGTTCGCTCTCTAACAAGGTTTCGCTTAATGCCGCACAATTGACCTTGACGAAAGGTTTCTTTCGACGATAGCTTGCATAATGAATAGCTGTTGCAACAAGCTCTTTACCGGTTCCCGATTCACCCCGGATCAATACAGTAGTATCTGTAGCAGCCACCTGCTCGATACGCTGATAGACTTCTCGCATTGCCCTTGAATTACCGGTCATATTTGAAGGCCGGACATGTTCTTCGAGTTCATGGCGAAGCTGCCGGTTTTCATGCTCGAGGGCATTACGCTCAAGACGAGCTTCTCTCCTGAGCTTAACATCATGCGCGATCATGCCTGCAATGATACTCAGCATTCGAAGGGCATCGTCTATTGTCATGTCCGCACTCTGGGGAATATCGGCAGCTAATGTACCTACAACCTCATTACCAAATGAGATCGGAACACAAATGAATCCCATTTCATGGTGTTCGGTTTTATCTCTTTTATGAATTCGATGGCTGAACTTCGGTTCGTCAGAAATTCTCGAGATCACTGCCGGCTCGCCTGTCTGCAATACTCTACCGGTGATACCTTCACCCATTTGGAACGAAGTTTCATTAGAGCTCAGGCTGCTTATATTACTGGCTGCTTCAAAGTGAAGTTCACGTCCATCAGGCGAAAGGAGCATAATGGTACACCTGTGAACACCAAGCAGGGACTCGATCGTCTCCAATGCTTCCTGAAGCATTTTCCCCTGACCATACCTGACGCTTAGCGTTTGGGTGATAGAAAAAAGTGCCTGTAGCTGCTTAATATGTTGTTGCTGACAGTTTGAATTTTCCATGTATAGATACATATTTGTATTATTGGCCTGCTTGGCCAACATAATTGTAGTTTTAATATTGGCGCAACCTTATTAAACTTTCCTGGTTACACTCCGTAACCACTTGTTATTAAAGAACATATAGTTATATCTGCAAAAAACAATTAGTTTGTCTATATTAACTAATGCAATTGATATGCCATTAAAATTACAAAGAGAGATTGATATAATAACTAAAATATGCAGCTGGCGTGCTCCCCAAAAACTAAGGTGCGGCTATGAGGTCATTTGTCAACGGCTATAATCCTCACAGGCTCATTTTTTTAATTCTCAGTGTTCCAGTTTGGCGGTTGCTTACCCAGCAGATGTTTGACAAAGAAGTCATTGCGTCTTCTCCTGCCATATTCGCCGCCGGCGCCGTGGCCTCCACCTGGTACGACGAGCAACTCGAAATCTTTCTTCGCTTTTACGAGTGCATCGACTACCTGCATCGTAGAAGCGGGATCAACATTTTTATCAAGCTCACCTACTATCAACAGTAGATCACCTGTCAGCTTATGAGCCTGCGTGACGTTTGATTGCTCTTCGTAGTGAGGACCGATCGGCCAGCTCATCCAGAGTTCGTTCCACCATATCTTGTCCATACGATTGTCATGGCAACCGCAGTTGGCAACGGCAGCTTTATAAAAATCTCCATGCCAGAGCAATGCTCCCAATGCGTTTTGTCCACCTGCCGAGGTTCCAAATATACCTACTCGCTCGATGTCCATATAGGGATATTTTTTTGCAGCGGCTTTCATCCATAAAATTCGATCCGGGAATCCAGCGTCTGCGATGTTCTTCCATGCGACATCATGAAAAGCTTTCGAGCGGAAATTTGTACCCATACCGTCGATGTGTACAATAATAAATCCAAGTTCGGCAAGTGTACGCAGGCTTGCCAGGGTGCTGAAAGATTTTGGTACTGTTGCGCCGTGAGGGCCGGCATAAATATCCTCGATCACGGGATACTTGCTGTTTGGATCGAAATTGCTCGGGCGGATAATAATTCCATAGATGTTCGTTCTGCCATCCCTGCCTTTAGCGACAAACCGCTCAGTCTGCTGCCAGCCGGCTTTAAGAAGTTCTGAATGATCGGCCTTGGCCAGTTCGCAGATTAACTTACCGTCTTTAGAATTGCGAAGATCTGTCACTGGGGGCAGATCAACTCTTGACCATCTGTCGATAAAGTATTTTTTATCCGGTGAAAACTCTGCTTTATGTGTGCCGTCGCCGGAGGTTAATTTCGTCAGGCCCGATCCGTCAAAGTTGATTCGACATAAATGTAGATAGTACGGGTCCTGGTCGGGATATATCCCGCCTGCCCAGAAAAGTATTTGCCTTTTCTTTTCATCGATATTTTCAACACTTCTAACGACCCACTGGCCTTTTGTTATCTGATTTTTTACGCTCGCTGTTTTGGTGTCGTACAGGTAAAGATGGTTCCAGCCGTCCCGCTCTGACATCCATATCATTTCTTTAGTATCGTCAAGATAATAGCCGAACAGCTTCGACCTGTAATCGAAGAAGGATTGTGTTTCTTCGTTAACTATCGCTCGAGCTTTTCCCGTTTTCGCGTTGACTCCAACAATGCGAACTACCTGATGACCTCTCTGGTTATAAAAGAAAGCGAACTCTTTGGAATCTTTCGCCCATCGTATCTCCCAGATACCGTAAGGATTATCGAACAGTTCATCGGATACCGGGATCTCGCTTTTTGTGGCGATGTCGAACAGCCGGGGCTTTTCAATATCTATCTTATCGCCGGGTTTGGTGTAATCGATAGTATGAAGTTTGGGCTGCAACTGATCTTCCGGCGACGATTCGACCATTACGACTTTTCTCTGCTCGCCCTTTTCCCGGCGAAGTGCTACGAGCTTTTTCGAATCCAGTGAAAAGTAAAACCGCTCCATATATCCATCTTTTTCCGTACCGTCGCTTGTAAGCTGGCATTCTTGCGATGAATTAACGTCCTTTAAGTACAGGTTGTATTCTTTGACAAAGGCCTGCCATTTACCGTCCGGCGATTTTCTTTTTGGCCCTGGATGGTGCTGTCTAAATGTGCTTTGTTGTCTCCTCCTTGATTGCCTTTGTTTTTTGTCAGGTACAAATTTCGAGCCGTCTATAACGGCATCACCGCCATCTGCGGTGGTATAAAAAACAGCAAGTGTCTTGCCCGCCTCGTCTGCAACCAGCCATACGTGCCCTGAATGAGTACTTTGTGTACGCTGGCTGTCGGGGGCGAGCTTGCCGTATGAATGTCGCTCATTTCGTGTATCTATCCAGAAAAGCTCGACTTTTCCTTTGGTCTGATTGATAAAAGTAATGCTTGTCCTTGGCCCTTGTCTTCTACTTGCCCTTGGGCGGGGCAGTCTTGTGATACTGGAGCGCGTATCAGGGTCGTCGGATAGATTCTTAAGTTTATAATTTTTAAAGTTAAATTGCCACTTTTTACCTTTACTGATAAATGTAAGTTTTGAATCCCCAGGAAACTCAAGCTGGGCGATGGGCAGCTTTTTGGCATCGATATCTTCTTTTGTTTCTTTAGCGAGTGCTTTTGCCAGTTTGTCATGATCGAATGCCGCTTTTTTGGTTCCCGTCTTGGCATCGACGATGATAAATTCGTATTGTCCCCCGGTTGAATTCAAACGATACCACAACTTCGAGCCGTTATTCAACCAGTTGACCTTGATGTGTTCGTTGATGACCTTGTTCCTGTATTTACTCCTGAGCTGGTTCGCTTTTTCGTAATCGGCTTTGGTCAATTGATCCGCCCCGAAGCAGTTAGCGCATAGCAATAGCATGGAAATTACCTTAAAAGCATGTTGAAAGATGTGTTTTTCGATATTCACGATACCACCCCGATTATAAGATTAATTAAATGCCTTCTGTAGCTATTTTGATAACAGAACAGCTTCCGAAAGTCAATAATTGTTTACAGGCAGGGTATATGGGCTTTTTACCTTGACATTAAACCTTCGTCGGCGAATAATATCGCAAAACAAAGAGGTTAATTGAAAGGCTAACGAGGATGGCCCAGAGCAAATACAAGCGGGTCTTACTAAAGATTTCCGGCGAGAGTTTTTGTGAGCAGGGTGGTTTCGGCATCAATGCTGAGCCGGTAAGAAAAATCGCCAAAACGATTTGTGAAGTCCGGGCCTACGGTTCGGATGTCGCGGTGGTCAACGGTGCGGGTAATTATATCCGTGGCGCGATGTTCGCCAGGCAAAGCGGTATCGGCCGAAATACAGCTGACTATATGGGTATGCTCGCGACGATAATTAATGCTTGTGCGCTGCAGGAAACTCTCGAGAAGATGAATCAGCCTACTCGTGTTATGAGCGCGATCGAGGTCTCAGCCATCTGTGAAAAATTCATTCGCAGAAGGGCGTTTCATCATCTCGACCGCAGGAGGGTCATCATATTAGCGGGCGGTACGGGCAATCCGTTCTTTACGACTGACACATGCGCGGCTTTAAGAGCGGCTGAGCTTGACGCCGATCTGCTTATCAAAGCGACGAATGTGGCCGGCGTTTATGATGACGACCCGGGTAAGAATCCGAACGCCAAGCTCTATGACAAACTTTCATACGCGGATGTGCTCGAGCAGAACCTTCGCGTTATGGACCACTCGGCGATCAGTCTTTGCCGCGACAAGAATATACCGATCATGGTTATGAATGTTTTTAAAGAAGATAATATCACACGAGCGATTTGTGGTGAAAAAGTCGGAACTGTTATTAGTTAATTACGGAGGTATGTATGCCGTTGCAGCAGGTTATTAACGATAGTAAGACAAAAATGAGCAAAGCTGTCGAGCATTTGCATGACGAGCTTAAAGGTATTCGCACGGGCAGGGCCAACACCGGCCTGGTCGAAAATATTAAGGTCGAATATTACGGTACGCCCACGCCGCTAAAGCAAATGGCGACCCTGGCTGTGCCGCAGCCGGATATGATAGCTATTAAGCCTTTTGACCCAGCCGCTTTGAAAGATATCGAAAAAGCTATCAAGACAAGTGACCTGAGTATCGCTCCTGTGATCGACGGCAAGATGGTAAGGCTGAATATTCCGCCGCTTAGCGAAGAGCGAAGAAAGCAGCTCGTCAGCCAGGCCAAGCAGTCAGGCGAGCAAGGCAAGGTCAGTATCAGAAATATTCGCCGTGACTCTATAAAGACTCTTGAAAAAGAGCAGAAAGATAAACTTATTACCGAGGACGATCTTGAAAAAGGCAAGAAGCAGCTCGATGACATTACTAAAGAATACACCGATAAGGTGGACGAACAGGTTAAACTGAAGTCCGATGAGATAATGCTCGATTAATAAAGCGATTCCCTGTATCCCGATATGCCGGAAAGGATTCGCCCTGGGCTTTTTTATGTAACTAAAACTGTTCCATGTAACATTCTTTTAGGGCATCTTTAAAGTCACCTTCTCTTAGCGGCCTGCCGGAACTTTTCTCGTAGGCCGAGATTATTGACCGATAAGTTGTTTCGCGAATGGAGTCGTTCTTATCTTTTAACAGCTTCCTTAACGCCTGAACCCCTTCATCAGTCCTGTTGTTTGCAATTGCGTCAATTGCCTCTATTCTCGCAGGGCTATTAGTATCCATCGCCAGTTTGATGAGACGGGGCATATAACTGTCATCGGGAAACATCGACGTGGCAGCAACACCGTCTGAAAGAATTTCTGGATTGTTTGAATTTAAGGCTATCGGAATCAATCTCGCAAAATCATTTTTGGTGGCATCTGTCTGCCGTAATAAGTATAAAATGGAAGGAGCCAACCCTTTTTCATCAATTTTTTGCAGGATCACCCTTTTGCCTTCCGATTTGTTCGTTAAGTAGTAATGAAATGCTTCCTGGGCCCAGTAAATATCATTTCTGTGGTAATCCTCGTAAACCAGATCAACCAGCACAGACATTGCTGCCGGATGCAAAGTATAAATCAGCTTTTTTATCAGACGTTCTCTTTTCTTTAATTGGTTTTGTTTTTGTTGATAGGTGAAATTTTCACGGGCTTTTGTGACTTTAAGTAAAGTGATTAGATTGTCTATGTGCCTAATCATTTCCTTGTCTGAACGGGGCTTAATATTAACATCTATGGAATCTGATTTTATAATGCCCTCATTTCCGTTTGAATCCGCAATTTCAGCATGATAAAAGGCATTAACTTTATAAGTTCCCGGTTTCTCTATTATTGCCCAGCGGTTTAATTCAATTGTTTTCGTAAATGACTGAGAGGTTTTCAGGATTCTATCTTCATTGCCAAGTCCGCCTAATAGCAAGCAATTGCTATCTGCTCGTGGATCAGGCACGATTTGTCCATTGATATCGATTGCAGTCAGCTCAAATTCATAAAGACGTCCACAACGGTCATAACTTCGATAGTTGTAATCATATGGAACACTGCCAACATTAGTGATCTCGAAGGTAATAGGAATTGCATCACCAAGTTTTATGTCGGTTTTACCGCAACTGATTAATAATTTCAGGTTAACCTTGTCAATGTCCTCAGGAATCAATTTAGAACAACCTATGCTCAAAAAATGCATGAAGATAAACATATAACAAATCAATCTTTTCATGATATGCCCCCTGAAAGTTTTTAGTTATCTGCTTTTTTCGTTATTTTATCATTATCATCTAATGCTTGCATATTAAATTCCATTATAAAATTAGGCTCTACTGCAATGCCTCCCACAAGGATGGTTTGCGTCAAAACCATACTCTCCGAGGCATAAATGTTCCTAGTTAGGGTGTCTCTGATTGCGATACCGCCATTCCAGTCACCATCCTCATCAGGCCAATTTTTAGTGATCCCCCCACTCACACCCCAGCGTTTTCTCTTTCCTCGTTTGCTCAATGGCAATCGATAGCGGACAATCTCGTCGCATGGTATGCCTTCAATATTGATTATTTTGCCATCTTCATCATAAACTTGATGGTAGTAATACCGCCTGCCTTTGATAACTTTTCTTTTGTAATCACCTGCAATAATATCAAGTCGTTTTGGTCTTGCCAAGACCAGTTTTGCTTCTTTGCCTTCAGCGTGGAAATTCGGCGTGTCGCCCCAATCACCATGTACACCCAAAATCTTTTTGGGGTCATAAACATGGAACATAGCTCCTGTGGGAATATCCACGGCTGTTATATTTGCGGTATAGTCGTAGTCCGGTTCATTGATCGTGCTGTCAACGTGAAGTACCTGGACTTTGTAAAATCGACCTGTTTTGAACTTATATACCCTGCTTTGTACTTCACCGAATTCAGTTGCCATATGTCTGACCGGACCTACCTGTAAAATATACCTCTCAGACTCACTGCTACTATGATCCCCGACAGTGAGCTTTACTTCGCATAACTTTTTGGCAGGAGGGGCTATTTTATCATTTTTGTCAAGTGGATCGCTACCCTGGGCCACCTCAATCCCATCTTTTACTCCGTCATTATCGCTATCCCAATCTTTCGGGTCTGTGCCGTAGATAAATTCCTCAAAGTCATCCAAATCATCGTTATCGGAGTCAATATACCAATTATCATCGTTGATGTCAACATAGAATACATCTGAAACAGCTGGATTTAGACCGTACTCGACTTCCCATCCATCAGGCAGCAAGTCATCATCTGTATCGTAATCGAGTGGATCAGCTCCATGGCTTGCTTCTTGGCCATCTTTTAAGCCATCTTTATCAGTATCTGCTTTCAGTGGTTTTGTCCCAAGAGTGTTTTTCTCGTATCCATCGTTTGCTCCATCACTATCAGTATCGCTGATTTGGGCAAGAGTCCATTCCTGAGATTCGGTTAAATTTGTAAGGCCGTCGTTGTCAAAATCCGAGTTTGGGACACCTGAATAATTGTATATCGGGTCGAAATATGAATTGCGAACCATATTCCAGTTTCTTACTTCCCATCCGTCCGGCATATTGTCGCTGTCACTATTCGAACTGGTTGGGTTTGAGCCAATGCTTGCTTCTCCGAATACATAAGAACTTGAACCTCCATAATATTCATGTACACCATCAGGATAACTGTCAATAGAAAGAGTGTTGTTATAGCCGTCAATCAAAAAGTCTCCATCGCTATCAACATTATTGGGATTGGTTGCATAGCCGGTTACAGTTCCGTAGTATTCCTGGCTATCACTTAATCCGTCTCCGTCAGTATCCCATCCGTCCGGGACTTCTGAACTGAGATTCAACGAGCACTCAATATTGTTTACAAGACCGTCATTATCGGTGTCGTTGCCCGGATCTCCACCATAACGAGGATCAAGCTCCCTGCCAGCCGGATCAAGCCTGGCATATTTATGTTCCCACCTGTCATTCATCCCATCACTGTCCGTATCATTGTTATTAGGATTCATGTCACAATCGTCTAAATCTTCAAGATAGAGATAATTCCATAATGGCCATGGCTTGAAGACGTTAACATTATTATCACCGTAACCAACCTCAGTGCCGTCATCGACCCCATCACCATCTGTATCAGGATTGTTCGGATCGAGCCCCCAATCAATTTCTTTACCATCCAATACACCATCTTCATCAGTATCTTCATTTAGTGGGTCTAAGGGAGTATTGTAAGGATTTTCAACAAAGGGTGTGTCATAATAGCTGGGGTAATTATCTGCAAACGGCCAATCCGGCCCATAGCTACTTAAATTTCCACTTACCTCATCACCGTCTTTAAGGCCATCATAGTCACTGTCTGCATTATCAGGTTCGGTGCCAAGCAGATACTCCTGTTCATTTGTTAATCCATCATTATCCGGATTACTGCTACTGTTGTCTATTGTTGGATTAAGGCCATAATGCACCTCCCATCCATCAGGCATAATATCACCATCAGAATTAGGGTCACAGGGGTCAGTCACATAACCATAAGTACCATTTATTTCATCATAATCTGATAGGCCATCGTCATCCGTGTCAGCTCGGACAGTAATTTCAACTGTTGCGATAGAGCTATTATAATCCCCGGCCTGAGCTATATATGTAAAATAATCCTCTCCGACAAAATTAATATCCGGACAGTAAATTGCCCTGTTGGCATCGATAGCAATGATACCATTTTCAGGGCGCTCCACCAGATCATACACAAAATCTGTTGTGCCGTTACAATCATGTGCATTCAATGTAATTATTACTGCACTATTTTCTGTAACAATTGCGTTTTTATCTTCAGCGACAATCGGCTCTGTGTTTAACCAAAAAGCTGTAAAATTACTTAAATCCACCTCATCGACCTTCCCTGATTCATCAAAATCTCCATCCAAACCTGTCCCTGTTTCGAACCAGTTCTCGGCCAAGACCGCAAAATCTTTAAAATCAACGCTGTTATCTCTGACAAGGTCAGGACAAAAAGACGAGCCGTATATCGGAGTTCCCATACCCCTCTGTGTTCCACTTTCCTCTGGAACTGCCAGTTGACTAACTATTGCTATTTGGACTGCTGGGTCTGCAGCTTTTGGTTGTGTCTCTGATTCAGGCTCAGGTATTTCGATTATATTGAGATCAATGCCAAAAACAACTATATTTGCATCAGGTACTTTGAAAACAGCAAGCTGATAATCGAGTATACCATTAACAGTCAAGTTGACCGTTGCCAGGGACATCTGCTCATTGTCAAAGTTAAGTAAATACCGTTTTGTTGTTTGCTGTTTTGACGATGAATTTGGCTCGGATAAAGGCGTGAGCTTGCCGCCCACCTCACACGTTACAATATAATTCTGACTTACTACATCGTTAGGATAATTGATACCGATAATTATGTTCACGTCGGCATTAATTTCAACAGGCACCGAGGTATCAAAGCCGTTGACTGTTAGAACCGGATTGGCGTTGGCAATTGAAGTGATAACCAAAACGATAACAGCTAAAAGATGTGTTTTTTCCCTTTCCATAATAATCCCTTTCCTGAAAGTATAGTATCTACGACATAAGCTCTTGTCAATTAACAATAACAATGACACAGGACTCCAGACACAAGATCAAAGACAACAAATAGCTGCCGGGCTTCAAGTGTTAGAACACCAGCCCATTTCGGGCGCCCGGGCCGTCAAGCCCGACAGCATACCTTGCCCTAACCAGGGTTTGGTAAAACCGTATAAACTTTTCGGATAGTGTTTAGAAATGCGCAATAAAAAACAGGCATCGCTAAACGACATCGGTCGAGGCACCAGACAGGCCCTCCCACGATACGCCAGCGATGCCCGCTTTTGCCAGATGGCAAAACACGGACACCAACTACAAGCGTTCGTGGGATCAAAAATGTCTGGTTTTCGACCGAACACTTAAAGTTCAGTGAACTTTCATATTTAATTGTTGCTTATCATTCTATGCCTTTGCTGTTATTCTTTGCAAGAAAAATCCTTAAAAAATATGACATAATTGAGCTAAACCCTGTTTATAAATAGTAATATGAATAAAAGCCGTTAAATCAAAAGGCTTGATTTTACAGCTTTTTTATGTATAATGGCCCGACTAAAAACTATTGGAAATGTTAACAGTAATAAACAAGTAAACGAAAATTGTGGAGTAAACGAAATGAGTGATGTACAAGACCTTCTAAAATCAAGACTTACAGACGAAACCTATGCCAAGTTAGCGGCTATCAGCAATAAGAGGTTGCATGAATTTGTAGCTGACGTTCTTGAGCTGACAGAGGCAAAGGATGTTTATGTTGTCACGGATTCCGAAGAAGATGCAGCTCATGTTCGTGAAATGGCAATAAAAAATGGCGAAGAGCAATCGCTGAAAATGCAGGGCCATACAATTCATTTCGACGGCCCGACCGACCAGGGACGTGACCGCAAAGCAACCAAGTACCTGGTGCCCCGGGATGATTCACTGAGCAAAGCTTTGAACCAGATCGAAAGACAAGAGGGGCTCGACGAAGTAAGGGGCCTGCTTAAAGGTTCAATGAAGGACAGGACCTTGATCATTCGCTTCTTATCATTAGGGCCGGCCGGCTCGGTATTTAGTGTGCCGTGTGCACAGGCTACCGATTCATGGTATGTAGCTCATGCCGAAAGCCTGTTGTATAGATCTGCTTACGAGGCGTTCAAAAATATTGGTGCCGATGACAACTGCTTCTGCTTCCTGCACTCTTCTGGACAGGTAAATGAAAAAATGGTCAGCACAGACGTTGCAAACAGACGCATTTACATAGATTACACCCGGGATATGGTTTACAGCGTTAATACCCAGTACGCAGGTAACACAGTCGGGCTAAAGAAGCTTGCTCTTAGACTGACCATTCGCAAAGCTGACCGCGAAGGCTGGCTTGCCGAGCACATGTTCATATCAGGCATTAGCGGCCCGGGTGGACGTAAGACATATTTAGCCGGTGCGTTCCCAAGTGCTTGTGGAAAAACTTCGACAGCTATGCTTCCGGGCGAAAAAATTCTTGCTGACGATATTGCTTACTTCCGCAACATCGACGGAGAATTTCGTGCGGTAAACGCCGAGTTCGGAATTTTCGGTATTATTCAAAACGTAACAGAAAAAGGTGACCCGACTATCTGGGATGTTCTCAATAGGCCGGAGGAAGTTATTTTCTCCAATATCCTTATCAATGACGGCAAACCATACTGGCTGGGTATGGGCCAGGACACGCCTGACGAGGGCGTTAACTTCTCAGGCGAGTGGCAAAAGGGTAAAAAAGATGCCAATGGCAACGAAATCGCACTTGCTCATAAAAACGCTCGCTATGCTGTTAAGCTCCCTGCACTGGCAAACTGCGACCCGGAACTGGAAAATCCGAATGGTGTCGAGCTTGGCGGAGTTATATACGGCGGCCGCGACGCAAAGAGTTATGTACCAGTCCAGCAGGCCTTTGACTGGGAGCACGGTATCATTGCTTACGGCGCTTCTC
>JANQHJ010000066.1 GCA_028282745.1 Sedimentisphaerales bacterium | reverse complement strand
GCGAGCGCAGCGAAGCAATCTTAAACGTTCAAAAATCAAGATTGCCGCAGTCGCTATCGCTCCTTCGCAATGACTTTAATCTTCTTTTCTACAAAGCAATTTATGAGTTGTAATAAATCACGGGCTCTGTTAAGACGTAATTGCGTTTTGCGAAAAGTTAGAAGGGTAATGTCTGTTAAAAAGCATAGGAGAACCGATATGAAACGCTTAAGTTTGTCTGTCATCTTTTTGTTTTCAATTTTCGCCCCCCTTTATGCGATGGGATCATATTCAAAAACAGAGCTGTCCCTCGTACCTCAAGAGCCTGCCAAGGTGCCGAACTATTATTGCACCTGGTTCGTTCAGAATTACACTGTTGCCCAGGGAACATTGGAGACCATCGATCCGCTTACGGGTAACCAGGGCAACGTCGCCGCCCGTAGCCATATCAACGAAGACAATATGGTCGGCAAACAAAAGGACGGCTGGCTCTACCGCTTCCATCCCAAAGCCCGCCGGGATCTGATCTTCATCATGGACCACGGCTGGCAGGAAGGCGGATTCTTTACCAGTAAGCTGAACCCTGAGAAATTTCCTTCGTTCGCCAAGTACGACTACGCAACCCGGCTGAAAGAACTCAACAAGATCGTCAAGGACGCAGGCTGGCGCGGGCTGGGCCTTTGGACTCGCGGCAACCCTTCAAAAGAGAAGATCCGCGAAATGGTGACCTGGTCAAAAAAAGCTGGTATCTTGTATTGGAAGATCGACGGCGGCGATACCAGCCGCTATTTCTCAACGACGCTCAGCGATGAAATTTATCCTGAACTGGTAGTCGAGCATATAACAGGACACTACCCATTAAATGGCGTTACCGACAAAAATCGTAACAGCCAGCCCACTGTCGGAGGCCCTTCTAAATTTGCCGATGCCAGGCAGGTAGGCAATATTCTGCAGAAAACCGAGGTCTTTCGAAACTATGACGTAACGAGCACTCTATCCGTTGCAACTTCGCTGCAGCGTGCTGTCGATATAATCGAGCATGGTCTCGAAGACCCGGCCAATACTGCCCTGATCAATGTCGAAGACGAAGTCATTATGGCCGCTGCGCTCGGCTGTACGATGGGCGTTATGCGCCATCCCGAAGCCGACAAACGTATATTGAACGGCAAGGATATCGACCTGTTTCTAAACGGCAACCGAAACTGGAAACAGCGCATGGACGAAGTAGCTCGAGCGCTGCGTTGGCAGCGGATCGCCGCTCCGATGCCGGCCAGCTATGGGACACTGGTGCGGTCGCAGGAAAACCTCGAAGACGACTGGCATTTTAAGTTAGGCGATACATTCGCTCCGTGGGCAACCAATAAACGCTATACTCAATTCGCGCCAGCCGTCACAGCTCGTAATATGCCGTTGCCGCTGGTCCAATCTGGTGATGTCGCACCTTATGTAATCGCCGCCAGGTTCCCCAACGGCGCGGTTTCCGTAGCGACGATTGGTCGAACGTCAGCGGAAAAAGGCTATTATCATCCATTGGCCGCCGTGACGATCCACGCCGGCGTGAGCAATGAACGGATCGCCGTCTTCGGGAAATATCATTCGCTGACGATCCGGTTTGACCGCAGCTTAGGCAAAGCCAAGGTTCTTGCCCAGGACCTTCTGGCGTCAGAAGCCGAGGACATAACCCGCAAAGTGAAGATCAAAGGAAATACTATAACGCTAAGCGGCAAACTCATTGAGCAGATCGGAACCAGAGAACAATCCGAGGGCGATCTTTCCGACCCGGGCTTAGTCTTGAAAGTTCGGTGGGAAAAATAATCTATACCGGTCGTGCCGAATTCGGCACGACCGGATTTGTTTAATTCTTTGCCCTATAAATGAAAATCGCAGCCCCCTAATGAAATAGTTAGATAAATGCTTTGTCTCTCTACAGATATAAGAATATCCAACCATGAAATAAAGGTCCAATAACGGCTCTTCCTGTTTCTGGGTTGCCGATAATTTATGCCTTTTCTCTTAAATACAAACTGTAAAAGCACGTGACATACTTCACTGCTGCTACAGCTTAAGTCCTTTAAAAACCTCACCGAAATAGAATTGTGGTTTACTCTGTCATATAGGGTTGATCAAAAACACTAACATAACTGGTGTATGGAAAATTGGGGAAAATGAAATGAATACGAAATTCATTAGCTTAGCTGTTGCTTTTTTATTATGCGCTTTGTGCTCAGCTTCTGGTGACATAGAAAAGGAAGAATTTGAAGGGCAGGAATTCCTTTTCCTTACCGAAGAAGCTTATACACAACAAAAAGGTCAGTGGCAGATTTCAATATCTTCACAATACTTCGAAAGAAAAAAGTCAAAAGAAGCAGATGAGGTCAAACTAAGAAACCAATGGCAATGGACCGCCGAAGTTGAATATGGCCTCTCGAATTGGCTCCAATTTGAAGTCGAGATACCATTTCAACACGTTCATAAAAAGACCACTGAGGACGATGAAATCACTCATCTGGGCGAAACTGGAATTAGTGATGTTGAAACAGGTCTAAAAATAAAATTATTTGATGAGAATGATGACACATGGTTATCCCACACAGTCTCTGCGGGCTTCGAACTCACCTGGCCGAGCGGAAGATGGAGAAAGGATCTTGGTAGCGACCGGATCGGCTGGGAAGCCTGTCTATCTGTTAGTAAAACATTTGATAAGTGGGCTTACCACCTAACGGGTGGTTTCGGTTTTACTAACGATGCCAGAGAACAGGGTGAAAGCTCTACATCAGACGAAACTGAGTATGAGGTCGCAGCAGCTTTAGTTTATAGCCCGGCTGAAACATTTGATCTCATTTGCGAACTTATTGCCGAATTTGAAAGAGAAACATCTAACACCAGCGAAAGCCATCGGGATGAAATTTATGCCCTTGGGGGTGTTAAATGTGAACTCTTTGATGACTTCGAAGCCGGTATAGGCATACCCATCGGACTAACAAGCAAAAGCTACGATTGGGGATTAATCGTCAAGATCCAGTATGAATGGTAAAGTCGTATTTTCATGAGAACTATCATCGTTAGGAAGATAATGAAATGACAATTTCAAAGAAACTTTTAATTAGCTTTATTTTGATCCTGTCATTAATGGGGTGCCTTGGATTGATAATGGTCTGGTCCACGAAGAAACTGGAATTGGCGGATCAAAGGATAAGCTATTCTTACTCACAGTTAGTAAACACAACCACATTAAGTAATATATTTCACCGCCAGATGAAAGAGATGGGCGATTTCCTCATGACGTCTGATGAAGAAGAGTTAGAAGAACTTGCACACCATAGAAACCAGGCTCTAAGGTTACTAGATGAATGGGAAAGATCAATCGAAATGGAAGCCGAATTTGTTGAGGACGACAAAAGCGAAGAAGAGAAAGAGAATGAAAACCTGGATATTTTAAGGCAGTATTACTCTACTATTAACACAAACTTTGAGAGAATAATTAAGCTAAAAGAAAAAGGTGATACCGACGAGATGATCGAGGAATTTGAAGATATCCTCGAAGCATACTTCGACGAAAAAATTATGGTATTATTGGAAAATGTTGCTGCTGATGAGCAGCAGGAAGTTGACCAGGCCCAGTACAACATGCAAAAAACGCAAAATACCGTCGAATTGATGATATGGTTACTTCTGACTTCGGCAGGCCTTCTTGTTGTTCTGCTTGGTATAATTACCAATCGCATCATTTCGGTTCCTATTAAAAAATTAACAACGACAGCAAAAGAAATTGGCAATGGAAAATTAGAATCCAGGGTAGATATTCGAAATAAGGACGAAATTGGTGAATTAGCTCAAACATTGAATACAATGGCCGAAAACTTACAAAAGTCAACCACTTCCATAGATAATCTAAACAAGGAAATTAAGCAGCGTAAAGAAGCACAGAAGGTTTTAAACGAAACAAACGATAAACTATCCGAGGCCAATCAAAAGTTAGAGGAATTTGTGTATGTAGCTTCGCACGACTTAAAAGAGCCAATAAGGAAAATAAGCGCATTTGGACAGGTATTGCAGCAGTCTATCTCAGACAAACTTGACGACGATCAAAAAGAAGATCTGGACTTAATGATAGACGGCGCCAAGAGAATGGAAAAGATAATTACTTCATTGCTGGCTTTTTCAAGGATCGATACTCAGGGCAAAGATCTTCAACAAGTTGACCTGAACCAGATAATCAAGAAATTATTAGATTTCGAGCTTTCACTGCGAATCGAAGAGAATAATGCCAAAATTAAAATATCCGGATCTCTGCCCCAGGTTTATGCCGACCCCGTTCAAATGCACCAGCTCTTGCAGAACCTGATCGGCAACGGCCTGAAGTATCATAAACCAAACGTCCCGTCCGTCGTTACCATTCGCTCTAAAATTCAGGACGATGGTATGGCCAGGATCGAGATTCAGGACAATGGTATCGGCATCAAAAAAGAACACTATGAAGATACCTTCAAGATGTTCAAAAGATTAAATAACAAAAGTCAATACGAAGGCTCAGGCATCGGGCTTTCTATCTGCAAGAAGATTGTCCAATGCCACAATGGCAATATTGGGCTGGAATCTGTTTTCGGGCAAGGGACTACTTTCTTCTTTACAATACCAACATGGCAAGGCCCAGGATACCAACAGCAAAACGTAGTAAAAACCGCTGATGTGAACACTTAATTTGAGTAAATCTCCCTCTGGTGAAACCAAGGGCTAAATATTGGGTTATTTAAAAACGTTAAAATAGGTATTGTATTTAGGGGGAATTGGTGGGATAAATAGATAATATTTTTATTTAAAACATTGCATATTTATTTTTTTACCAAATTTCTTCTATTGCTAAATTAATATGGTTGATTTACTCTTTTATGACGAATATCGCATCTGACTCAGTGATATATTTGTTACTTTCCCAATTAAACGTCAATTTAAATCCCGGATTATCGCTTACCCCATCAAGATAACTAGTAACAACACTTTCTATTAGAGATTTAGCCCTTTTTAATTTCCAAGACTCAAAAAAATTACCCTTGTCAACTAAAACTAGAAACAATCTATTAGATGCATCAAAACGTCTAACACCTTGATTTTCATAAAGCCATTGAACTAAGTTTTCTGGATTCTCTACGCAGTCATCAAGGATGCCTTCTCGACATTGTTGCAATTCAGATATTAGTTTAATAGTTGTGGGATCAGGATGATCATCCAACTTTCTCCATAAGTCTGGTATTAAAAAAGAATCAGACATATCTTTATCAAATGTTATTTTTAAACGCCGAGATATTTTTTTCATAACCGTGAGTTCCGGTTTCAAGCCTGATGCTTTCCGTTTATCTTTTATATAACCTTCAGGTAAATAGGTCACTTTTAAATCAAATGGCTTGTTTTTAATAAAAAAATCTACTTTCTTTATTAATCCTACTGCTGGTACAACGTTTTTATGATCTTTAAAAATATCCTCGATAATTATTGAAGTCCAATGATTATACCATGACGCTAATACATAAGCCCTCATACTATTATGCAGTTCATTTTCAATAGCTGAGCTTAGAATATCATAGGACTTAATTTTTTTTACATAGTTATTAATGATTGTTTTTTCCAAGCTATTTTGATGTAAACCACCCCATTCAAATGATTGAACTTTATATAACTCATTCACGAGATCGTTCTCAGTAACTTTTCTGTCTTCTCTTTCAGATACATATAATTCTTGAATAGCATCATCAATCATCTGACAAGTAATATTTGACTCGTATAATTTTTTAAGCCATCCCTTTGATTCAATGCCGCTAAAATCAAGGCTTGCCTTCTCGATCAAATATCCCATTTGATCTTTTCTTGATAATGAACGAAGCTTAAGGAATCTCATACCACCATCTGATAAAGACAGTTCCCGTACATTATCATTTTTAAAGTTTATCAGCGCATCTTTGAATTTCAACATCACAATTATCCTTTTTGGGGGTATTCAATCTCCCAACCAGTAATTGTACTGAACAGATTTAACAGCTCAGACCTAAACGTGTTAGTAACACGTTTCCCATACAACAAAACATAATCCGATTTTAGCCCTCCTTTGCGATTGTCTTGAACAACAGAACCTGCTGAATAAGACATCGGATAACTTCCTATATAATCTAAGCCCGACAAATCTTCTAAGGTATGCAGGCTATTCCAGTGGTCAGAAGAATGGGCATTGAATATCACCGCTAGCAAGCCTTCATTTTCCAAAACACGTGCACATTCTGAAAATATTTTTGAAAGTTTTTTGTTGTATTGGTCTATTCCTTTATCCCTACCTTTAGCATTTGAAATAACAAGTTCATTTTCAAAGTCTGATTCAAAGCCAAGAAATGCATTCCACATCTCACTAAGCTCAAGATAAGGAATTCTATCTCCATGAGGAGGATCTGTTAATATCAACTTAATGGAATTGTCTGGAATATCCTTCAATAATTGCTCTGAATCGCCAATCTTTAGGTAAGGATAATTTACATTGCCTTTAAACTCATTAAAAGAACTTGCGATCTTTTCAATTCTTATTCCATTTGTGCTTTTTATCGCATTGAGTAATCTCTTGGCCTTATTTTCAAAACAATTCCATGCATTTATTTCAAAATGTTGTGATGGTCGCCAATAGCCGATGACCCAACTTCCAACTGATATTTTTGCCTTTTCATTTTGTTTTGTTTTTCCCCTCCTTTTAAGAGCAAAGACCATATTCGACATTTGTCCCAAGGAAGCAGTTAAAACAAGCCTCAATGCCCTATAAATACTCTTCGGATAATGCCCAAAAGAATTCATTAAATATCCGATTGAAGACAGCGCTCTTGGGGAAAAAAGATCTTTAACAGTAATATTTGATTTTGCGTTAATTCTTGAGTTGTCAAACAAATTAAGCTTCACATAATATTCGTTATCTATATTGTGATAATCTGCAAAACCTAATTTTTCTTCTTCTGTTAAACCTATCTCAGTAAGCTTTCTTCCGTCCTTTTTCCATGCATTTATAAGTTTATTTTTTTCCCAAAGGAGATGAGTTGTCGCCTTTCCTGAAGCGGTGCTATATATTAAATCAATTTTAGATTTGACATCATGTTTTATTTGTTCAATAGCTTTTTTGAAATCGGCGTAAGAGGGCAGGTCTAGGTAAAGTTTAGTCAATTCTATACTAAAAGGATTTATATCAAAACCAATAAATCGTCGGTTATAGTCAATACACTCCTTAGCAATAAGGCCCGATCCAAGGAAAGGATCTAATATTGTTTCTCCATCGTCAGTTAAATTTGATATAAGAAAATTCCATGCTTCTATAGGCTTCTTCCCCCAATATTTATGAAATCCTGCAAGTCCTTTGTATCCTTTAGGTGGCAAAGGTTTTGAGATGGTTTTAGGTATAGGAAATTCAAATGCTAATTGCTCCATGTGTAATACCATTTCTCTCTAATATAATTCATTGAAGTAAGACCATTATATAACAATTACTGATTACAAAAATAGCCAATTAAAATATATATTGCAAACTTAAATTTTAGATATTACCTGTTACAGATTATTAAATCAGCATAGTTTGTCTTTGAAAGGCAATCCACCACAATATTTAGAGCTAACGCAATAGATTGCATGGATACACATAAGTAGGAAAAACGCTTGATTTATGAGCAATTTTTGGATACTTTGAAAACAAAATACAGAACATTGGACACAGATAGTTTGATGCGCAGGAGGCGCGATGGCAGTACCGGCCTGGATATGGATATTTTTCACGTTCGCGTTCGGCAGTTGTGTCGGCAGTTTTCTAAACGTGGTAATTTACCGCTTGCCGCGCGAAAAGTCATTGGTAACACCGCCCTCTTCGTGCCCGTCATGTAATAAGCACATCCGGTTCTACGACAATATCCCGATACTATCATGGCTGATCCTTATAGGTAAGTGTCGTAACTGCAAGGCAAAGATATCGCCGCGGTATTTCATAATAGAATTATTGACCGGGCTGACGTTTTTAGGCGCATATTATTTATTCTTCGAGTCCGGCCTTCGCGGTGGCGTGCCGGGATTCTTCCAAGGCGGCTGGCTGTTATATCTGATAATGGTGGTACTACTATCAGGCCTGATAGCATCGTCGGGGATCGACCTGGAGCTGTGGATAATACCGCTTTCGATATGCTGGTTCGTAACGGCGCTTGGTATTATCGCCAGTGGTGTCGGGCCGCTGGTAATGGAACGCTCGGCGATAACGGGTTATTACCTGCTGCCATCGACTAAACTGCTGAATGTCCGCGAGATTACTATAGTATCGCTGAGCCTTGGCGCGACAGCTGGATTGATAATATCGCTTATACTATTGAAACTCGGGATAATAAAACAGAGCTATTACGTACCGGAAGGAACCAAGGATGAAAACGAGCTTCAATACAACGACCGCCGTGAGATGCTGCTGGAGGTATTGTTCCTGCTGCCGATAATTGGTTTGGCCATAGGCGCTTACATGCTTTGTAGGCTTCCAAAGGTCAACAGCTTTTATCTTGATATCGCTCAGTACAGCTGGGCAGCCGGTGTGCTGGGCAGTATTTTCGGATACTTTGTCGGATGCGCTATCGTCTGGGGCACACGCATCTTAGGAACGTTCGCGTTCGGCAAAGAAGCGATGGGGCTCGGCGACGTTCACCTGATGGGAGCAGCCGGGGCGATCATCGGACCACTGCCGATAGCGGCGGCGTTCTTTATCGCGCCGTTTTTCGGACTCAGCTGGGCTATATCTCAGATGTTTTTTAAAAAAACCAGGCAAATTCCATACGGTCCCTTCTTGTCTTTGGGCATCGTAAGTTGTATTATAATAAATGATCGCATCTATGATTACTTCATAGAATTGCTTGGCATGAAATATTAACGGATTAAAAACTTGAGACAAAGGAGGTTCAAAATGCACTCCAAAAAAAGTATCGCCCTGTTTGTAATCGCTGTAATCGTAATGATCCTGACGAGCGGCTGTTGTAACAACTGGCAAAAAAAGTTTAACGCCCTGAATGTGAGCTATCAGAATGTCAAAGGCCAGCTCGACCGCTGCCAATCTGAGAAAGGCCAGCTGGCTGGCGAAGTGGCTGCGGGCCAGCAGACCATTGAAGAGCTTCAGCAGAAGATCGAAGAACGTAACCAAAGTCCGGCAGTGGCATCCGGCTTCGGAGAGGGCTACGATGTATCGGTTGACGCACAGGCCGGCACGGTGACCGTGACGCTGCCGAACGCTATTTTATTCTCGTCCGGCAAGGCCGCACTAAAGAGCGCAACGCAATCAGAGCTCGATCATATCGCAGGTGTCCTGACGAGCAAATATACCGGCATGCAGTATGAGGTAGTCGGGCATACGGATTCCGATCCGATCAAGAAATCGGCATGGGCCGACAACTGGGAACTCTCAGCACAGAGGTCACTGGCGGTACTTAGATATCTCGTCAAAAGAGGTGTACCGGCCGAGCAGGTCAGGGCGGCCGGGCGAGGAGCAAGTATCCCCGTCGCGCCGAATACATCATCGAGCGGCAAGGCCCAGAACCGACGCGTCGAGATCGTGGTACACATGAGATAAAAACCTGTAAACAGGTTTTTAAAACTAAAAAATCAAAATGAAAAAAATGCGGGTAAATCCCGGCTGACAAAGCCGGGATTTCTATTTAATGAGGTAAGTATTTATTGGTGATAGGTAATCTTCGATCGCGGCCGAAAGCTTTTGACGTGATCTTAATGCCGGGCGGCGATTGCCTTCGTTTGTATTCGTTACGATCGACAAGCCGGACGACCTTTAAAATTTCATCTTCGTTTTTGAATATTTTGAATAACTGTTGTGGCGATTTGTCGTTCTCAATATACTCTTCAAGGATCTGATCCAAAAGGCTGTAATCGGGCAGTGAGTCGGTATCTTTTTGATTGTCGCGAAGCTCGGCACTGGGCGGTCTTTCAATTACGGCTTTGGGGATAATGTCAGTGCCGGCCTTTTCATTGATGTATTCTGCTATTTTATAAACCAATGTCTTTGGAACATCTTTTATCACGGCAAAGCCGCCGGCAGTATCACCATACAAAGTAGAATAGCCGACCGCGGTTTCGCTTTTATTGCCGGTTGTCAGAACCATGGCGCCGAACTGATTGCTCAAAGACATGAGTATGCTGCCTCTTATCCTAGCCTGGAGATTTTCGTAGGCGATGCCTTTATTATCCCAGCCGTCGATTGGTTTTAGCATATTGTCAAAGGCGTCGAGCGTATCCTGAATCGGGACGGTTTTAAACTCGATGTCCAGGTTCTCAGCTAACTTTGCGGCGTCGGATTTAGTTTCAGAAGAATTGAATCGTGACGGCATTGTTATGCCGATAACAGCATCTTTGCCTAAGGCGGCGACGGCTATTGCAGCTACAACGGAAGAATCGATGCCACCGCTAAGACCGATGAGTATTTTTGTGAAGCCGTTTTTGGTCACGTAATCTTTTGTACCGAGAACAAGTGCTTTGTAAACTTCGTCGATAGCTTCTTCACATTCATCAGCAACAGGGCTGACCGGCTGGGCCTTGACCGAGCCGTTTCGCCCAGTAACATCGGCGATGAGCAAATCCTCTTCAAAAGCTTTGGCCCGGGTAATAATTTTGCCGCACGAGTCAAGTATCATGCTTCTGCCGTCGAAGATCAATTCGTCCTGGCCGCCTATGCTGTTGCAATAGCAGATGCCGCACTTGAATTGATGAGCGGCAGCTGTGACTATTCGCTGCCTGAGCCTGTTCTTGCCGATATGAAATGGTGATGAGGAAATATTAGCCAGAAAATCGAAAGGCTCGACAGGCTTTAAAAATTTACTCAGCCAATTAATATCCCAGATGTCCCTGCAGATAGTAATGGCCACTTTGATGTCACCGACTTGTATGACTAATGGCTGGCTGCCAGCCTCGAAATATCTGCCTTCGTCAAAGACACCGTAATTGGGCAGCAGGCCCTTGCGGTATATCTTTTCGATACGGCCGTTGCGGATAATAGCGGCGGAGTTGTAGCACATGCCGTTATCAAGTTCGGCGAAACCAACTATTACAACGGCTTTTTCGCAGGCTTTGGCAATCTGCTCAACTGCGCTGAAATTATCCTGTAAGAAGTGGTGCTTGTGGAGCAGGTCCTCCGGCGGATAACCACAGACGAAAAGTTCCGGGAACATTATAAGCTCTGCGCCGGCAGTAACGGCCTGATTATAATACCGTTTTATTTTGGCAATATTGCCTTTTATGTCACCTACTGCAGGATTTATCTGTGCCAGAGCTAACCGCATTTTAGCCAATCTCCCAATTACAAATATTGGGCTATTATATCGTGTTTGTGATATAAAAAAAGTCTTTATTTGCTCCGCATTAGAATCACTTATAAGCGATTAATTGATTATGCCCCCATTAGTCCGCCGAAACAATCTTTGCAGAATAGATGCCCCGACTCGATCTTATTAAGGTCGGCTATAGGCACATGTTCTTTGCCGCAGCAATCACAAGTTCCGGTTTGCGGTTCCGGCTCAGAGTCAGCCGGTTCTGGTTCGACAATTTCAGGTTCGGGGGCAGCTGTCGCGGCTGACTGTGATTTAGCGGCAGCGATAGCATAGGAGAGGTCAGCTTCAGCTTGCTCTTTAGCTTCAACAGCAGCGTCAGCTTTTGCCATAGCTTCCTCGGCTTTTAGCTGGTATTCATTTATCTGTTCGTTGGCGGCAGCAGCTTGCTCTTCGAGTTCCTCAATGCGCTGCCTGTAAATATCCGCCTGCTCATGCGCCGAGTTTACGGCTTCTTCGAGTTGTTCGTTTAGATCGGCAATCTGTGTTTGTGTTTGCTCGCGAAGTTCTATAACCTGCTGCTCTAATTCGGCGACATGTTGTGAGGCCTGCTCGTCAACTCCCGCCATTTGTTCCTGCTGCTGTCTTATGGTATCGGCGATCTTTTCTTCGGCCTGTTGCTGCGTTTGTTGTATTTGAGCTTCATGCTCTGCTCGCAGCCTGTTAAGTTCTTCATCACTTTGCTGCCTGAGAAGTTCTAACTGTTCTTTTAGTTGTCCAATCTGCTGGTCGGCATGAGTATGAGCGTCTTTAATAGCATCGGTCTCGGTAAGTTGTTCCTGATACTTGCTTATCTGACCCTGAAATTCTTCGATCTGCTGCTGCAGTTGCTCGATCTTCCCGGTGTATTTCTTTTTCTTTCTATCGGAGACTTCTTTGACGAGCTCAATCTGTTCTTCAGCCTCGGCTTTGATCTGTTCGATCTGCTGCTGTTGAGCAGTTCTTAACTCTTCGGAGACAGCGAGTTTCTGCTGTGATTGCTGGCTGAAGACTTCATTCTCCTGCAATTGCTGCTGCAATTTTTCAGTTGCTTCCCTGGCCTTGTTCAGTTCAAGTTGTAAATGTTCGACCTCTGCGTGTTTTTTCTGCGCGTCTGTACCAACCCGTTCATGCTCGACAATAATTCTTTCCAGTTCCGCGCTAAGCTCCTGCGACTTTTGTTCTGCTTTTTCTCTATCCTGGTTAAGCTGCTCCTGATGTTGCTGTTGCAATTGCTCTAATCTTTGAGTCATTTCGGTATTCAGCTGCTCAATCTGTTGTTGCAGAGAGTTTTCCAAGTCCTGTGACTCGGACTGTTTTTGTTCTAACTGCTGCCGCAGCTGTTCGGTAATCTCCCTTGCCTGATTTAGTTCAAGCTGCAAGTGCTCAATATGAGCATGCTTTTGCTGGGCATCGGTACCAACCTGTTCATGTTCGTTAATAACGCGTTCCAGCTCGGTTCGTAATTCCTGTGTTTTTTGTTCTGCTGATTCTCTTTCGTGCCGGAGTCGCTCTTGATGTTGGCCGTTAATTTGCTCTAACAGTTGAGCATTTTCGGTCTGTATCTGTTCGAGCTGCTGTTGTTTAGAATTTTCTAATTCCTGCGATTGGGCATGCTTTTGCTCTAATTGCTGCTGTAATTGCTCAGCTGTTTCTTTAGCCTGCCCCAGCTCAAGCTGTAAGTGCTCGATATGGGCATGTTTTCTTTGGGCGTCGGTGCCGACTTCTTCATGCTCTGCTATGATGCGTTCGAGTTCAGTTCGCAGCTCTTCGATTTCCTGCGAGGATTGTTGATTTTGGTTCTCGAGCTGAGAATTCAACTCATCTAACTGTCGCTGAAGTGCCTGCTCTTTATTTTCGGCATCGGACTTTAAAAGCTCCAGCTCATGAACGGCTTGCTCTTTAGACTGGTTAAGCTGCTCGGTGGCTTCTTCTTGCAGTTTATTTTCTCGCTGCTCGAACTCTTTCCATATTTCTTCTCTTGCCTGCTCAGTTTCCTGCTTGGCCTGGGCCAACTGGTTCTGGATATTTTCTGTCTGGGCCCGGCTCTGATTGTATTTGTTCTCAAGCTCTTCTATCTGGGACTTATAAGAGAGTTCTTTTTCGTGCGATTTTTCCTTCAAAACCAGCAGCTGTTCTTTCATCTGCTCTTTTATTTGCTCGATCTGCTGTCTGGCCTGTTCGATCTGCTCAGCTGTGTTGTGGGCAACTTCTTCTTTTTGTCTGGCGAGATCGTCTTTCTCCTGCTCGATTTGCGCCAGTTTTGCTTCGATCTCCTGGCGGACATTTATCTGTTGGTCCAGTTGCTCCTGTATTTGCTCGGTCTCGACTACGCGCTGCTGGTACTGGCCCTGCAATGTTTGTATCTCGGACTGATAAGCAAGCTCCTTTTCCTGCATTTCGTGAGTGAGATTTGTCAATTGTTCCTGTGAGGTGCCGTGGGCCTGTTCGATCTGCTCTCTTGCATACTCGATGTGCTGTTCGTGCTTGGCTTTTAGCTGCTCGTTCTGCTGGAACAGATCTTCCTTTTCCTGCTGGAGTTGATCCAAGTGCTCCTGAATTTGCCGGAGCTCACCTTGCTGCTGGTCAAACATCTCTTGAATTTTAACAGCCTGTGCCAGTTCCGACTCGACGACCTGGCGTCTTTGTTTTTCCTCGGCCATGAGCTGATCGGACCTGCCCTGTAAAGCCACCACAGTCTCGTCTATTTTTTCCTGGAACTCTTCTTCTTTATGATGGGCCTGATGCTTGAGGTTTTCAATTTCCTGCTTCAGCTCGGCCTGACGAGAATCGAGTGCATTTTGCAATTCCTGCAATTGCTGCTCGTGCCGGGCCTTTATATCCTGAGTACACTGGTCGTTTTCAGAAATAATTAGCCCGATAGCTTCGTCTTTTTCCTGTTGGATTTTGGCAATCTCAACCTGTGACTCGGCCCTGGCCTCTTCGAGAGCCTCCCTGGCCTTATCCTCTGCAGCAGAAACTTCAAGACAAAGTTTCTGCTGCAACTGTGCTATATGATTATCCTTCTCGTTAGATTCGTTTTCGGCAAACTCGATCTGTCTTTGCTGTTGCTCGAGTTGAGTGTTCAGTTCATACAGCCGTTCATTGCTATGATTCAGTTGGTCGTTCAGCTGACGGTTCTGGTCGATCTCATTTTCGTATTTTTCAGTTATATGCTCCAAATGCTGCTGCTTCTCGTGCAGCTCCTGTCGAATCTGTGCCTCAAACTGTTCTTTGTTATTAGTAACGTTATGCAGCTGCTCTCTTAGGTGGTTGAGTTCGTCTTCGTAGCCGGCAATGCTCTTTTCGAGCTGGGCACGAGCGGCGGCGTTTGCTTCGGCACTGGCTTGGGCCTCGATACGAGCATCAGCATAAGTCTGAATCTTATCCTGGGCCTGGGTCAGGGCCTCCTGAACGGATTCAAGCTCAGCTTTGATCTTTGTTTCAACAAATAAAGCTTCCTTCTTCTGCTGGTCAAAATTATGCTGCAGTTGCTGTTTTTCATGTTCGAGGCTGTTGATCTTTTCCCTTTCATCCTGGAGCTGCTGCAGGTTAGTTTCTGTCTGAGCTTTGAGCTGTTCTATCTCGGTGACCAGACCATCGATTTGTTCAACGGCCTGCTGCGTAGCTTCGCGGTCGTTTTGGGCCTGCTGTTCGGCCTGTTTTCTCGCAGCTTCGTGTTCCTTGACAGCCTGCTCAGCGGCCTCTAATTTTTCACGGCTCTGCTCAATTCGTTTATGGGCCAGTTCACGAGCTCGCTGTCTGGCGTTAATTCTCTTCTCTGCGGAGAGTTTCAATTTTCGCTGCGTCTCGGCTTTGAGTATTTCAGATTCTTCTTTTATTCTCGCCGCTTCGGATTCGGCGGTTTGGGCGGCATTTATTTTTTCATCCGCAAGCTGTTGAGCTTCGACAAGCTGCTGCTGTAATTCGTCGATATGTTGTTGCAGTTGCTGCTGTTGAGCAGTGCCTTGCTCCTGGAGTCGCGCGATAGATTCGGCAGCGGCCCGCTCTTTTTGCTGCAGTTGCTCGCCAAGCTCGGTCATTGCCTCGTTATAACATCTGACACGCTCAGATAACTGCTCTTGCAGTTCGGATAGTTTTTCGTTCGATAGAGTTTCTGTTTGCTCTAATTGCCGGGCAGCTTCTACGGCCGCTTGTTCGGCCTGTTGTTTAGATTCGGACTGAATTCTTTCTAAGTTTTCCCGGGCCTCGGCTCGAGTTTGCTGCAGTACCTGTTCGTATTCGGCAATACGCTGCTGTGTGCCTTCTATCTGCTGGTTAGCCTCTGCAAGTTGATGTTCTAATTGCTGTCTTTGGTCAGATACGTTATTTAGACTTTGCTGAAGCAGTTCTTTTTCCTGCTCGATAGCAGAGAGACTTTCACCGACCTGTTCTTTTTGTTCGACAAGGGTTTTATACTGGCTAAGCAGTTCTTCATTTTTCCGGTTCATCTCTTCGATTAACTGCTGGTCAAATTCATGTTGCTCATTTGTTTCCTGAAGCTGCTGACGCTGCTGCTCAAAACGCTGCTCGAAATCTGTTATCTTATCCTCAGCCTGGCTGACGATTTCCTGTCTTTCGGATTCGAGAGCGGCAATTCTGCTTTCATATTCATCGATCCTATCACGCAACTCGGCTTGCTTGATCTCAATAGTTTGTTCGAGCGATTCCTGTTTTTGTCGCGCTTCTGCGTTTAGCCTGTCGATCTCATCCTGTGTTTGTTGGGCGGCGGCTTCAATAGCAACGTCTCTCTCGGTTTCTATTTGTTCTATACGCTGCTTCGATTCATCCCGTATGGCCTCGATCTTTTCACGATTTTCCTCAGCCTGTATATTAGCTTGCTGAGTGAGATGAGCGATGCGTTCGACAAGTTCTTCGATTTTTTCCTGGGCCCGGACTTTGGACTGTATCTCAGCTTGGAGACGTTCCTCGGTTTCCTGTCTGGCTTGTGCATGTGACTGGGCCTTTTGCTCAGACTGGTTGCGGGCCTGGTCGTGAGATTCTATGCGTGCCTCATATTCGCTGCGAAGACGCGCGACCATTTCCTGATTCTGGTTTTTATAACTTTCGATGGCCTGGTCGGAATCGCGTTTGACCTTTTTGATTATATGGGCCGCTTCAGAGCGAGCCTTTTCCTTTTCCCTTGCTGTGGTCTCTTCAGCTTCGGATTTTACACGGGCAACTTCTTCGGTAAACTCAATCGATTTTTGGTGAGCCTGATTTTCAAGCTGCTCTATCCGGCGGGCATTATCAGCAGCCTCTTTTCGAGCTTCATCAGTAGCGGTTTTTTGCTCTTCAAGCTTCTGCTGCAGATGCTGTTTCACTTCAATTTCCTGTTGAAGTTTTTCGGCGGTTTCGTCACGCTCCAACTCCGCACTCTCGAGGCGAAGGTCGATCTCTTCTATCTGCGTTTTATAATCCTCTTCCTTGCCGACTATTTCATCATTAAGGCTGTTGACTGCCTGCTCGTAAGCGTTTTTATCTTCTAGATTCTTCTGCTCCATAGCAGCTAATTGCTCAGCGGCCGTGGCATTGACATCCTGAATCTCCTGTTCATGAACAGTTTTTAACTGATCGATTTGCCGCTGCTGCTCGAATTGCATTTGCTCGATGCTCGCCCTGCGGTATTCCTCTACCTGGGCCATCTTGGTTTCAAGTGATTCGATTTGCTCTTTATACTCTGCGGTAAGCTGTTCGATTTGATGTTTTGTGTCGGCCTTTAGATTTTTGACATGAGCCTGATTTTCTTGGTGGGCCTGTTCCAATCGAGCCTCATAGTCGGTTTTTAAATCTTCGAGTTCTTTTTCGTTGCCGCTCTGGATATCTTCGATCTGCTGTTCGTAATGGTTTCTTATCTGATCGATTCGGCCATCGTAATCATTGGTCAGCTGGCTGATTTTATTGTCATACTCGGCACTGGTTTCATCAATCTTTTGTAAAAGCTGGATCTCTTTCTGCTCAGCTTCAATCTTTAGCTGCTCGATCTGGTCTTCATAGCTGCCGGTAAGGTTGGTCATATGCTCTTGAAGTTCATTAACCTGTTGCTGGTTATCGGCAATGAGCTGCTGCTTTTCGTTTTCAAGCTCATTGATCTTTTGCTGTGCTGCGATTTTAGCCTGCTCTTCATTTTCGGCAGACTGCTGGGCATATCTTTTCGCTTCGATCTCGATACCAAGATTGTTGCGCATGTCTTCGAGCTTTTTATCATAGTCGGCGATGCGCTGAGCGTTTTCGGTATGGATATTTTTTATCTGCTTATCGTGCTCGACAGCGACCTGCTGGGTCTGGGTCTTTAACTGCTCGATTGTATGTTTGAGTTCATCCTCTTTCTCAGCGGCTTTTAATTCTACCTGTTCTACAAGCTCAACTTTTTCCTGTTCAATTCGTGAGATAGACTCTTCTTTTTCGCGTTTGAGCTCAGCAACCATCTGTGAATATTCTTCAGCCTTTTGCTGTGAAGTTTTGTCGAGACTTTCGAGGGCCTGCTGGTGCTCAGCCTTGATCTCGGCGATAGCTGATTGATGAGCATTTTTTAATTTTTCTATCTGAGCATCGTGTTGCTGCTTTTGCTGGTTTGATTCGTTTTCTAATTGCTCAACCCGCTGGTGATGAGAAATGTTAATATCAGCAATTTTCTCGTTGTGCTCAGCTGTGAGTTGACCTATCTGATCTTCGTATAATTGCTGCTGGTCAGCAGTTTCAGCTTTAAGTTCGTTAATCTGCTGTTGATGATCGGCATTTAGCTTCGCAACAGTCTCTTCATGTTGGGCTTTTAACGAATTTAAATGTTCAGTATTTTGTTTCTGCTGATCCTCAGCTTGAGTTTCGAGCTGTTCTATCCGCTGCTGATGAGTATTGTTAATTTCTTCAACAGCAGCTTGCTGGATTTCTTTAAGCTGCTGAATCTCTTCCTCATACTGTTTTTGTTTCCGTTCAAGCTCGGATTCCAGTTGGTCTTGTTTGAACTTGCTCTGCTCGGCAGCCTCTTCAATCATACTGTCGTATTCGTTTTCCAGCTCAGCCATTTTCTGCTGGTACGAATTTTCGGTTTGCTGGAGCTGTGATCGGAGTTCTTCGACCTGTTGGCTATGCTGAGTTTGCAACTGCTCGATCTGCTCAGTTGCATGATTCTCAACTTCGGCAATAGCCTGCTCAGCTTCTGAGTTGACCTTATCAATCTCCTGCTGCGACTGGTCTTTGATCTTTTGGAGTTCTTCGCTATGCTGACTTTGTTCGGATTCGAGCTGCTGGTTCAGAGCGTTAATTTTATCGTTAGCGTCTTTCTCGATTTCAAAGACTCTTTGCTCAGCTACATTATTGGCCTGGCCGATTTCGGCTACAGTCTGCTCTTTGATCTCTGCGATGTTCTGCTGGTGCTTTGCCCTTAGTTGTTCCAGCCGTTGTGAATGGTCAGCAGCGGTTTCCTTGATCTGTGAATTGAGCTCTTCGATATGATCACTTTTCTGTTTAAGCTCTTTTTCGGCATCTTCGGCGCGAGTTATTTGATCGTTAAGTTCCTGCTTGAGAGCAAGGTTGGCTTCGTTTGTACGTTCAACTTTATCCTCAGCCTTGGCTTGCGCCTCTTGAGCAACTTCGATCCGGGTTATAGCATCTTGCCTGGCGAGGTCGTGTTCTTCGATCTTTTTATCGGCATCTTTTTTGAACTGCGCTATCTGATCGTCGGCCCTTTTCTGAGCAAGGGCCTTTTGGCTCTCAATCTGCTGCTCAGCTTCTTTTCTGATCTGAGTTATTGTCTCGTTATATGTCTGCTGGTTCTCTTTTACTTCATCGAGCAGCTTATCGCGCTGAGCAGTGGTGGCTTGTAGAGAATTTTCAGCTGTGGTACGCCTTGCAGCCTCATCACGCAGGTTGCTTTCGGTATCGTGCAATTTTTTCTCAAGCTCAACGATATGCTCTTCCGCAGCCCGGCGAGCGTACATTTCTTTTTCGGCTTTTCTTTCGGCCTCGGCTTTGCCAACTTTTTCCAGTTCTAACTTGGCTTTTCGGTCGGCGCGCTGTCGTGCTCTTTCTTCAGCAGCTAACCTTGCCTGCTCTTTTCGCTCGGCCCTGATGGCGGCCCTGGTTTTGGCCTTTTCCTGCTTTTCACGTTCTTTTGCTTTTTTATAGTTGATACAGGGGACATCCGGATGGAAAGGCCAATGCTTTTCTCCGCAAATCGCGCATGTGGGAACGAACTTGTCGTCCCGCTTAGAATTCGAGCCCGCCTGCTCAGTATTTTGAAGATTCTGTGCGTTGAGTCGCTCCCTCAACGCCTTGATCTTATCATTATGTTCTACTTTTTTGGCCTCTTCCTCGGCACCCATCACACAATATCCTTTGTTTGAATTTCCTATTCAACGTGGTCAAAAGCGGCGGAACTATCAACCTACACTCCTAAAGTCTGATAATATACCAAACCTTGCCTATTTTACAAAGAAAATTACCTGTTTTAACACGAGATAATCTGCTATAAGAAAGAACTTAATTGGGCTATTTGCGTAACAATTTTAAGCAAAGCTATGATTAGTAAATACTTAACAATTCGAGCCTTATTTAGTATTATTTTTTTGGCAATTATAGCAATTTCCGGCTGTCAAAAATCCGATAAGGGAGAAAATATGGATAATTCTCAAAATCAGTCACCATCAACTGAAAATCTGCCTGAAAATGCCGCAAAAGCCACCTTTGCGGCGGGCTGTTTCTGGCATGTTGAGTATGCTTTTAGCCAGATTCCGGGTGTGATATCGACAACAGTGGGCTATACAGACGGCAAAACCAAAAGGCCTACCTACAAGCAGGTCTGCTCCAATACGACCGGACATGCCGAGGCAGTGGAAGTTATCTATGATCCGGAAAAAGTCACCTACGAACAATTACTCGATGTATTCTGGGGCTGTCATGACCCAACCCAGCTTAACAGGCAAGGCCCGGATGTCGGTGAGCAGTACCGTTCGAGCATTCTATACCATAATGAGGCACAAAAAATCGCTGCTGAGCAGTCAAAACAGAAACTGGACACTTCGGGCAAATACGATAAACCAATAGTAACCAGCATTACCCCGGCTGTTACCTTTTATGAGGCTGAGGAATACCATCAGGATTATTTCAAGAAAAACGGCATCAAGTGCAGCGGCGGATAGACCGACAATTTTAATATTTTTTTTATTTGTATTGTTGCCTTGTCCTGCTATTTTTTATATCATAAATAGATAGTTTCTGAATTTAGGCTATGGGAAAACGGAATGATCGAGGAATTGTCGGACAATTGTACTTTTGTTATCCTGCCTAAGGACCCTTCTTATAATGAGTATTTTCAGAAGCTCAACTTACAGGCAAGCGAAGACCCTAATCGTGATGTAATAATAGATTTTTCCATAGTCCAGAAGATAAGCTCATCAGCTATATCGAATCTTTTGATCCTGAAAAACCTGCTCGAAGATAACGGCTGTAAGCTTATCCTTTGCGGAGTAAAGTTCCCTATAAAAGGGGTCTTTACAGTGTCAGGGCTTGGTGACTTTTTTGAGTTCCACGCAGACAAACCATCAGCTCTCGAAGCTCTCAAAAATACTCAATAAATATACCCTAATCTACAAGGTTACGATCCCACCAGCACAGATATTCTGGTCGCGGACCAAGACAAATCTACCAAGCTCCTGACAATCACTAAATTCCTTAACCGCGATCGGTTTTTTGGTTTTGATTGTAACCTCAGCAACTTCGAGATTTTCTAATTTGTCGGCATCCTCTTCAAGAACTTCGAGTGTAGAGGAATTGATGCGTTCTTTTATCTGCTGGATTTTACAGCTTATTTCCTGTGTAGCGCACCTGATGGATATTCTCTCGTCTTTAGCCAAAGGTTTTTTCGACATCCAGAAAACGCTTGCAGAAATTGTATCAGTAAGGTTCGGTTTAGCGTCAGACTGACAGACCACTACCCCTCTTTCGAGAAAGACTGCATCTGACGTAGTAAAGCCTACACATTCACTGGCTACTGCGCTGTCACGTTCTTCTAAAAACATTTCAACTGATTTTATCTTAGTCTTTAAACCGGTCGGGACTATTTCAACTTCCTGGTCTTGCTTTAGAACGCCCGTCTCAATCCTGCCAACGTTGACTCTTTTGTCATCAACTTTATAGACATCCTGTATAGGCAGCAGCAGTTCTTTATTTTCAGCCGGTAGAATATTATTTAGACCATCGAGGCTCTCTAAAAAAGTCGGGCCGTCATACCACTGCATTTTATCGCAGCGGTTAGCAACGTTATTGCCCTTCATCGCCGAGATTGGAATACAAAGAGAAGGCTTTATATTAATCGAGCCGAGCCATTGCAGGGCATCATTTTTGACTTCTTCGAAACGCTCCTGCGAATAATCGACCATATCCATTTTATTGAATACTACCACAACCTGTTCAAGACCCAGCATCGACAGCATATATGAATGACGCTTCGTTTGTTCCTTTACACCTTCGGCAACATCAACTATCAATACAGCAGCTTCGGCCTGAGAAGCTCCGGTTATCATGTTCTTAACAAATTCAACATGGCCTGGCGTATCGATGATTACATAATGGCGGCTTTTAGAGTTGAAGAAAACCTGTGTCGTGTCAACGGTAATTCCCTGTTGCCGTTCCTCTTCGAGATGGTCCAGAAGATAAGCAAACTCATCTTCCCTGCCCCTGTCGGCAGATGCCCTTTTCATTTCCTCGATTCTGTCGGGCGGCAGTGATTGTGTATCATAGAGCAACCTTCCTATCAGAGTACTTTTACCGTGATCGATATGCCCAACTATTACAAAACTAAGCGTATTATCCGAATCCATTAATTAAATCCTCAGTGCAATTTTTAAGTTCACCTAACAATCAACTATTACATATAACCCAGGGACCTTAGCCGCTGCATCATATAGTCATCTTCCTTATCCTGTGCACGGCCAGACCTTTCCGATATTTTGGAAGTCTTCAGCTCTTCGACAATTTTGTCAATCGTGTCAGCCCCAGACTCGACAGGCATACAGCAGGTCTCACATCCAATGCTTCGGTAGCGTTTGCCTTTCTTAGCGAAATACAATTCCACTGTGGGCATTTTTTCTCGTTTTATATACTCCCAGATGTCGATCTCGCGCCAACCCAAGAGCGGATGTACACGGATATGTTCTTCATCAGCAGCTTTGTTCTTATACTGGTCCCAAAGCTCTGGCGGCTGATTTTTATAGTCCCACTCGAAATCCTCATCCCGCGGGCTGAAGAATCTTTCCTTAGCACGAATACCATGCTCGTCGCGACGGATACCAAGATAGAGAGCAGCAAATTTATGTTCAGCAATAGCCATTTTAAGCGCTTTTGTCTTCAATTCATTGCAACATTGGAAAGCTCCTTTTTCATGGCTCATTCCAGCAGCAATTTGTTCCTCGTTCCTTGCGACCTTCAAATCCAAATCCCACTCTTTTGCGTATTTGTCACGAAAGTCATATATCTCCTGAAATTTGTATGACGTGTCAATATGCATTACAGGAAATGGGATCTTGCCGAAAAAAGCCTTACGGACCAACCACAACAATGTCGTTGAATCCTTGCCGATCGACCAGAGAACCGCTACATTGCGAAACTGGTTGTAAGCCTCGCGAATAATATATATGCTCTGATTTTCCAACTTATCTAAATGTGTTAAAGCCATCAAATCAACTCCAAAACTAAATTTAACCTTAAATTTGATATTATATCAAGCCTTATGCAAATTGCAACTTTTGACTCCAACTGTGCTTCAGAGGAATTTGAGCTTGTATTGGGTAGGACTGAGGATTATTATAATCCGAGTACATTTAATAAGGAACAAATTGCAATGCAACAACAAAGAACAACTATTTTCAATAATAAGATCGTTAAAAACGGCAGGTATATTCTGTACTGGATGCAAGCTGCTCAACGGGCAGAATATAATCACGCCCTGGAATTTGCTATCGCTAAAGCCAATGAGAGGAAAAAACCTTTACTGGTTGTGTTTGCATTGACCGATGATTATCCAGAGGCTAACCTTCGTCATTATCAGTTTATGCTCGAAGGGCTAAGAGAAACTCAAAATGCCCTTGCCGTAAAGGGAATCAAAATGGTAGTGGCTTGCGGTGAGCCAATTAATGTTGTGGCTCGATTCAGTATAGACGCCGAACTGGTAGTAGCTGATGGCGGACAATTAAAGATACAAAGGAAATGGCGACAAGCTGTTGCAAAGAAAATAGATTGTGCTTTCTTCGAGATTGAAACCAATTTAATTATCCCAGTCACAGTAACGTCGAATAAGCAGGAATTCGCGGCCCGGACAATTCGGCCGAAAATTCACCGTGAGCTTGATAATTATCTTACCGATATCCGGCATAAAAAACCGAAAATAAATTCGCTTGGTTTAAAAGTTGAAAATTTTGACATAAGTGAAATCAGCAAAGCCCTTTCGAAATTAAAGATCGATAAAAGTGTCACAGCCTCTGTTTGTTTTACAGGCGGGACCAGCACTGCTAAAAAGCAACTTCGAAAATTCATAAGAGAAAAGCTCGACGATTATGACGAATTAAGAAATGATCCGAGTCTGGACTATCAATCTAATATGAGTCCATATTTGCACTTCGGCCAAATTTCGCCGCTTTATATCGCTCTTGAAATATCAAAAAGCAACAGCAAAGGCAAAGATGCTTATCTCGAAGAGCTTATAGTGCGAAGGGAGCTGAGTCATAATTTCGTTTATTATAACAATAAGTACGATAGTTTTGAGGGATTAGAACCGTGGTCGAAAAAAACGTTGAATTTTCATAGCAGGGACAAAAGGGAATACCTCTATAACACTAAACAATTAGAACTGGCCAAGACACACGACCCATACTGGAACGCTGCCCAGAAAGAAATGCTCGCAACCGGTAAGATGCACGGGTATATGAGGATGTACTGGGGCAAAAAGATATTGGAGTGGAGTAAAACTCCACAGCATGCCTTTAAAACGGCATTGTATCTCAACAATAAATATGAGCTTGACGGCAGGGATGCCAACGGCTTTACCGGTGTGTCCTGGTGCTTCGGCAAACATGACAGGGCGTGGTCAGAACGGAAAGTTTTTGGTAAAATCCGATATATGAACGATAAGGGCTTAGAACGGAAATTCGATATGGCTGGTTATGTTAGAAAAGTCGAGGCGCTTTGCGAGTTATCTGAAAAAGGCGTTAGTGAATGACGTTGATAGCTTATATTAAAGTGATAACCGGGTTGATAGCGGCGCCGTTGTTTTTGATATCCATCTGCGCGTATATTTATGTGCAGTTGCGATTCAAGCCCAAATATGATGACGACCTCGACGAATATTACCATGAATTCGAGGACCAGCACCCAGGGCTGGCTAAGTACAATAAATATTCGCAAATCACCTTCACGGTTGCGGTGATAGCGGCTTTGGCACTGCTGGCAGTTACCTTTATATAAAAAAGTCTTGTTGGACAATGTCTCGAGAGGTACAATACAAGTATTGAAAGAAACATATCTTATTTTTCGGGAGCTTAGAAATGAAGAAAGCCAAAAACAACATCAGAACAATCCTCGCGTTAATTCTTATTATCGTGGCGTTGATAATGATAGTGGTCTCACTGTTCGGTGAAAGCGCGGTCAAGGCTGCGGTTAAGAAAGGGGGCACCAAGGCTCTCGGCGTGGATGTAGATCTCAAGGGTGTGACCATGTCTTTGATAAGAGGCAAAGTGACGATGAAAGGCTTGAGTGTCGCTAATCCCGAAGGATATGAAAACAAAACCCTGCTCGAACTCAAAAAAGGAATGGTCGATGCTTCTCTGGGTTCATTGATGTCAGAGACCGTAGAGATAGAAACGATCGATTTCGACGGTATGGTTTTGACCATTGAGCAAAAAGGGCTTTCAAATAACCTGCAGGATATAATTAATAACATTCCTAAGTCAGCACCAAAAGAAACTCCTGAAAAGCCGAAAAAAGACGGTAAGGCTATCAAAATTAAAGAACTGAAAATAACCAACACAAAGGTCAATGTAATACTGCCACCTGCCGAGCCAATAACGCTTGATCTTAATCCTATAGAGATGCAAAATCTTGGCAGCAAAGACAAAATGACCGTCGCTAAACTCAGCGCTGAAATTCTTTTGGTTCTGGCAACGGCGGTGGCCGAGCAAGGCGCCGATCAGTTACCTGCTGAGATGATAAAGTCGATAGAAGGCTCGTTAGAAAATGTCACTAAAATGGCGGATGAGTTTAAGAAAGAGATTGAAAGCAGCAAAAAAGAAGTTGAAAAAATACTTGAAGGCGTCGGAGGTTTGTTAGGGGATAAGAAAGAACAATAGTATTTAGGTTTGGGAGAATGACCGATGCAGATCATAGAATTTTTAAAACAGGCGAAAGTCAAATACGAAGTGACCAAACATAAGCCGACCTTTTCAGCTCAGCGGATGGCAGCGGTCGAACATGAGCCTGGCAGATTTGTAGCCAAACCTGTGCTGGTAAAAGTTGACGGCCGAACTATGATGTGTGTGCTGGACGCAAATCATAAAGTCGATTTGCAAAAGCTAAAGACACAGTTAGGTGCGACTAGGGCGGAACTGGCAGATGAAACCGAAGTCGGATATATCTGCAATGACTGCGAACTCGGTGCCGAGCCGCCGTTCGGTAAGCTCTATGATCTGCCAACAATTATGGACAAATCGCTCGAAAGAGATGACCATATCGTCTTTCAGGCGGGATCGCATGAAGAGGCTGTGCGTTTGAGCATGGAAGATTATCGAAGACTCGCAGAGCCAAGAATATTGGAATTCAGCTATCAGGGTCATTAAAATATTGGTTCGGCTAAGCGATATTCCATAGCTTTATTTGATGAAAATGGTAATGTCCTGCCGGCAATGAAAGCTTTTAAGATCAGGTTTGATAACTTTAGAACTAAAAAGCCATAAAAATAACGGCCTTGGAAAAAACCAAGACCGTTGTATTCTTTCGAAAGCAATTCTCTATTTGAGTTCTTCGTCGATCCAGCCGAGAAGTTCTTTCAGGTCGTCCATTTTAATGTCGCCCATGTGCGCAATCCTGAAAGTATCTTCTTTGAGCTTGCCGTAGCCGTTACCAAAGACTGTGTTGTGTTTTTCCTTTATAGCTTTGATGGTATCGGCAACGCTGATGCCCTTTGTGTTCTTGATCGTAGTAAGGGTATCGGAAGCATATCGATCTTCACAGAACAGATCGAAGTTTTCCTTTGCCCATGCCCTGACGTACTTAGCCATTTTTTTATGCCTGTTCCAGACATTTTCCATGCCCTCTTTGACGAGCTTTTTACACTGGTAATTGATCGCCATGATATGCGGGATAGAAGGCGTAGTCGGTGTCTGGTTCTTGGCGGCAGTTTTGGCAAAAGCCTGGAAGTCAAAGTAGTAGCCGCGGTAAGGAACCTTCTCACTCTTTGCAAGAGCCCTGTCACTAACCAAAGCAACTGCCATTCCCGGCGGGATAGCAAAAGCTTTTTGGACCGAGGCAAAAGTAATATCCCAGCCCAGTTCGTCAAAATGCAGCGGCAAACCGACCATTGCACTGACAGAGTCAACGAAGACCATAACGTCAGGATGTTTTTCCTTCATCATCTTGCTGATCTCATAGACAGGATTGGCCAGGCCTGTACTTGTCTCGTTATAGACCATTGTGATAGCGGCATATTTGCCGGTTGCTAGTTTCGCGTCGATTAATTCAGGAGTAATAGCCCGGCCCCAGTCAACTTTCAACTCTTCGACCTTTCGGCCGCATGATTTTACAACTGAAGACCACTTATCGCTGAACGCACCGCACATGGTACATAGTACAGTCTCGTCGAAATCTACACAGTTACGAATGGCAGCTTCCCAGATGCCCGAAGCTGAGCTTGTGCTCAGGAAGATATTCTGCTCGGTAAAGAAAATCTTTTTGAGCATGTCAACGGTCTCGCCGTGTAAATCCGAATATTCCGGCAAGCGATGGCCGAGCGTCGGCAGTGAAAGCTGCTGCAGCACATCGTCGTCAACTTTTACAGGGCCGGGTATGAATAGTCTCGGTGGATTTTTCCAGTCAGTCATTTTATTCGCTCCATTAAAAGCTATTGCAATTTATATATTGTTAAGCCTGTATACACTTTCGGGTAAAAATACGTCGATTTCTGCGGCATCCGTTCGCCGGAATCAGCAACATCCTGAATTTGTTTTATCTTCGGAGGGTTCAGGAAAAAGACTGCCTGAGCCTCTTTGTTATCAATCTTACGGACAAGCTCTTTCGCTTTATTGCCGCTGTCTTTTACATACTCTACGTACCCGCCATCGGCCAGTTTTTCTTTGTCGATGCCGAGTATCTCTTCCAAAACAAGCTGACTCAATACCGCCACGTCCAGCTTTCGCCAGGCCTGTGACATACCGGGCTTGGCGTCGGCCATGAGCGACTGATCTTTCAAAGTAGCTACGTAAAAAGCACCATCACCTCCGTAGATGCCTATCGTGTTGTCATCTTTGGCATGCGCGACTTTCATAATGTCGAGCATCTGATGTCTTGCATCCCGGCATGATGTTTTAGGGCCGAACGACAACTTTTCGATATCGAATTTTTCTTCGAGCTTATCGACAAATTCCTTAAAACTAAAACCGTCAACATTATTGACAACCCTGTGAGTTGCCAGCACGATCAGACCCTTTTGAGCGGTATTAGAAAATGCCATCATCTGATATTTTGCGGCTGGGTCGTCAGACTGCTCGCTGTAATTGACACCAGTCTCATAGCGATGATGGCCGTCGGCGATAATGACAGTTTTATTTTCCATCATTTTTTTGATAGCATCGATACTCGGATGGTCATCTAAAATATAAAGGCGATGGCGAACATTCATTTTGTCGTTGAAGTCCACCTCGGGCTCTTCGTTTATCCTCTTTTCGATTATATGCTCGGCGATATGCTGTTCGTCCTGGTACATCACGAAGACCAATCCAAAATCGGAGCCGGTTGCTTTCTTTAGTTCGAGCCTGTCTTTCTTCGGGCCGCGAAGTGTGTATTCATGTGCCCTTACTGTTTTGCCGAACGGCTCGAGTTTGCCGAGTGCGACAAAGCTGTATCTTTGGAACCAGGCGCCAGCCAATTCGAAATCCTGGACATAAGCGTAAAAATTTTCGCTGCTATCCTGCTTGACAATACCCTTCTTGATCCAGGAATTGAGGTAATCGGCTGCCCTAGTGTAACGATTGGTCTGACCATTGTCTGAGGATTCTACCTTGCCTTTGATAATACGAACAATATTGTAATCGCTCTTGTCATAGAGCCCCTGCTGCTGTGATGCGTCGATAACATCGTATGGCGGAGCAATACAATCGCTGTTTGCGGCGACCGAATCCAGCCGATACCTATAAGCTTTGAAAGGTTTTATTTCCATTTTCCACCGTTCCTAAAGTCATTTCAGCAAGCACAATACCCATCGCGCCGTTACTGCGGGCTTTGAAGAACCGGTCATATTACTACAAGAGCATGTTACTGTCAAACCAAGGTTGGAAATTAAGTCTCAGTAAAAACCCCCTGCTGACAAATCCCCCAGCAGTTGAATATTGAAAACCTATTTTACAGGTATTACTTATTCGAAGCCTTCTTTTGAGCGAGATAATCGTTGATACCCGCCGCGGCGATCCTGCCCTGGCCCATAGCAAGGATAACGGTAGCGGCACCTAACACAATATCGCCGCCTGCGTAAACACCTTCCATCGAGCTCTTGCAGTTATCGTCAACCACAATGTTGCCCCATTTATTGAACTCAAGCTCGGGTGTGGTCTGGCGGATAAGCGGATTCGAACCGTTACCTATTGCAACGACTGCAGTATCGACCTCTATTTCATATTCCGAGCCCTCTATCGGCACCGGCCGGCATCTGCCTGATTCGTCCGGCTCGCCGAGTTCGTACTTGAGACATTCGATAGCCTTGACATGGCCGTTCTCGTCACCGATAATCCGCTTAGGATTTCTAAGAATATGGAACTCGATACCCTCTTCTTTGGCGTGATGAACTTCTTCGATACGGGCAGGCATTTCCTTTTCGCTTCTTCGATAGACAAGATACACATTTTCGGCACCGATCCTAAGTGCCGTACGGGCTGCATCCATCGCGACATTACCGCCGCCGAAGACAGCTACCTTTTTAGATTTGGATATCGGGGTATCGGCGCCTTTGCCATACTCGTAAGCCTTCATCAGATTGGCGCGGGTAAGATATTCATTAGCGCTGTAAACACCGACAAGCGATTCTCCTTCAATCCCCATAAATCTCGGCAGCCCCGCTCCGACACCAATATAAACAGCGTCAAAGCCGTCCTCTTTCATTAACTGATCAATTGTGCGAGTGCGCCCGACAAGAAAGTTCGGTACTATCTTTACGCCCATTTTAGTAAGGACGTCTATCTCTTCCTGTACGATAGCTTTGGGTAATCTGAACTCAGGTATGCCGTAAACCATAACACCGCCGGGCTTGTGAAAGGCTTCAAAAACTGTAACATCGTGCCCGGCTCTTCTTACATCAGCGGCACAAACGATACCGCCAGGGCCGGAACCGATGATGGCTACTTTCATTCCTGTCTCCGGCGCGACATCCGGAATTTCAGAATCGCCGGTATCAAGATCAGCAACAAATCTTTCTAATCTGCCGATAGATACAGCCTTTGTAGGGTCCTTGAACCTTAAGCCTATGGTGCACTTTTCCTGGCACTGAACTTCCTGCGGGCAAACTCTGCCGCATACCGCAGGCAGTAGTGAGTTTTCTTTAATAATAGCAAGGGCCTCTTTGTAGTTTCCCTCTGCGATAGCGCTAACAAAATCCTTTATCCTGATACGGACAGGACAGCCTTGTATGCAAGGCTCATTCTTACATTGCAGACAACGCATGGCCTCGAGCTGCGCCTGGGCCTCGGTATAACCCAAGGCAACTTCATTGACATTTGAGCGTCTTTCGCCTGCATCCTGGGCAGGCATATCCTGGGCGGGAATATTAAATCTGTCGGAGGGCTTTAGACCCTCGGCCCTTTGCTTTTTTTGT
>JANQHJ010000025.1 GCA_028282745.1 Sedimentisphaerales bacterium | reverse complement strand
CCCCGTCGATCTTGAATGCACATGGCAGGTAAAAAAACCCGTCCGCAAACATTACAACTTCTCATAACCACAGTTTGTTTAGCCCGGCCACCTGTGGGCCGGGGAAATGTCATTGCGAAGTCGAAGACTAAAGCAATCTCTTTTATCTAGTCCCTAGGCCCACCTAGAGGGTTTATTCTTCCCCCTCCACTCCCCAATTCAAACTATTTATATCTTTACACCTTATCCTTTTCGTACGGCTATCCGCCAATATCACGTTGCATATTTCTCCATTATGGTTAGCACAACTAATCAATTCCTTGCCACCACAAAGGTTCCAGCCAACTTCGTTTGTCTCAAATATTAAAACAACATTTGAATCAAGCTCATATACATTCTTGCCTTTCAGGTTAACATTAAATGCATAACTCGACTCACCAACTTTATTATCTGAACCACCACATAAAAACTGTTTCGGTTTACAATCTGCATATTCTACTAACAGATCACACCACTTTTCAGGGATTGGCAACATATCATTAAAATCACCAGCATATAAAATCATCGCTTTGGACATTCCAGAAAGATTGAGCCTACACAATACACTCGCAGGTGTCGAAATATCTCGTGGACCTAAAAATGATAGTAATGCACATACTATTCCACATAACGCAAACAGTGTATTATTTAATTGTTTGTGAATATATTTCAGAAGCACAATTAAGCCTGAAATTATTGCAAGAACTGCAACAAATCTGAGTGGTAAAACACGCTCCATATAAATAGATACATGACAAGTTCCACACCATGTATATGGTATTTTAATAAATAAAACACAAAGACTTATCAATCCAAGAATCAAAGAGACTATCGCTAGTTTTGAGATTTTTGCTTTCCCGCTACCTAAGGCCTGTTCTTTTGCCTGATCATCCATTGTCCAATCTCCGCAAATGAATGGTTAATCGCACAGAGTTCTCATTATAAAGAAAAAAGGGTGAAAGACGGGATTCGAACCCGCGACCCCTGGATCCACAATCCAGTGCTCTAACCAGCTGAGCTACTCTCACCGCTAAGACCCGGCATTTTCGTATTATTTCGCTCATTTGTCAATACTTTTACACAAAGCACCCGTTTTTTTGAATATTAACACTACTTGTGCGTACTTATTACTAATGGCGTTCTAAATGCTAAACTTTTTAGCCTGATTAAACCGAATATACCGATATTATTGCGGTTTTTTTAACCATTTTTAAAGGGCAGAAGAATGGACAGAAATTACGAGATTATGAATGCAAAAGCCAAAAAGCTTGGCGCAGGTTTCATTATCATCCTGGTAGTATTGATAATGATCGTCGGTATCGTTGCCATCTCAACCAAGAAGATCGGCGGCAATCAAGTAGGCATCGTCAACAAAAAGCTCGGCGGCGGCTCCATGCCGGCTGGCCAGTTCATCGCTGCTAACGGTGAAAATGGTATCCAAGCCAAGGTCTTAACACCAGGCTGGAAATTCTTCTATTGGCCGTGGGCATACGATGTCAAAAAAGTACCAATGACCGTTATTAAAGAAGGACAAGTTGGTATTCTTACAGCAAACGATGGGAAAAGCCTTCCAGATAATACTGTTTTCGCGACAAAGTGGGATGACCCGGATAAGATGAAGAATGCAGAATACTTCCTTGGCGAAGGCGGGGGCTATAAAGGCCCACAGTTAACAGTATTGGAGCCGGCAACACATCCTATCAATACTGCTCTTTTCGACGTTGAGATCGTACCAATTACAAACGTCGAAGCCGGTTTTGTCGCAGTGGTTAAAAGTAATGTCGGTGAGGTTGTAGAAACAGAAGACAGGCTGGTTAAAAAAGGCCAAAGAGGTATCTGGGATACCCCACTTACAGAAGGTAAATATTATCTCAATACCAAGGCATACGAAGTAACGATGATCGATATCCGGCAGATAAAGGTCAGTTATACCGCCCAAAAAGAACGCGGAGAAATCGCCACTGGCCAGCCTGAAAAACCAATTAATGTCATAAGTAAAGATGGTTATGAATTTCCAGTTGATGTCAGGATAATATATAAGATCGATAAGGAAAACGCGCCCCGAGTTGTAGCAAACATCGGTGATAATGATCTTGTATTGAATAAAATTGTAACTCCAAAGGTAAGGGCGATCTTTAGAAACAACGCTGGTAAGGTAAAGGCCCTTGATTACGTTCAAAACCGTGATGTCCAAGAAAAGCAAAGCGCCGAAATGCTTAAAGCTGAACTTGAAAAAGAAGGCGTGACATTTTTGAGTGTTAATATTAGTAATGTCGGTGATGAAAAATCTTTGGGAGCACTTTTGAAGACTCAAACCGATAGAGAAATCGCCGTGCAACAACAAACGACATTTGAAGTTCAGCAGCTTGCGGCAGAAAAACAAAAAGCTTTAACTAAAACAACACAGGAAGCTGAGGAAGAAAAACGTTTAGCTACTGCGTCATATAGCGTTAAGGTCGCTGAAGAGGAAAAGAAAAAAATGATCATCGACGCACAAGCCGAAGCCGAGCAGATCAAACTCGTCGCAGACGCAAAGGCAAAGGCCTATCAAATGATCGCTGAAGTTATTGGTGCCGATAATGCAGCACTCGTCGAGATCATGAAGCTCGTCGCTCAGGAAGATATTTCTATCACACCAGAAGTTATGGTCGGTGGCCCCGGCGGCGGTATGACAGATGCACTAATGGGAACTATCCTGAAAGACATGCTAAACAAACAATAATAATAATAACACATAAATTAAAATCACAGGGTGGGTTTATCCCACCTTTTTTTAGAAACATCTAATGTTATTCAATTGACATTTTTTCTACATCAAATTTCTTACATAAAAACTGGAAGGTATTTTGATCTCTCAATTTACAAACGACATTTTGGTTTGCAAATGCTCCTTTAAACCACTGCGCCTTGTTCTCATCATAGGTTTTTAACCAATTAACTCTAACCAACCATTCATCCATGAAAGGTTCTTTTTCTTGTCTCCATTGGTGTTGATCAGGTAGTTCATGGATAAGTAATTTGTCTCTATACTCAAATTTCTTTACGATAACCGCTTCTTCTTCAACAATTCCATAACCAACATATCCCTTCCCTTTTATCAAGGCAAATATTTTGTCTCCTTTCTTTAATTTCTTTATTGCATTAATCCATCTATTGCCGCCACCTGCGCTGATAAAACGATATTTTATATTCAAGTCCCAATCTCGCGAATTATCTTCAGTTATACCTGTATTAACAAAATAAAAGCCTGTCCACTTTGATTTCTTACCTGATACCGACCTTTCATCAACACCCACGGGATCCTTCAACCATGATCTGCCAATATACTCATGCTTATTGTCAGCAAATACATTAAAGAAAACTGCATTAATATTAATACCATGAACATCATTAAGATGCTGAACAATTCTTTCAGTTGACTCATCTAATGATTCTGCAACGATAACGATTTGGTATGCACTATTAACTTTTTCCGGTATAGGAGCATCAAAGTACTCCGCAAAACCTTTCCCTAAGGACTCTTTTTTATAAGAATCATAAATAATTGAAATATCTTCATAACCCAAATTATGCACCCAAGTTCCATAATCTAAGCATTGTGCAACAATATCCCTCGGTGTTTTGCTTCTTTTTAATTCAATAATAATTAATTCACCATAACTATTTATTGCTAAAAGATCAATATACCCGCCATATCCAGTGTGAACCTGACGCCCAATAATCAAAGCATCATATCCAATTATTGACACATCATTTTCTATCCAATTTTCCAGTCTTTTTTCAAAATTCAGGGCTGCTTTGTCGAGAGGTACGAGTTGTTCTTTATCAATCTTCCACAATTCCATTGATAATGACATATTTACCTCCTTTATTCCCAAATAAAAAGCCAAACTCTTGACAAACAATATTATATCAAAGATAAATTGTCAAGTTATTGACACCCAGGCAGGCCTGGGTGCTAAACAAAACGTTATTGCATAATGTTTCATATGATAATACGATCTGGGTATGGATAAATTACTCGGATATATGGTTACATGGACCACTTTCGGAACATGGCTGCAAGGAGACAGAAGAGGTTATGTTAAAAATGGACAAATAAAGAACAAAAACAAGAACCTTGAATTAGCAAATAAGAGATTTCAAAAAACTAACCGTGTACATTTAAACAATAAACAAAAAGAGATGGCAGAAACCATGATAAAAAAGGAGGCTGAAAGAATTGGCCAAAAACTATTAGCAATTGCGGTCTGTTCAAATCACATCCATCTCGTCCTTATCAAACACAACGAATCTATCGAAAGTTCTGTTTCAAGGTATAAGAATGTAGCGACAAAAGCACTTAAGGAGACAGGATTGAAAAATAGAATATGGACACGTGGTTTCGACAAGAGATTTTGTTTTACAGAAGATGACCTGAAAAAGAAGATCAGGTATGTTATAAACCATAAAAATTAAAATTGTTTACGATAGTTATTGTTTAGCCCTGAAGCCTGCTTCGGGGTTATTTATCGTTTGTGTAGCAACTTAGAAAGTATAACTATCCAGAACCTATAACACAGCTTGGCAGATATAATTTCTGGAATAGTTTGACCTTACTACGAAGGAAATGCCCCACCCCAAGGAACACACAAAGAAGAATAAATGACACCATTCTAAATTCTCACAAACAAGGTATTAAGAAATGCGGCTTAGGACGATTTCTACCTGCGAAGATATTTCAACTCATCGGGCAGCTGAATATTATTACCGAAGTTATCCTCACCGTATCCCGATTCCGCCAATAACTTAATATCAGCCAATACTCGTTTGTCACCGACAAACTTAACTTTCAGATCTGTCTCAATATCGATCTTTCCCGTAGCCTGTAAACGCGTTATCTCATCGATCACCTGATGCAGCAGCGTCTTATTATCTTGTCCCAGATCCTTCCGCAGCTTCAATGGCTGTTCATAAAGAAGAAGTTTACTCGACCCAACCAGCGTCATCACAATATCCCGTACAATATCCTTAATATCCCTCTCGCCCGGCTTGGCCGGTATCAGATCGGTATGCACGATTTCCTGGTTAATAAAGCATCGCTTATTAGCGTTGATCTTTTCATTCGCCCTGAACAACTCAAGCGGCGAGCTTGCGTCATACTTATCCTCGTCGAGCTGCATTTGAATATTACTGCCATAGTGCAAAACTATCTTTGAGACTAACGTGGAAGGCCGGACATGAAATCCCCTATACCTCGGCACCGATACCTCTATTTCTCCGACCTCAGCATATTCCTTAAGCATCGTATGACACAGCTCTTTCGCACTGGTAATATACCTACTGGCATATGTTATGGAATAATCCATCAAAACACCAAGCAGACCACAGCTATCAACCAAAGGCTCTTTATCTTTTTCGGTCACCACCCTCTTCGTACTTACGTGCCTTTCGTAATAATGGGCCAGATCCGTAGCTGTCCTTAGAAGATGAAATACTACGCTTATGTGCCCGCGAAGAACAGGCAGATTCGAATCAAGGCTCTCAACATCTGTATCCGAGACATTCGTATCATATATCGACTGCAGATTATGAAATTCAAGCTCCAGGCTTCGCAGTTTCTTCTCACTAAGGATCTCGCTCAACCCCAGGCCATGCTCGTTGATCTCAACTCGCCTGGCATCATGAATAACTTCACCGGCAACTGATAAATTCAAAAAAGAGGTCGCTAACAGCGTCACCGTCTCCGCTGCCGTTTCCACATGACGGCTACCGCTATCCTGTGACAAAACCCCGTCAATGATACCTTCGACACACGTTTTATTCTTGGAATCATCAGGCCTAATATCTAGCTTAAGATTTTCAACCTGCTCCTGCAATAACGGGAATGTTTTAAACAGAACACCCCTCGTAAATGTAAAAGCCTCTTCAGTCGCACCCACAAAATCATGACCAATATCAAGCAAACGATACCTGCTGCAACCGTGTTTGATATGAAGTAACTCGTAACTGACATCGGAAAAAAGTTTGATTGTTGCGATTAAAGAACGAAATGCTGACCACTGAAGATTGTTCTTGGCTCCATAAGAATCAAGAAACTCTTCTATCGATGTTGACTGCGACAAAAGCTCACTAAGACAAAGCCTGTTAAGAAACTTAACTGTGGCCTCCTTCTTGCAAAGGCAATTGATAACGCACATCAGGGGCCCGATTCGCTCCGTCGCCAGCTCTCTAAAATTTTCTTCGGAAATTATAGCTGGTTTCATCAATTCTACTCAATTTCACGAATTAGCTGAGAACATATTTACGTATTTCTTAAAAAACCAATATTATACAGCATACTTTTCCATAAGTCGAGCTTTCTTACGCTTTTATCCCAATAATCCCATACTCACACAAACAATAAAATAACAATTCCCTAATAGTAAGCTCAAACTGCAACACTATAAATGAACTTGTAGTGATTAAATACATGACAATAAAGGAATTTCGATTATGGTAAGCCATCTTTCTGACGCTGTTGACTGCCTGTACGACACTTATCGCCATCACACTGACCAACTCGTTAATTTCGGATTCACCCTGCCCGAAGCCTTCTGGATCCACTTCACATCGCTCTCCTTCATGCCATGGTCCAGCCATACCCAAAAGCCCATCCCGCTGAGCCACATCATAAAATTCTATACCCACGTTTACCGTGACGAGATTAACGCCGACAGCAGCAAGCCCAAATCATTCACAAGGTGCATGTTAAAAAGCAAGTTCGATTTAGCCTATGCACTTGCAAAAAAGTCTCGCAAAGATACTTCCATTTACGAATCCGCCCTCGATATCGGCAGATGTGCACTGCCCCACATTGATGACACTTATAAACACGCCGTCGCCGGCCTTTTCATCATAAACGCAATACCAGTATCCCAAAGATTCGAACGGATTTTACCCCTTGGAAGATTGGTCTGTGACATAGATAATTACACTACGATACCATCACTTTGCACAACGTAAAATACTCATTTGAAGAACAAGGCCTGGCAAACATCTCAGGCAGGCCCCGTTTTTCACTTTCACCGCAAAGTCGAAAAAAACTTAAATATCGACTGAAAAACGTTTTTTGTAAAATCAAAGGGGTGTCACCACTGTCTGGAAATGCAAAATTCTTGAAATCAAGGCCGGTTCCTGTTATAATTTCTAAAATTTGCTGTTACGAAAACCCATAAAAGATGATAGTTTAATTTATAAAAAGGTAATTTGACAAACCTTTAAAAACTGAATAAGAAGCACTTGTGTTGAACTTATTGCGTTTTGTCTCAAACCGGCAAATTTGAAAACTCGCAAACGTAAGTAAGTCGGTGCCTGTTTGTCTCTTGGCGAAACGGGCACTGCTTGCGTGTTGCGAGTTGGGCCTTGCCGGGCCCGAGACGAGCACGATGTAGCAGTGTCCATTTTTATGCGCTTAATTTCTATTAACCTTAGCGAGAAGGTAAACATGAAGAAAGGAAACAAAAAACCAAAAGCAGTATTAACAGCAACACTAACCCTGATCGTCCTATTCACCACACGGTTAAAAGCCGACAATTCAATATATTATGAAATATGGCGAAGCGAAAGCAATGATATCACTTTGGCAGAACCTATTGAAAAATGGCGAACCGAGCCCAACTGGACAGATGCCGACGCCCAGCCAGGCACAAGATATTATTACTGGGTCAGGGCAATATCGGCACAGCAGGTAAGGGTCGATTTCGGCGGAAATGATTATATAGGTGATGATACATATATGATCTTAACCTGCCCGCTTAAAACAAAAAAGAATGTCTCATGGAAAACAACTTTCCAAAGGGAAATATATGTTAAAGGTAGCAGTTCAGCAATTCCAAAACCGGTATACGATTTTAGATGCCGCCTTATTGATGATGATATTGCGCCGGCTCCCGATCAGATACTTGAGGAAAATCTGGAATACGATATAACGGTAGCAACAGATGAACCTGCTCTACATGAAATCTATCAACGATCACTTTTAAATGTATATCAGTATGACGACCTTACTGATGACATGCTGGAAGTTTATGCAGAACTTGCGGGCAAACGTAAAAATCATATTCCTCAGCAGGATTTTGTTGTTCTACTTACAACAAATGCTTCACCAGTCAGTTTACAGATGCTTGATAGTCTTTCACCTCCTCCGGCAAATCTAACCGCGCAAGTAGTTAACGACCAAATCTATTTAAGCTGGAACGAGGTTATCGACTCTACTGAATTTACCAAAAGCGTTTCTGAAAGGATACCGACTACAATCTATGTTGACCATGCCGGCACCGCCGCAGAGCCCAACGGAAACAGTTGGCAGACGGCATATTACTTCTTACGGGATGCATTGCTGGAAGCAGAATATGGCGATGAAATTCATGTCGCTGCACCAGCGCTTAACAACAAATACTATCCTGACACAAGTTGGGCTCACCCAACAGGAAGTGATGATCGGGTCGATACTTTTAGCATTCCTAACGGCGTTAAGGTTTATGGCGGCTTCCCCACACATGGCGGTGATCCAAACATACGGGAACCGGAAGTTTATGTAACAACTCTAAGCGGTGATATAAATGTTCCCGGTGACCCAAACGACAACAGTCTTCACGTCGTTACTATGAACAATTGCGATGCCAATACTCTACTTGACGGATTTGTAATTGAATCTGGCTTTGCTAATAAATCCGATCCTAACAATAAAGGAGCCGGTATATTCATGGACAATTCACAAGCTCATATCAAAAACTGCATCATAACTTCTAATGCGGCGGAAATGGGATCTGGGATATACTGCACCCAAAGCAGCTCTTCTATAGTAAACTGCCTGGTTAGAAACAACTATGCTGCCATCTACGGCGGAGCAGCTTTATATAACCAAAACAGCAATACGACTGTCGTTAATTCTAAATTCTTATTGAATGTATGCAATGTTAATTCAAGCGGTATAGGAGGCAGCGGCGGAGCTGTATATAACGAAAACGCTGAACCTGAATTTATCAATTGTGAATTCAAATGCAATACTGCAATAAAAGCTGGAGGCGGTGTCTATAACTGGGACAGCGAACCGGAATTTATCAACTGCACATTTTCAGGCAATATTGCCGGCCTTTATGGCGGGGGGATGTTCAATAGTGACTCTACCAGCTATTCCAGTCTGGCCACGATAAGAAACTGCGTCTTTTGGGGCAATACCGATATTAATCCAATAAGCGAACATTCTCAAATTTTCGGCTATACACCTGTTGTTTATTACAGTTGTATCCAGGATGAAATGCCCGATGACGGAAATCTACCATTCAGCGGTATGCTGAATTTTAATATTGACAACAACCCCTTATTTGTCACAGACCCGAATCCCGGCCCGGATGGCCAGTGGAATACAGCCGATGATTGTATTGGAGATACTAAACTTGCCTTCGGCTCACCTTGTATCGAGATAGGCAATAATTCATATCTGCTGGCAGACATTTATGACATCGATGATGATGACGATAAAACCGAACCTGTCCCACTGGATGCCGCTGGTCATCCACGTCTTTTGGATAATAACAAAGACTTTACAGCAACTGTTGACATGGGGGCCTATGAACGAGGCATTTGCCCCGGTAATCCTGATTTCGATGACAGCGGGCTTGTAAACTTTAAGGATTTTGCGATGCTGGCTGAAAGATGGCTGGATACTGGCTGCGACTGTTACGGTTCATGTTGTGAAGGAAGAGATATTAATGGTGACGACTTCATCGGTTTTGATGATATTACGGTCATGGCTTATAATTGGCTGTCAGGCTTTATTTTATTGGCAGATGATTTTGGAAGCGGTAGCCTTACTCTTTGGGAAATAAACGAAGGCTCATGGGCTATCGAAAACGGAAAGCTTAAAGGTGTTGGAGCCGGCCATCAAAAGGATGGCTGGATATACTCTGGCGACCAGTCTTGGATGGACTATTCCGTTGAAGCAGATGTAGATATGACCAGTGGAAACTGTGAATTTGTCCTTAGAAGCACAGGGCATTGGCAGGATGAATATAGAATTGAGATATTTCAGCATGACCACAGTCAGTACCCCAACCGCTATGCGATACATAAATATCAGCAAGGTACCGGCTCAACTCTTATTGATTCAAATGCTAATGGTAAGATATTCATTCCTTCCGTCTGCCATATCAAACTCGCCATTTCAGGTGATACAATATCGCTTTATATAGAAAATGAGCATGTTGACACGGTTACTGATCCCAATCCTTTGACAAACGGCAGATTCGGATTGGGAATGCTGTGGAGCTATACCTGTTACTTTGACAATGTTGTAGTAAAACAAATTTAAGACCCCAATATTTCCATCCACCACTTTTTCACCGATGGTATTGAAAATGGAACAACAAAAAAAAGACGCGGTCGAAGTACCTAAACCGCGCCTTCCTATATTCTGACTTCTGAATTCTGACTTCTGTTTTATTTATTAACCACTGCCGCCTGAGCCGCCGCCAACCTGGCGATAGGAACTCTAAACGGCGAGCAGGAAACATAGTCCAAACCTGCCCTGTGACAGAAATCAATACTGCTCGGCTCACCGCCGTGCTCACCACAGATACCGCATTTGAGTTTCTTGCGGGTCTTGCGGCCAAGCTTAACGCCCATCTCAACTAACTTTCCAACACCACTCTGATCGAGCTGCTGGAACGGATCAGCCGCATAGATGCCCTTATTGACATATTCACCGAGGAACTTACCGGCATCGTCACGGGAGAAGCCCATAGCCATCTGGGTAAGGTCGTTAGTGCCAAAGCTGAAGAACTCAGCCTCTGTTGCAACTTCATCAGCTGTCAATGCCGCTCTTGGTATCTCGATCATTGTACCGACCATATAAGGTATCTTCGATTTCTTCTCTTTGAATACCTTCTGGATCTCATCGACAACCTCATTCTTAACGAACTTAAGTTCTTCGACAGTACCGACCAGCGGGATCATAATCTCCGGCAGAACCTTCTTACCGCCCTTGCGAACCTTCAATGCTGCCTCGATTATCGCACGAGCCTGCATCCTGTAAATCGGCGGATAGGTCACTGCCAAACGGCATCCACGATGCCCGAGCATCGGGTTGAACTCATGCAGCTGAGCTACCATCTTCTTAACCACAGCCGGGCTCACCTTCAGCCATTTTGCCGTCTCAGCCTGTGCCTCTTTATCATGCGGAAGGAACTCATGCAGCGGTGGATCTAATAGCCTGATAGTTACCGGCAGCCCTGCCATCGCCTTGAAGATACCCTCGAAGTCTTTCCTCTGATAAGGCAGCAATTTCTTCAGCGCGCCCTCGAATTTCTTCTTCGATTCGGCGTGTATTTTCTCGACAGCCTTCTTTTCCTTGGCTGTCTCAACCACATCCATCTCCTCGACCATTTTGGCATAATCATCAGCTGCCAGGATCATCTGACGGACAGGCCAGATTCGTTCACCTTCGAAGAACATATGCTCGGTCCGGCAAAGCCCGATACCCTCGGCACCAAAATCACGTGCCCTTTTAGAATCCTGCGGTGTATCTGCATTTGTGCGGACGTTCATAGTGCGAATTTTATCGCACATCTTCATATATTCGCCGAACGCTCCGCTGAGCTTCGGTTCGATAGTCGCTAATTTGCCCTTCATGACCTGACCGGTCGAGCCGTCGATACTGATCATATCACCCTCTTTGATAGTCAGCTTGCCGACGGTCATCTTCTTGGCCTTATAGTTGATATGCAGAGCATCGACACCTGCTACACAGCAGGTACCCATTCCGCGAGCAACCACTGCGGCGTGAGATGTCATTCCACCACGAGCGGTCAGAATACCAACAGCCGCGTCCATACCACCGATATCTTCCGGGCTGGTCTCGATCCTTGTCAAAATAACATTCTTACCTTTAGCCTTCCAGACCTCAGCAGTATCCGCATCAAAAACAACTTGTCCCACACCGGCGCCCGGTGAAGCGGGCAGGCCGGTGGCGATGACATCACGTTTGGCTTTCGGGTCGAAGTGCGGGTGAAGCAGCTGGTCGAGCTGGTCAGGATTGACTCGCATGATCGCCTGCTTCTGTGTGATAAGCTTTTCCTTTACCATATCGACCGCACACTTAACTGCGGCCTCGGCGGTACGCTTACCGGTACGGGTCTGGAGAATGTAAAGGACCTTTTCCTGGATGGTGAATTCCATGTCCTGCATGTCTTTATAGTGCTTCTCAAGTCTGGTCATCAGGCCGGTAAGCTGCTTGTAAGCCTTCGGCATAACCCTGTTGAGCTTCTTCAGTTCGATAGGAGTTCTAATACCGGCAACGACATCTTCGCCCTGAGCGTTCATCAGGAACTCGCCGTAGAATTCTTTCTTACCGGTACTGGGGTTTCTTGTAAAGCAAACGCCTGTTCCGCAATCTTCGCCCATGTTGCCGAAGACCATAGCCTGGACGTTAACAGCGGTACCGAGCAGGCCGGTAATGTTCTCCAGCTCGCGGTACTTGATAGCTCTCGGTGCCATCCATGATTTGATAACAGCATTGATAGCTAAGGTCAGTTGCTCCCTGGCGGTCTGCGGGAACATTTTGCCAACGTGCTTTTTGTACACCTTCTTGTAAGCTTCGACTACGCCCTTGAGCTGCTCAGCTGAAAGGTCGCTATCGAGCTTGACGCCGGCTTTCTTCTTGGCCTTGTCGATCTCATGCTCGAAATTTTCATGATGACATTCCATAACAACGTCACCGAACATGTCGATGAACCTGCGATAAATATCATAAGCGAATCTTGCATTGTCCGTCTTCTTAATAATGCCTTCGATCACTGTGTCGTTGAGGCCGAGGTTCAAAACGGTGTTCATCATACCCGGCATAGAGATAGCAGCGCCGCTTCGGACACTCACTAACAACGGCTTCTTCGGATCGTTGAACTTGGCCTTCATTACCTTTTCGAGCTTGGCAATATTAGCATCGATCTGTTCTGCCAAACCCTTTGGCCACTTGCCGCCCTTTTTATAGTAATCGTCGCAAACTTTGGTCGCGATCGTAAAGCCCGGAGGTACCGGGATTCCGATACTTGTCATCTCTGCAAGGTTAGCTCCTTTGCCACCGAGCAGTTCCTTCATTGTCGCATTACCCTCGGCTTTGCCGCCGCCGAAGAAATAGACATACTTCTGAGCCTTTTTCGCCATCTTAAGATTCTCCTTTTGTAATAGCGTTTTTCTTGCTTTTAATTCACTTTTCATCGTATCTGACAAGAGGCCGGTATAGCCTCCTTATCAACTGCTGCGCAAATAAGGCGGTCAATATAGCTCCGAAGCAGCTATATGTCAACTATAAAGCTGTTTTCATCGCTGATTTTGCGGATTTTCGGGGACTATAGACCCCAGACACAAGACCACAGACTTTTAGATATGGATTTACACAGACAGGATAACAGGATTACTGGATAAATATAAAACATGACGACCTACTAATAATTAATTCGTGCTGATCTTAGCCGGTTTATAGTTTGCGCAGAGGTCGCAGTTGCAGATGCCAACTTTATGGAGGTGGCTGGTGCCTGCAAGCTTTTTGGTCTCGACGAGATGTGCACCTTTGGCCTGCATCTTGCGAAGTGCCATTGTGGCTTCGCGGGTATCGTGTGAGCCGACGGCATCGACAACAACGGTAACTTTTTTGCCGCGCTGTAACAGCCCAAGTGCTGTAGCGACGACTGAGTCTTCAGCATTGGCGCCGACGAGAATAAACTCATTAGCCCGCAGTTCAGTGAGCAGCCGTTCTATGCGCGGTTCTTCGAACGGATCAATACAGCGTTTGTGCAGAATGATCTGGTCGTAGTCTTTGAGTATATTATGTGGAAAGTTAATGCTTCCGTCAGCTGGAAAGCTGATGCGTTTGCTAAGCA
>JANQHJ010000162.1 GCA_028282745.1 Sedimentisphaerales bacterium | reverse complement strand
ACATCATTTACTGTTATTCCCAGGTCTGCCACTTAGCTGCCAAAGCCGCTCTGGAATTTGCAGGCCACGGCTTTGTTGTAATGGAACTCGAGGGTGGATTCGACGAGTGGAAAAAACACCAATTCTCCGTCGAACAGTAATAAGCATTTTATGCTTTATAGTTATAAGTTTATGCCTTGGGCCTTGAAATACTCGCTGTATTCTTTGTCTGAACCTTTGATATGCATGATAAGCCATTTAGAAAGCATGTTGAAAAGGTCGGACGAAATGTCCACCCCGCCGAATCTGTACTGCTTGATGAAATCAACTATTTTTAGAGTAAAATATTGATGCTGCTTCTTATGGGCCACTTTTTTAGGGTAATCATAGTGGTTAAAATATTCCTCTTCCACGGCAAAATGCTCATAGGTATAATTTGCAAGGCACCGCAGGATCCTGGGTACTGCACATTTCGGCCTTTGATTATTGACCACTTGTTCCAGTTCGTTGATCAGATTAATTAGCTTCTTATGCTGATCATCTATCTGTTTAATACCAACACTCAGATTGTCATCCCATATTATAGCCATGGCAGTATTTATTCTCTATCAAGGCCAAACATCTAAATCCCCGTAACTACATCGGATATATCATAGTGGTTCTTTGTATAAACTTTAGGAGAACAAGAAAAAAAAAAGACGCTGGGCTAAAACACCCAGCGTCCGATATAAACCCCTTTTTGAAATATCTTCTATCGTCTTCTACGCCGCCTCACAGAATTTGGTGCATGACTTTCTTTCGGTAGTGACATTTCAGACTCTAACTCCAGAGTGCCCATCGCCCTGATGATATCTCGCATACTATCGATCAGCTTATACAAACAATGGTTCTCTTTTTGTAAGGCATGGTAGATATGCATAAATGACCGGGCTATCTGCCATTTTGACCACTGCTGATCTTTTGAATGATACATCCTTGCCAGCAATTTAAGATTGGCCCGCTCTTTCTCTAAAGCCGCGTCTATCTTATCTTTGGCCATCTGCTTATCTTTCAACGCCCTGTCGAAGTTCTTTTTGATCATCTGCTCATTGCTGCAAACTGTTGGAGCACCGGGTAATATCCAGCAGGGATCGGCTGTATCTGGATTACAAGGATCAATGCCAAGATAGCCATTATTACCATTACCACTTAAATCTCCAGCAACCTGGCCTGCGCCCTCTTCAAAATCCCAATAACCTACTAAATTAGGATCATCAACATTCGGGCCATAATGCATAAGTTCTTTAATTTCAGTTACCGCCAAAGCTCTGTCAAAGACCATTACCTCATCAATTATTGCATCAAGAAAATAAACAGAATTGCCTTTATATACAGAACTACCAATATATATATTACTAACAATATTAGATGGAATACCGTAGCCTTGATCACTTTCGGTATCAAGATATCCATTAATATAAATTTTGATGACTCCAGCAATATCTGTTACAGCAACATGATACCACTGCTTTAACTGCAAATCAGTTTGACTAAAGCAGTTATACCAGGTTGTGCCGTCTGAATCATGAAAGAATAGACGGTTTCCTATGGAGTCGCCGTAGTCATGACGAACCAACTCAAAGCCCCATGCTTTATTCTTATTTTCCTGTTTACATATAATCCTTGCTTGTGACTCAACCAGATCATTATTCAATAGAATCCATGCACTTAAGGTTATTTGGTTGGTTTGAATTTGTTGACTTTGGTTGTCTGGGATTACTACATGATCATTCTTGCCATCAAAATCTAAGGCATTACCTCCTGGACAACGTGCATACATAGTGACATCTTTTTGAGCGTTGAAGGTGTCGCTGGCTTCGGTGTATTGTGCGTAGATGGTGACATCTTCATAAGGCATTACAAGTTGATCTGTAGTTAACAGGCCGGTGTCGTCTATTTCACAGTGTTTATCCGGCTCAACCACCCATATAGCTTGATCAGTTACATCCTTAGTGCTGTTATTATCGTAAACCGCTATAGCCCTATACTGCCCTGCCGATTCCTCTGCCACTTCATTAGGCCCTTCTATATCCAAGGTAACTATATTTGGCGGTTCAATCAAATAGGAAACATAGATATCTGCTGTTTGCCCACTTATATTGGCATTGAAATAAAACTCTGTCCCATCTGAACTCGGACATGGGCCAGACGAATTCATATTAACTATATCGAATTCAGGCATCGGGCTCGGAGGAGCAAAGTTATCTGTAACAGAAGTGCGTGTAGCTTTGTAGATACGCCCATATCCTTCACGATTAGAAGAAAAGTAAATAGTCAATTTATCTTCTGATAGAAATCCATAAGAATCATAGTCAGTAGAATTTAATTCACTAAGATTTCTAACGGAACCAAAGGGAGAGTTCGTATCCGGCCTGGTCGCCATCCACATATCCACCCCTCCGACACCTCCTGTTAGCCTATCACTACCAAAAACAAGTATTAATTCATCTGAGCTAAGCCTTGGATGATAAACCTTCCCCAGTGCATTGATCTCAGTTAAATTAACACTCGGCCCCCAATTATCGTTAACTGATGCTCGCTTTGTATACTTTATACGCGATGCACTGCCGGACTCGGTTCTGTTGTAGTACATACGAAGATTATCAGGGGATACCCATGCACAATTTACGTGTCCGCCGGAATAATTAAGCTCGCTTATATTCTCTATATTTGTGAAAGGCCCATAAGTATTTTCACGAGTTGCTTTGTAAAGTCGTGTAAAATAAAAACTGTCAGTGTTAACTCTTGAAAAGTACAATGTTTTGCCGTCATATGAGATAAAGGGCAGTTTATCTGTATATTGCGTGTTTGTTTCAGTTACTGCTTCAGGTGGCGACCAATCAGCAAAAGCAGATACCGCTAACGTCAAAGAAAATGCGATATATATAATGACTTGTTTTTCTTTCTTCATTTACCTGCCCTTTCAAAAATTCGTACCTCTGGCACTTTCAACTTTCCTTTTCCGCGCGTATTTATAGCGAATTATTGCGATCAAACCAAATATGTGTCATCTCCGCCATGAGCCTCCAGCGACTTTAAAAACACTAAAGCTTGTATTATTATAGGACTTACGTAGTTTTTGTCAATTATAATGCGTATTTAGATAGTCAATATTATGACCCTTTGTACATGAACACATATCCTGTTAACCCTGCCGTTTCTCCACAGTCAATAATGACCAAGGTCTTTTTACATATGAAGATATAACTCAGACTTAATGACAAATCTCCATTCGGAACTTTCTAAACATAAAGTGCACGCCGGTAAGAAAATGTAACGGAAAAAATGGCCAAAAATATTAAAAAGCACATTTAACAAAACCATATGCTAATGTTGCATGTTTATCAAACACAACAAAGAGGTCTATTTGCCCAAAGGCTTTAACCTCTTGTTTTCGAATATATATAATGCAGCTCGTGCCTTAGGTGCAGAGCATTCAGACAATTTTCAGGCTGATAGTAATTTGTCCACAAAGCAGAAAATCACGGTAATTCTTATGATTGATTTTCTTAATTCAAATTGCTTTGTAGAAAAGAAGATTAAAGTCATTGCGAAGGAGCGACTGCGGCAATCTTGATTTTTGAACATTTAAGATTGCTTCGCTGCGCTCGCAATGACCTGATGTTACAACTTTTCTACAGAGCAAACTTAAAACTAAGAACTAAGAACTTAACTTAAAATTTTTGTGTTTTAGCACTGAAATCTGTACTATCAGACATAAATGCCTAATTGTTCCACGTGGAACATTAGTTATTGATATTATATTTAATGCTTGCAAAGATATTGATATGAAGCACAAATTACATCTCATTAACTTGCATAATCCCGCCAATTTGCATAGATTCATAATTACAGATTATTTTATTCTTGCATTTTTAAAGTATTGTCCGTTAATATTGCGACAATTAATATATCAGCCTTTTGAAAAGGATTGTATCTCTTTAGAAAAGGAGGTCTTATGAACACTAAGAAAAATGAAAAGCCTAAGCATCTCGGCAGGGGGCTCCAATCACTATTAGGTCCTATAAGCAGCGATTATATTATCGAGGATGTAAGCGCCCCCGTGCCGCCTGACGCACCTAACTTCCCAATTGACAAAGAGTTACAAGAATCTATGCGAGAGCTACCCATAGAAACTATTATGCCGAATCCCTATCAGCCTAGGACAACCTGGAACGAGCAGGATCTAAATGATCTGGCTGAAAGCATCAAAGCAAATGGTCTTGTCCAGCCAATCATTGTTCGCCCATCAGGTGGCGTCTATGAGCTCATCGCTGGTGAACGCAGGCTCAGGGCCTCTAAACAGGCTGGCCTGAAAACGATACCAGCTGTTGTAAGGAAAGCGTCAGACGGCGAGCTCCTTGAATTAGCCTTAGTTGAGAATATCCATAGAGCTGACCTTAACCCGATAGAACGAGCTGTTGCCTATCGTAATTATCTTGATACTTTTAACTTCACCCAGGAACAGGCTGCTGAAAAGCTTGGCGAAAGCCGCTCTGTTATTGCTAACTATATACGGCTAATAGACTTACCTGATGAGATCAAAAGAATGCTCATCGACGGCGACCTCTCTATGGGCCATGCCAGGGCCATTCTTTCACTACCTACAGACGACATGAAAGAAAAGCTCGCCAAAAGAGCAATGGCAGGGCGTCTTAGCGTCAGAGAGGTTGAAAGGCTTGTCAGATTATACCTGCAGGGCGGCCAGGTTCCGGCTAAACGTGTAAAATACAAAGCTCCACATATCATTGAGCTTGAAACAATGCTCAGCAAACACCTTGGAACTAAGGTAGCGATCGAAACAAGAAAGTCCGGCCAAAAAGGCAAAATCTCTATTGAGTTTGCTTCACTCGATGAATTCGACAGGATCACAGGCCAGATAGGTATCGATGTAATAGACAATGCCTGAATAAAAAAACGCCGATATCAATATAGAAATCAGCGTTTTTGATAAATAAGATTGCTTTGTAGAAAAGAAGATTAAAGTCATTGCGAAGGAGCAATAGCGACTGCGGCAATCTTGATTTTTGAACGTTTAAGATTGCTTCGCTGTGCTCGCAATGACCTGATGTTACAGCTTTTCTACAGAGCAAAGTGAGATTAAATAAGCTAACTATCAGAAATTAGCTTTAAGGTCAAATTCCTCATCAGCATAGCAGGCAACTATCTCACCGAAATAAATACGATGATAATTATCTCTGTTCTTATAGAACATGTTATTAATATTATCCGGCACCGTTTCAGGAGCCATATCAGTTTTATGAATAATTTTGCATTGATAGTTTATAGGGCACTGTTCAATGACCGGGACAGAAATCTCATCAGCACCGGTAGTAGTCATTGATGTCCTGGCAAACTTGTCACCGTCTCTGCCTGACAAACTTCCGCACAGCGCTACATCGTTCGCCATAGCCTGCTCCGGCACATTTACTGAAAACTCTGTAGCCTGCTCGAGCAAATCGTATGTATAGCGTGACGGCCTTACCAGTACCGTAAACACAGGTTTACGCCAAACAATACCGATTACGCCCCAGCCGATAGTCATTGCGTTGGCGTTACCGTCCGGATCAGTAGTAACTAAAAGCAGGCCTTCTTTGCCCAGCCGTTCCATCGTAAATTCAAAGTAGTCCCTATAATCAACAGGTATCTTAGCCATTTAAAAATTCCTCCATTATTAATATTCAGAGATGATCAACGGATCTTTTAAGAACAAATAATACAGCTTACCTTCCTGATATGTTGCACCAGCCAGTTCGCCTGCTTTATCACCGGTGCCCATATAAACATCGCATCTGCCCGGAGCACGTATAGCACCGCCCGTATCCTGGTCAAGCGCAAAGCCGCTATAGACCTGTGCAGTTATAACGCCGTTTCTTTCAACCGGCAGTTTTGTCGCAATGAAAGTCATTGCCGCACGCGGAAAAATGGACTTATCAGTAGCAATACTGCGATAATCGATTACCGGCTCATTAAGGCTGCCGTGTACATCGCCGCCACTTTTCCTGAAGAATATATAACGAGGATTTAGCTGAGTATATTTTTTGACAAGGTGCTTATTATTCTTAAAGAACTGTATCATCGCCGCCAGGCTAAGCTGCTCTTTGCTTATAACTTTGTCAGCTATCATCTGCTTGGAAATCCCGCGGTAATCGTGTCCGTTACTTGCGGCATAGCCTATAGTTTCCAGGTTGCCGTCGGGCTTACGTATCTTTGCCGAGCCTTGTACATGAGCGATATAAGCCTCGAATGGATCAGTTAGCCATAACAGCTCCTGGCCTCTTAGCATATTTGATTGTTCGATCTGTGACCTTGGCGGATAATCAAAAATTCCACCATCCGGCATACGTTTACCAATGATTTGTCCATCCGGGCCTTTGATAAGATCAGGCGGTGTTTTGTAAAGTGGATACTGATAAGGCCCGCCTGCTGAATCAGCGCCATCGAAGATCGGCGTATAATAACCGGTAAACAGAACCGTTCCCCGATCGTCACAACCAATCGAGATATAGACGTCGAACTTTTCGCGAATAGCCTGGTTAAGAGCAGGGCCCCTCAGGCCTGAATCAAGAAGATCGCCAAAAGCTTCAAGGCTTTTGACTACCCGGCGATGCGAAATGCCCTGGATCGGGAAATATTTTTTGCTGGATGGTTTGCCAAGATAATTAAGACTATTATCGATAGACTCTCTCAGGCCGGTAGTATTTAAACAAGCCAGGGAAAAGTCTGGAATTTCGTAGGGATTGGTAATTTTCCTAAGGGCGTGAGCACCGGGCGGCAGGGGCCTGTCGTATTGGGGCTGAAGCGGTTTTACCGGTTTGGGCTTCTGCTGACAGCCGCTGAAAATTATTACTGTTAAAAGCAAAAGAATTGTGATTTTACGACCCATCGTTATACCTGCTTTCCTGTAACGTAAACAAAACTCGCTGTAATAATATCATTTTCACAGCTTTTTGTGATTTTCAGAAACTAAATTTATGCCGACTCTATGAGTTGATTATCGCATTTGTATTGCCGCTTATCAAACCTAAAAGGCAATAATGAGTGCAAAGTTTTTCTACACTTAAAAATTGCTTGAAATTAATGCACTTATGATTTAAATAATTTATTCAGTTAAGTTTTGGCAATTAGAACATCTGTCTTAGCGATTCGTACTAACTTGTAGATGACAACTGAAAGATAGATTTTTAAGCTTTTTCTCTTCTTCCTCCGAAAAGCTCGGATCGCTACATGCATCCGGGCTTTTTTATATAAAGAAATGCCCATCAATTACATGTACAGGGATTTCCTACTATCTATCTAGAAGCCATCACTGCTTGCATCTGAAATCTATAGGACATATACTGAAATGATCCTTGAAATTTATTAAACTCCGGCAAGGTATTGCCGGAGCTAACTTTGGAGGTGTTTATTGTCTAAACTCCTGGCATATATGGTTACCTGGACAACCTACGGCACATGGCTTCAAGGTGATAAGCGGGGATATGTGAAAAATGGCATTATCTATAGAGGCAATGAAAAATTTCAAAGCGCCAATCGCACCCTACAGAAATCTCCTGTTGTCAAACTTAATTCACTACAAAAACAAATTGTTGAAAACGCTATTACCAAAGGCGCTGAAAAACTCGGCGATAAAATCCTGGCAATAGCGGTATGCTCGAATCATGTTCATATCTTGTTTGGCGCCTCTACCGTATCGATTGATAAAATCGTGCACAGGTATAAATACGCCGCCACCCGGGCACTTGGAGCAGGCAGAATATGGTCAAAAGGTTTTGATAAAAGATATTGTTTCACCGACGATGAAGTAACCGTAAAAATAAAATATATAAACACCCACAACAAAAAAATCCGTTAGATAGTTAGCCCCACCAATACTTTGGTGGGGTTTGAGACAGTATAAACTGTTACCTATATGCCGGTTGACACAAGATACCTTAAACTTTTGCGGTTGATGTTTTTGTCTGTGCTGTTTGTACCGCGGCTTTGATACGTTCGGTTGCTGCTTTTGTTTTTCTTTGCAGGGTCGTGGCAGTTTGAGTACCCATCGAACGCAAGCGGTCGTACCTTTTATCGATCAGTGTATTGATGTCTGTTCTTTTCAACTGACGCAGAGTCTTAACAATATAATCCTCGATATTGTAAACTACATCGTGCACATTTCTATGAGCACCGCCCAGCGGTTCGGGGATAACAGTATCAATAAGTTTAAGTTCTAAGAGATCTTTACTAGTTAGCTTAAGCGATTGTGCCGCTTCCGGGGCCTTGGTACCGTCACGCCAAAGAATCGCCGCACAGCCTTCCGGCGAGATAACCGAGAAGTATGAGAACTCCAGCATAGCCATTGTATCACCGACACCGATACCTAAAGCGCCGCCGCTTCCGCCTTCGCCGATACAGATACAGATAACCGGCACTTTCAGTCTCGACATGACAAATAGGTTCTCGGCAATAGCCTGGGCCTGGCCGCGTTCTTCTGCCCCGATACCGGGATAAGCACCCGGCGTATCAATGAATGTTACTATAGGCAGGCCGTATTTCTCGGCAAACTTCATTTTCAGTATAGCCTTGCGGTATCCTTCCGGATTCGGACAGCCGAAGCTGCATGCGATCTTCTCTTTTGTACTGCGGCCTTTGTTCTGGCCGACGATCATTACTCTTTCTCTCCTGATTCGTCCCAGGCCGGTAACAATAGCAGGATCGTCGCCGAAACGTCTGTCGCCGTGAAGCTCACGGAAATCTTTGACGATGCTGTTAATATAATCCCATAGTAACGGCCTATTCGGATGACGGGCTACCTGGACTGTCTGCCAGGCTGTCATATTAGAATAGATACTCTCCAACTCAGCGACCTTCTGCCTGCCAAGCCTTCTTATCTCGGAAGAGTAATCGATACCTTTGACCGATGAGAGCTTTTGCAGCTCTGTAATTTGCTTATCGATATCCTCTATCTTGCCTTCGAACTCAAGATAGTTGCCGTTATCAGTATCAGTAATATCTATTTTTTTTTCCGCCATTTTTCTCAATCCGCAACCGGTGTTTATCAGGCCGCTATCACTCTCTAAATAACCAATGTACAAAAAAAATTCCAGCCCATGTCCATGGGCAGGACACCAATTTATTGCCACATCCATTAGCCAATCGTTATTCGAGCTAAAATGATAACATTTTAGTACCGCAATTAAAAGAAAAAAATTGACACAGACACTTTGTTGGTATAGCTTCTAAGGGGTTTTTTCGAGACTTGCTATCTCGTAAGGTATTATTAGTGAAAGAGTTACGACAAATAACAGTGATTGGTCTTGGCTTGCTTGGCGGCTCGGTGGCTCTTGCAATAAAGAGTTTCCTGCCGAACGTCAAAGTTATAGGCTTTTCACACCGCGCGGCGACAAGAAAAAAGGCCCGTCAAATGGAGGTTGCTAATTGTATTAGTGACAACCAAGCTGACAGCGTTGTCGGAAGCGACCTTGTTATTTTGGCCACGCCGATCTTCACCTTCGAAGATATTTTCAGAGACATAAAGTCGAGCCTTAAAGAAGGCACTATTGTTACCGACGTCGGCTCGACAAAAACATTACCGCATCGATGGGCCGCTAAGAGATTACCGAAGTCAGTCCATTACATAGGCTCTCATCCGATAGCAGGCTCGGAACAAAGAGGTGTTGAGTTTTCACGCGACGATCTGTTTGTAAATGCCAACTGTATTATCACTACTAAAAAAGGCACAAACCGAGAAGCTGTCTCTTTACTTAAGGGGTTCTGGACCAAGACCGGCTGTAGAACTATAACAATGACACCAGCTGAGCATGATAAAATTTACGCAAGCGTCAGCCACCTGCCGCATATTACAGCTGCTTCACTTTTAAATTCTAACAGTGACGAATTGCTGAAATACAGCGGTAAAGGTTTTTTAGATACTTCGAGAGTAGCTTCCGGGCCTTCGAATATCTGGGTAGATATTGTGATGACCAATCAAAAGAATTGTGCTCGCGGAATAAATAAGCTAATTAAAGAGCTTGAGAAATTTGAAAAAGTTATCGAGTCAGGCGATCATGACAAATTACATAAGCTGCTCGAGTCGGCGAGAAATAAACGTGCTAAACTAATAAAGGACAAACTTAGAAAGAAGGAACTTCTATAGTGAAACAATGGCGATTTGAAGTCTTTAATAAACCACAGGCCGTAGATGTACACGGCGAAGCGGTTTTGCAGGACGTAAAAGAATTAGGTGTATCATCGATAGAAGCTGTGCAGTCGGCCCGGGTATTTCTCATCGAAGCCGATATCGAAAAAGAAACAGCCAAACGCATCGCAACGGAGCTTTTATGCGATCCGGCCTGCGAGGAATATCACATCGGCAGAAGTCAGGCCCCGGCAGGGCTGGCAAAGGCTACGCTTATAGAGGTACACCTCAAAAGCGGCGTTACAGACCCGGTTGCTGAGTCAGTGACTACAGCTTTGACTGATATGGGCATAGAGGCCAAGCATGTTCGCACAGCCCGCAAGTATGTGCTGCTCGGTGAGGTAAAGAACAGCCAGATCGAGTTAATAGCGCAGAAAATCCTGTCTAATGACTGTATCGAAGAAGTTGTCATCGGCGATGAGGCTGAACCGCCGAGCCCGCATCTTAAGCCTTACGAACTTGAAATTAACAAATGGCCGATCTGTGACCTCGATGACGAAGGTCTTTTAGCTATTAGTAAAGATAAGGACTTGTTTTTGACCCTTATCGAGATGCAGACCATTCAGAAGTATTTCAAAGAACTCGATAGAGAACCTACTGACGTTGAGCTTGAAACCCTCGCCCAGACATGGAGCGAGCACTGCGTACATAAAACCCTGAAAAGCTCGGTCGATATGACAGTCAACGGCGAAGAGATACATTTTGATAATCTGCTAAAGGATACTATCTTCGGTTCAACTAAAAAGCTGGACAAGCCCTGGTGCATCTCGGTATTCGATGGTAACGCTGGCGTTATTGAGTTCGACGATAAGAGTGCCGTTTGCTTCAAGGTCGAAACTCATAACCACCCATCTGCTCTCGACCCTTACGGCGGGGCGGCTACCGGTATCGGCGGAGTTATCCGCGACCCGATGGGAACCGGCATGGGCGCCAAGCCAATCGCTAATACTGATATCTTCTGTTTCGGCGATCCTTACATGAAAAGAGAGGATGTGCCCAAGGGTGTTCTGCATCCAAGAAGAATAATGAAAGGCGTGGTTTCAGGCGTTCGCGACTACGGCAACAGGATGGGTATTCCGACCGTCAATGGCGCGATTTACTTCGATGACCGATACCTGGCTAATCCGCTGGTTTACTGCGGCAACGTTGGGCTCATGGATAAGGAAAAATGCTTTAAGCATCCGCAAACCGGTAACCTTATTATTGTTGTCGGCGGAAGAACGGGCAGGGACGGTATCCACGGCGCGACTTTCTCATCGGGCGAGATGACGCATGAGCATGAAACCATCTTCTCACATGCCGTTCAGATCGGTAATCCTATCGTTGAAAAAACAATGCTCGACGTAATGCTGCAAGCCAGGGACGCCGGGCTATATGAAGCTATTACAGACTGCGGGGCGGGCGGGCTCAGCAGTGCGGTTGGCGAAATGGGCGCCGAACTCGGCGCTGAAGTTGATCTCGAAAAGGTTCCGCTCAAATATGGCGGCCTTAGCTATACTGAAATATGGATTTCCGAAGCTCAGGAGCGAATGGTTATCTCCGTTAAGCCGGAAAACTTAGAAGCCATCACGAAGATCTTCGACAGCGAAAATGTCGAATCGACCGTGATAGGAAAATTCACCGACGATAAAAAACTGACCCTTCGCTATAACAACGAGGTGGTCGGCCGGCTCGATATGGACTTTCTGCATGACGGCACGCCAAAGTATTCTCGCAAAGCAGTCTGGAACGATCCGCAGTTGACCGAGCCTAAACTCGAAGAAAAAGAAAATTACAACGACGACCTGCTTGCTATCTTAGCTGCCGAGAACGTGGCGAGTAAAGAGTGGGTCATTCGTCAATACGACCATGAGGTACAGGGCGGTTCTGTGATAAAGCCGCTTACCGGTGTTGTCAACGACGGCCCGAGCGACGCTTCCGTAGTTCAGCCTAAGTTCGATTCGGAAAAGGGCATCGCAATCAGTTGCGGAATGAACCCGATGTACGGCGATATCGATCCTTACCAGATGTCACTTTCCGGGATCGACGAAGCTATCAGAAATCTTATCTGCGTTGGCGGCCGGGCCGACCGTATCGCGGTACTTGATAATTTCTGCTGGGGCGATTGCACTAAGCCTGAAACTCTGGGCCCACTGGTAAGAGCGGCACAGGCCTGTAAGGATGGAGCACTTGCATACTCGGTGCCGTTCATCTCCGGTAAAGACTCACTCAATAATGAATTTCGTTGCGAGGACGGCAGCAGGATATCAATCCCAGCTACACTACTGATAAGCGCGATTTCAATTGTCGATGACATTAAAAAGTGTGTAAGCATGGACGCTAAGAAGGCCGGCAACTTCATCTTCATCGTCGGCCAGACAAAAAACGAACTCGGCGGTTCGCACTATTATAAATTGAAAGGTGAGCTTGGCGCGAATGTTCCGACCGTAGATCTAAATCAGGCTCCTAAAATAGCTGAGCGTATGGCTAAAGTTATCGATCAGCAGTTAGTTGTTAGTTGTCACGACTGCTCAGAGGGTGGTTTGGCAGTTGCATTGGCCGAGATGGCTTTTGCGGGCGGACTCGGCATACAGGCAAGCCTGACCGCACTTCCGAAGTCGGAAGACTGCAATACTGTAAGTTCACAGCTGTTCAGCGAATCTAACAGCAGGTACATCGTAGAGGTCGAGCCGGATAAGTTCGACGCCTTTGCTAAGCTGGTGCTTAATCTGCCGTTCGGCCAGCTCGGTACTGTAACGAGCGACAAGAAACTTGTTATCAATGCTGAAAATGGCGATACGGTAATCGACGCGAACATCGATGAACTTAAAGCCGCATGGCAGAAAACTTTCAACTGGTAAAATTTTGATATTAGGATTTAAAAGAACATGTATGATGTTAGAGCTATAGTACTGCGAGCAGCTGGTATTAACTGCGACCTGGAAACCGAACAGGCACTTGAATTAGCTGGTGCAAAAACAGACCGTGTACATATTAATCGTCTTATCGAAGATAAAGAACTTCTTAACCAGTACCAGATCATGGTCATACCCGGCGGATTCAGCTACGGCGATGACGTCGCGGCGGGTCGGATACTCGCTAACCAGATCAAACATCATCTTTTTGAGGCTGTCAGTAAGTTTATTGAAGACGGCAAGCTGGTGCTTGGCATTTGTAACGGCTTTCAAGTGCTCGTCAAAACCGGTATCCTGCCAGGCAACGGCTCGATGGGCGAGCAGTCGGTAACTATCACATATAACGACAGCGGTAAATTTGAGGATAGATGGGTCTATCTCGAGCCGCAAAGCGATAGATGTCTATTTCTTGAGCAAGGCCGGCGAATTTACCTGCCTATCGCGCACGGTGAGGGTAAAGTACTTACAAAAGAACAATCCGAGTTCGAAGCTCTACAGCAAAATGGATATATAGCTTTTAAATATGTCGATGCTGACGGTAACGAAGGGCCTTTCCCTGTCAACCCGAACGGCTCTATGGGCTCGGCAGCGGCACTGACCGACTCGACCGGACGGGTGCTCGGCATGATGCCGCATCCGGAAAGATTTGTCCGGGCCACGCAGCATCCACACTGGACAAGATTGGAAAATAAAGATTCTGTTGGTGACGGCATGACAATTTTCAATAATGCCGTTAACTATATTAAAAGTAACTTCTAAAAGGTAGTTACTTTATTACGCTCATGGCGGCGGCGAGGGAACCGCGGTTTTTGTCGATCCAGTCGGCTTTTCTGTGGATCATATTGAGGAAATCTCTGCCTTCCATATTCCCGAAAAAGCCGGTCGTCGCAACCGGCAGGACGGCTTCGGCGATAATGGTCTCTATCATCAGATCGATGATAGCGGTTATCATATTCTTATTAAGTGAGATGACCTTCTTGTATCCTTTTAAGAACCATACGAGCTTGTTCTGGTTAAGGTAACCCGGCCAGTCTTTGGGATTAGGCCTGCCGCCGACTAATGAAAATTGCAGCATAGCGTTAGCAAGGTCTGTTATCGGCGGGGCGATCTTTACCGAGTCGAAATCGAGCACGGCTGCGACTTTGTCATCAGCGAAGAGCATATTACCCGGATGCCAGTCGCCATGGACTATCTGCTCGTCCCAGGAATCGAATCCGAACTGGTTTACCCGGACACTTGCTTTTTCGTACAGGCCCATCAGCCTGTCCGATATGTACTTCATTGGTTTAATCGGGGCTCGCCTTGTTGAACCCAAGGTCTTAATATGGCTGCGAACGAAGCTTGAGTCATGAAAGGTTTTTCTTAGCGGCTTTAGCAGATCGTAGTTGAATTTGCTGACCAGCTTGTGAAATTTTGCCATTTGCTTGCCGGCGTCGATGGTTTCTTTTTCTGTGCCTGAGTATCTTACGCCTTCTATGAATTCGAAAAGTTCGTAGATGTGGTGGTCGAGCTGCAGGATGGTATTTTCATGTTCTTCGGTAGCGACAATACTGGTAACGCAATAGCCCTTATCGGCAAGATGAAGTTGAACAGCATGTGAGAAGGCTACCCTGTATAGGTCGTCTTTACCACTTGGCCTGCGTTTGAGCAGGTATTTGCCCCTGTCTGAGGTTACTATGATCTTGGGAGCGCGACGGTTGCCAGCTGTCAGCGGCCTGGTCTTCTTGATCTTGCCAAGATCGTAGTGGCCTAAGGCTTCGCCCAGCTCTTTCGATGAAAATTTTGTCGAACTCTTTACCATGAAAATCCCGTTTATTGAACATCAGGAAACAAGATAATAAGCCCAGAAATAGATAAGTCAAACAAATTCAAGTGCCCCCAACAATGATTTGTCGTCTTAGCGAGCGGCGAGGATGACTATAACAAGGATGCTGATGACAAGGGCTGCGGCGAGTCCGACGACGGCGATCCTGTATTTCGAGACCATATCCTCATCATAGTACTCTTCATCCTGCTCGATAGCGTCGCCTTCCTCAAGGCTTTGCAGGGCTGAGACGTCGAAATGTGTCCTGGCCCTGTACGGAGCGTCACCGTTTCTGACGGCTTCCAAGTCCTGCAGAAGTTCGTCGCAATTTGCGTAGCGGTCCTCTTTGTCCTTGGCGAGCATTACTTCTATAACTTCCGAAATGCCTGCACTTAGAGAAGTATTGATATGGTCAGGCGGGATAAGCGGTTCGCGAAGATGCTTTCTCATGACATCCGACGGGTCGTCAGCCATGAATGGTACCCTGCCTGTTACCATGTGGTATAAAGTAGCGCCGAGGCCGTAAATATCAGCCCGGCCGTCGATATCCATTTTGCCTCGTATCTGTTCGGGAGCGATGTAATATGGTGTGCCGTAGGCTTTTCCCTTTTCGGCCTGGGCCAGTTCGACATCGGTCGTAGCCCGAGCCAGACCCATATCAGCAAGTTTAACCAGGCCTTCGTTTGTTATCATGATATTCTTCGGCTTGACGTCACGGTGGATAAGGCCGACGTTGTGAGCATGTTTCAATGCCTTAGCAACCTGAATGGCAACATCGAGAGCATCTTTTTCTTTCGAAATTTTGTTCGCAGCCAAGTCATCGTATATGGTCTTTCCCTCGACGTATTCCATGACGAAATAATGGTATCCGCCAGCCTCGCCGACGTCCACAGCCTGTACGATATTAGGATGGTTAAGCTTACCTGCCGCTTCGCCTTCTTTATAGAACCGCTCGACATATTCAGGATTCTCACTGAATCGCTTGGGCAGCAGTTTGATGGCTACCATTCTTTTGAGGCTGATCTGCTCAGCTTTATATACGACAGCCATTGCCCCGGCACCGAGTTTGCCAAGAACCTTATATCCGGGTATCTGGTGTGCGGCGGCTTTGCTTTCTTTGGCACTCTTTTTGAGCCTGACAGCCTGATTTTTTGTTACAAAGCCAAGATGAACCAGGAGGTGCTCAAGAGTTACCGGTTCTGTTTCCGGGTGATTTTTCAGCTTTGCCAAGGCGTGTTTTAGTTCTTCGTCTGTACATAGACCCTGCTCTAAAGCCATTTTGCCAAAGATAGAATCATAATTAGTTTCAGCCGTCATCAAGGCCCCCTATGCTACAGATTGGGTATCCTTTCCCAATATCTGCTTTATTATGGGTCATTTATAATGCTATTGTCAAAGGATTTTTTACCTGAAAACCTAAAACAAATATATATTTCGAACCTTTTTGTCACCGAGTTTAGGGGATATTTCGCAAATATCGGCTCTAACATGGCTCTAATTTGGGCTTGACTTGGCTGATAAAGGCGTTAAACTAACGCAACCTTATAAATATAAGCAGGCTATAAGCAGAAAATAAGGAGGCTTAAGTGTCTTATAACTGTGTAGTTTTAGTAAAACAAGTGCCGGATACCAAAAGGATCACGGGAAAGGCGATGAATGATGACGGAACGGTAAATCGTGCCGCACTTCCAGCCATTTTCAATCCTGAAGATTTGAATGCTCTCGAGTTGGCTTTGCAGATCAAAGAGCAATACGGCGGAACCGTAACTGTTGTTACGATGGGCCTGCCGGCAGCTGCGGAGATCCTAAGGGAATCTCTTTACAGAGGCGCCGACAGGGCAGTTCTTGTTACCGACCGCAGGTGTGCAGCGAGCGATACGCTGGCGACAAGTTACATCCTCAGCGGTGCGGTCAATAAGCTCGATTATGATATTGTGCTCTGCGGCAGGCAGGCCATTGACGGTGATACGGCACAAGTCGGGCCGCAGTTAGCGGAAAAGCTCGAAATAACTCAGATCAGCTATGTCGAAGAGCTCCTGGAACTAAAAGACAAAACAATCTCGGTCCAGCGTAATATAGGTAACGGCTGGCAAAAAGTCCGAACCAAGTTGCCGGTATTGCTGACAATAACCGGCGATGCCAATGAACCGAGAGTCTGGGCGGCAAGAAAGTCGATGAAATATAAAAACGCCCTGGCGCCGATCGAAGTCGCTCAGAAAGTCAAAGTCAGGGATCCGGACGCCGACAAAGATACTTTAAAACAGCTCACTGACTCCGAAGTTAAGCTGCTCGAGGATAAGGGATTGCTGATAGACCAGTGGGATCTTGATTTTCTCGGATCGGATCTTAGCTGGTGCGGCAGGAACGGCTCACCAACAAAAGTGCACCGGATCCAGAGTGTAGTCCTGGCAGCGAAGGAAAGCAAGGATGTCGAACCGACAGCCGAGGCTATCGACGATATGCTGCACGAACTTATAGTGGATAAAACTATTGCATAAAAACAGCCACAGAGGGCACAGAGAAATAATTGAAAAATAGTATGAGATTCAAATTATGATAGAAGTAAACAGAAAAGGCGAAGTTTGGGTATTTGCGGAGCAGCACTACGGCAAGCTCGAAGATACACCGCTGGAACTGATGAGCAAGGCAAGGCATTTAGCTGATATTCTCGGCGTTAAGCTCGCGGCGGTCATACTTGGCGCTAAGGTCGGCGATATACCGAAGAAGCTCATTCAATACGGTGCCGACAAGGTTTATTCCGTTGAGAATCCAATGCTCGAGCACTATCAGACCAATAGTTACGCCAAAGTAGTTTGTGATCTGATAGAGAAACACCAGCCGCAAATCATGGTTTATGGCGCGACAGTAACAGGCAGGGATTTGGCTCCCCGTATCGCGAGCTTTGTCAAAGCCGGCTTGACCGCAGACTGTACTGACCTTCAGATAGGTGATCATAAGCCAGCTGGTTCGGATGAGATTCATAAGAATCTGCTGTTCCAGGTTCGCCCGGCATTCGGCGGTAATATTATTGCGACTATTATTAATTACGACCGCTGGCCACAGATGGCGACGGTTCGTGAAGGTGTTATGCCAATGCCCGAGCCGGATGTAAACCGCAAGGGCGAGGTCATTAAGGAACAGGCCCAGCTAAGCCAAACTGATTTGCCGCTTGAAATTCTCGAAGAGCATAAGCGAGAAAAGAAAGTCGATCTCAAAGCCGCACGCGTTATCGTGGCAGGCGGAGCAGGTGTCGGCAGCAAAGATAACTTTAAACTGGTATGGGATTTGGCGAATGTGCTCGGAGCGGCTCCGGGTGCGACAAGAGCAGCTGTTGACCTTGGTTTCATCGATCATGACCACCAGGTCGGCCAGACAGGAACGACGGTTCGGCCGAGCCTTTATGTCGCGGTCGGCATAAGCGGGGCGATCCAGCATCAGGCTGGTATGAGCGAGAGCCAGAAGATCATCGCAATCAATAACGACCCGGAAGCACCGATCTTCCAGTTCGCACATTATAAAATTCTCGGCGACCTCAACGAGGTTGTACCGATGATGATAAAAGCGTTAAAAGAAAAAACAATTAAAGAGGAAGTAGTCACAGCAAAATAAACCGGAATTAATAACCCATAACAAAAAGAGGATAAACACCTGTTTTTGTTATTAAAAACGTCTTTTTTGCTCATTTAAGTTAGAGACTCTAAGTATGGCAAACTTCTATACAGATAATGACGATATTAAGTTTTTGTTCAAACACATGAACCTCGCAAAGATAGCTGATATTCAGGAAGAGGGCTTTAAGTTCGCCAAGGACTTCGATTACGCCCCGGGTGATTGCGAAGAGGCTATTGAGAATTATGAAATGGTGCTCGATTCTCTCGGCCAGCTAAGCG
>JANQHJ010000031.1 GCA_028282745.1 Sedimentisphaerales bacterium | reverse complement strand
CCCGTGAACACAACGACGCGAATATGCTCTCGCTCGGAGAAAGAATGATGAGTATCCATGAAGCTATTGAGATAGTCGAACTCTGGCTCAATACAGATTTCACCGGCGGAAGACATATCTCAAGGATCAAAAAAATACAGACCACTTAACTGCATTATTTAGAAATTTTTTTTATAACACATCGCAATAACCCTGCGCTTTGGGTTCATCATATCACTCTCTCGCAATGGGAATCATTCCAACTATCACCAGGTTAAAGGAGCAAACATGAAATCCGCACGAAAGATCTACGAATCACTTCGCAAAACATGCCCGCAAACCAAACAAGACCTCAAAAATTACGTCAAAATCTTTCTCGATCTCAACATTCCCGACAAAAGCATCTGCCCAGATCATAACAGCCCGCTCGACTACCTCTGGCACAGTTTCAATTCCGACTTTGCTCAATATAGTTTAGCCAATGCCGATTGCATCGTCTGGGCTAACCGGGCAGGCGGTAAAACCGAACTCGCTGCCGTCGCCACCCTTCTCGATTGCCTCTTCAAGCCGAACTGCCAGTCAAGGATCCTCGCCGGTTCAGGCGAACAATCCCAAAGAATGTACCAGTACTTCCTGGGCTTTTTGAAAAATGGTTTCGAATCACAGCTCGCAGCACCAGCCCGTAAGGAACGTTCTGCCTTTAAAAACGGCTCTAACGTTGAAGTGCTCACTCAATCATCAGCCAGCATACGAGGCCAACATATACAAAAACTTCGTTGCGACGAAGTAGAGCTGTTCGCCGAAGACGTCTTCAATGCCGCCAAATTCACCACTATTTCAAAGGAAGACATCACCGCTGCAATGGAGATAATAAGCACAATGCACCGTCCATACGGCCTAATGCAAAAACTCGTCACTGACGCAGAAAGATATAACACACCAATCTTCAAATGGTGCGTATGGGAAACAATAGAAAAATGCAAGGACCGCAACTGTTCACGGTGCCCGCTCTGGACCGATTGCAAAGGCAAAGCCAAAAAAGCTAATGGCTATCTAAAGATCGACGACATCATAACTCAATCCCGCCGTTCCAGCAGGGCAGGATTTGAATCTGAAATGCTCTGCCTGCGCCCATCACTCGAAAACGCCGTCTTCGCTGAGTTCGACACCACTATTCATGTTAAGCCCATTGCCTACGATTCGAACCTGCCTTTATATCGCAGCCTGGACTTCGGCTTCATTAATCCCTTCGTCTGCTTATGGATACAAACAGATGACGCTGGCAACATCCGAGTTATCGATGAATATATCCGAAGCCGGGCTACCATCGACATCCACGCAAACGCGATAACTTCCCGTACACCCTGCCCTGAACATAACGTCGCCGCTACATTCTGTGACCCAGCCGGTACCTCGGTTAATGATGTTACAGGTACAAGCGCGGTAAGAGAATTGCGTGCTCTCGGCATCAAACTCCGTTACAGAAAAAGCTCTATCCTGCAAGGCCTGGAGCTGATCCGCCGTGCCATCAGATCCGGCGACGGCAATACAACTCTTATAATCTCACCAAAATGCAAAAAACTAATCGAGGCCCTTCGCTGCTACCATTACCCGGAATCAAACGTCGAAGGAGGTTCGGAACTGCCAATCAAAGACGGCATCTACGATCACCCCATCGACGCGCTTAGATACTTTTTTATCAACTACAAACACTTTCGCCCACTGACTACCCGCTGCTATTGAACACAGTATTAATACGTGCAAAAAAACACCGGATATGGTATTATACTGCCATCGAATTTTATGGATTCTTTTAAGATGGGGTATAAGATGCAAATCAACAGACGTTCTTTTATGAAGTCATGCGCGGCTTTTTCAATTTCAACTTCTCTTTTCAATGCCGCTGCGATGGGCAAAAAGCTAAAACCTTCAAAGCCTAACATTATTTATATCATGCTCGATGACGCCGGTTACGGCGATTTCAGTCCGTTCGGCTCACAGCACATAAAAACTCCAGCCATGGAGCTCATGTGCAAAGAAGGCATGAAATTTACCGATCACTATTCCGGCTCATGCGTCTGCGCCCCTACCCGATGCGTACTAATGACTGGCTTGCATACCGGCCATTGCAGAAGACGTGACAACCAGGCTAAAGCAAATACCGAAAATGCGGACGTTCCTGAAAGAAGACTCGTATTCTTAAAGCCCGAAGATAAAACCGTTGCCCAATCCCTTCAAAAAGCGGGCTACGTAACAGGTGGTATCGGCAAATGGGGACTTGGCAATCCCGGCACTACCGCCGAGCCTGAGAAAATGGGCTTTGATCACTGGTACGGCTACCTTGACCAAGTCCACGCCCACGATCACTACACCAGTGAAATCTGGCAGGATGGTAAAATGATCCCCGTCCCCGGCAACAAAAAAAAGAAGAAGGAAACATATCTGCATTATCTATTCGAAGATGAAACTATGAAGTTTATCAAGAGATACAAAAACAAGCCGTTCTTTTTGTACCTCGCTTATACTCTGCCGCACAGCGCGTATGTTATTCCGCACGACGACCCAGCCTATCAGCCATTCAAGGATAAGCCTTGGGATCAGGGGGTCAAAAATTATGCTGCTATGGTATTGCGCAGCGACCATACTGTCTCAAAAATCCTGGCCCTGCTAAAAAAGCTCGGTATCGATGATAATACGATAGTTTTCTATACCTCCGACAATGGCCCCAATAGCCAGTTCCTCAAGGACCTAAATAGCGCCGGCGGATTAAAAGGTATCAAACGCAGATTATACGAAGGAGGTATCCGGGCTCCTATGGCTGTCCGCTGGCCCGGTAAAGTACCAGCCGGAAAAACCAGCAGTTTCCAATGGGGCATGCGCGATGTATTCCCAACTCTCTGCGATATCGCATCAACGCCGATTCCCAAAGGCCTTGACGGAATGTCCGTACTACCGACGCTCTTAGGCAAACAGCAAAGGCAGCGTGACCATCTCTACTGGGAATTCTACTCACCCTTCCAGCAGGCTGTGCGAATGGGCAACTTAAAAGCTATCCGATTCGCGACCCAAGGCCCGGTCGAATTGTACAATTTGGCCACTGATATCGGTGAGACTAATAATATCGCCGATAAGCACCCTGATATCGTCACAAAAGTCAAAAAGATCATGGACGAATCACACGTCGATACGTCCTTCTGGCCTACTGTCGAAAACCTCAAAAAGCCTAAAACGAAAAAATAAGGCATTATGAAATACAGATATAGCAACAAAAAACTAACGCTCGCATTAGTTGTTTTTGTTGTAACTTCTTGCGCTGTCGCTACTACGAAATTAAATTCTTTTAAGCCCGGTTCAGACATCTGGCCTGATAATAATGGCGTTCACATTAACGCTCACGGCGGAGGTGTCCTTTATCATCAGGGCACCTATTATTGGTTTGGCGAACATAAGATAAAAGGCAAGATCGGCAATTCCGCGCAAGTAGGTGTTCATTGCTATTCTTCAACTGACCTTTACAACTGGACAGACGAAGGCATCGTGTTAAAAGTCTCCAACAACCCCAACAGTGATATCATCAAAGGCTGTGTCATCGAACGTCCAAAAGTTATTTATAACAAAAAAACGAACAAGTTCGTCATGTGGTTCCACCTCGAATTAAAAGGCAAAGGCTATGACGCCGCTCGCACCGGAGTAGCTGTCAGTGACACCGTAACCGGCCCATATCAATATCTCAAATCACACAGACCGAATCCGAATCGCTGGCCTATTAATTACTCTGTAGGTGAGTGGTTTCAAAACGACAAATACCTTAAAAGAGATTTCAAAACTGGTCAGATGTCACGCGACATGACACTATTCGTAGATGATGATGACAAAGCCTATCACATTCATGCGTCCGAAGATAACCGTACTATACATATTTGTGACCTTACTGATGATTATCTTGGCTTCACTGGCAAATACTCACGAGTTTTCCCGGAAGGATGGAATGAAGCACCAGCAATTTGTAAATACAATAATAAATATTTTATGATCACTTCCGGTTGCACAGGCTGGAAACCAAATGCCGCACGCTCAGCCGTTGCTGATAATATTTTTGGGCCGTGGAAACCTCTCGGCAATCCATGTCGTCGGAAAAATCTTAAAAACGGGCTAGGCCCACACCTAACGTTTGGAGGGCAAAGCACTTACATACTCCCCGTCCAGGGCAAAGAAGATGCCTTTATAGCCATGTTCGATATCTGGACACCTAAAAACCCTATTGATGGAAAATACATTTGGCTGCCGGTCGAATTCAGGGCCAACAGAATATTTGTTAGATGGCGAAACGAATGGGACTTATCAATTTTCGATAGAATTGTAAAAAAGAAGAACTGGGTAAGTAAAGATTCCGAAGAACCGCAACCACCAAGCTATGAACTCGTCTGGTCGGATGAGTTTGATATTAACGGCCCGCCCGATCCTTGTAACTGGATTTATGAACATGGCTTCGTTCGTAATCAGGAACTGCAATGGTATCAGCCGAATAACGCACAATGTAAAAATGGAATGCTGGTCATTGAAGCAAAAAGAGAGCAAGTAAAAAACAACCGCTTCGATCCTAAAAGCAAAAACTGGAGACAACGAAGGAAATATGCCAGGTACACCTCAGCCAGCATAAAAACAAGAGGGCTTCATAGCTGGCTCTACGGCCGATTCGAGGCCAGGGCCCGCATAGACACTCGCGACGGTAGTTGGCCTGCTTTTTGGACTGTCGGCTTCGCTCGTGGATGGCCCGGCTGCGGAGAAATCGACATAATGGAATACTACCAAAACATGGTACTCGCCAATGCATGCTGGGCTGGTAATAAAAATTCATACAAACCAAAGTGGGATGCTGTTAAGAAAAACATAGAATATTTCCAGGATCCAAATTTTTCTTCGAAGTTCCACGTTTGGCGAATGGACTGGACAAAAGATTACATCCTGCTTTACATCGATGACATACTGATTAATACGATCGACCTGTCAAGAACAATTAATTATCAAGACAAAACAAATCCGTTCCGTGAACCGCATTATATTATTCTGAATTTAGCTATAGGCGGCGACAGAGGTGGTGATCCGTCACGAACTAAGTTCCCCATCAAATATGAAGTGGATTACGTGCGTGTCTATCAGGATGTTCCTCGAAAAAACAGATGATCCAAATTCAGGATATATCAAAAACAATAGCAACCCTCATACTCTCACGATTTCAGCTAAAAATGTGCATAAGAAAAGGGCGACCACCTCCGAAAATGGTCGCCCCTTTTAAGTACTGAGACTAAGATTAGCCCAGAAGTGTCAATGCCATCTGAGGTACTGAGTTAGCCTGAGCCAACATAGCTGTACCTGCCTGAGCAAGAACTTGGTTCCTGGTCATTTCTGCCATCTCGGTAGCAACATCAACGTCACTAATACGAGACTCAGATGCGATCAGGTTTTCCTTCTGATTGTTCAACACGCTAACAGTACTTTCGAGACGGTTCATCATATAACCGAAACGAGCACGAGCTGTGTCTTTGGTACTGATAGCACTATCCAGTGTACCAAGGGCAGCCTTAGCGCTTGCAGCATTAGCGATTGTCAAACCTGATGTAGCCAGAGCATGTGATGCACTGGTCAGGTTAGCCGTGGTAACAGAAATGCTGTCTGTTGATTCACCAAAGTGAATAGATACTGTGTTAGAACCACTGTTGAGCATCTGGATGTCGTTGAATTTGGTTGCGCCGGCAATACGATCGATTTCTTTACGCATCTCATCGAACTCGTTCTGCATAATGGTTCTCTGAGCTGAAGAGTAAGAACCGGTCGAAGCCTGCTCGGCTAACTGTTTCATACGAACCAGTGCGTCGTCAACAACAGCCATAGCACCTTCCATTGTCTGCAACATACTAATGCCGTCTTGGGCATTACGAGCACCCTGCTCTAATACGGCAATGTCTGCACGCATCAATTCGCGAACAGCCAAGCCGGCAGCGTCATCCTTGGCGCTGTTGATTCTCAAGCCTGAACTCAAGCGTTCGACGCTCTTTGCCAAGCTGTCATAGCTTGCGCTCAGGTGCCTTGCAGCGTTGATTGACATAATATTGTTTTTAATTGCTAACATTCTTTGACTCCTTAAAAAATATTAAACCCAAGCCCTTTTTCCTGAATTTGTACATCCCTCACATCCTTTCAGGGATAAGCAACAATCCAACGCAGATAGTGCTTTTTTCAACTAACCAGCTATATCGGTACCTCAAAGAATGACTTAACTTATATCATTACCCCCAAGAGCAGATATACACACGACCGATAAATTCACTATCTATCGGCCTGAAGTTTCGAATATCAACATATTTGATTACAATCTTGTAAAAGAAAAAATCCCCCCTTCTACAGCATGGTCCGTATAACAAAAACAAAAAACCACTCTCCCAACATCCCATTTGAGGGAAAGAAAAGTGCACAAAAAAAAGAGGCATGCTTCCATGCATGCCTCTTTTTCAATCATTTTATTCAAAGACTTTTATCAGCCGGTTATCGCTTTCCAGCCTTGATTAAGATCCTCCATGAGTTTGATTACCTCATCAATCATATTAGCGTCACGTTGAATATTAGCTTCGGACAATCTGCGGGACATGAACATATAGAGCTTGCGAAGGTTCATTGCCACCTCACCACCTTCATTCATATTAAGAACGGCATTTAGCTCATTGATTATATTCTGAGCCCGGTTGATATACTGACCTTTTGCCTCATGGTTGCCTGCCTCTAACTCTTTTTTAGCCAGTTTCAAAAACTTGACCGCACCTTCATAAAGGAGAACCACCAGACGCCCTCTGCTTTGAGTACTTATCGCATTATCTTGATATGCTGCTACCTGACTCATATCTCAATCCTTTATTATAAATATTATTAACTGAGCAACTGCAATGCCATCTGCGGCATTGCATTAGCTTGGGCAAGCATCGATATACCGGCCTGTGCCAGTACCTGATTTCGCGTCATCTTAGCCATTTCTGTAGCTACATCAACGTCACTAATACGAGACTCAGATGCCAACAGATTTTCTCTCTGTGTATTAGCTACTGAAATAGTACCTTCAAGGCGATTCATCATATAACCAAAACGAGCACGGGCTGTGTCTTTAATGCTGATAGCACTGTCCAGTGTAGCTAAAGCCGCCTTTGCACTGGCTGCATTAGCAATAGTTAAGCCTGTTGTTGCCAGAGCATGCGATGCACTTGTAATATTCACAGTAGGCACTGAAATACTATCGGTTGATTCACCAAAGTGGATCGATATGGTGTTAGTTGAACTGTTGAGCATCTGAATGTCGTTGAATTTTGTTGCGCCGGCGATACGATCTATCTCTTTACGCATTTCATCGAACTCGTTCTGCATAATTGTTCGCTGAGCAGATGAATAAGAGCCTGTCGAGGCTTGCTCAGCTAACTGCTGCATACGAACCAGGTTGTCATCAACTACAGCCATAGCACCTTCCATTGTCTGCAGCAAACTAATGCCGTCTTGTGCATTTCGGGCACCCTGCTCTAATACGGCAATGTCGGCACGCATTAATTCTCGAACCGCCAATCCTGCCGCGTCATCCTTGGCGCTGTTAATACGCAGACCTGACGAAAGCCTTTCAACACTTGTGGCCAAGTTATCGTAACTTATACCTAAGTGCCGTGCCGCGT
>JANQHJ010000155.1 GCA_028282745.1 Sedimentisphaerales bacterium | reverse complement strand
ATCCAACGCTTCCGACAGAAGACCAGCTAAGACCCATTTACGGTTTTTAAAATTAAGGATCATCCGCAATGATGTAAACGATTTGACGGTTTTGTTTTACTGTGCCATGATCAGCGCCGGTACCGGTTCTACAGACCCCAAAACCAGAGCCAAGCCGGCGCTATTTTTTTCACACCGCTTGACGATTCACTCCGATTAAACTAATCTCATCTTATTAAACAATGCCGTTTATGAGATGCTGATGAAATGAAAGATAACCCGTTCGACAACACATCACCGCCATCGGTCTTCTGCGCATCCGGCAACGGCCCATACGAAAACACAAAAGCCGCTCTGGCCAACATCGACCTCTCACCAACTAAGGGCAAACGCGTCCTGCTAAAGCCTAACATCGGCAGAAACGCCGCCCCCAAAACGGGTATCATCACCGACCCCGACGTTACCGCTGCTGCTATCGATGCCTTTAGAGACGCCGGCGCCGTCGTCACAGTCGCCGACAGCCCCATCACCGGCGTCAAGATAGAAGAGGCTTACGTAACCTCCGGTCTAAAAGCCATCGCCGATTCCCGAAACTGCCCGCTAATCGATATGGACATCCGCAAATATGTCCCGCTCGATATCCCGAACGGCCAAGCTATAAAAGCACTCAAGCTTTGTGCAGACATCCCCGAATTCGATATCATCGTTTCGATCCCGGTTATGAAAACACACATGCACACCGGCGTAACATTATCGGTAAAAAATATGAAAGGCTGCCTCTGGCGCCGCTCAAAAGTTGACCTTCACATGCTCCAGCCCTTACCCGGCCGTACCGAGAAACCACTCGACATAGCCATTGCTGATTTAGCTACCGTCCTTGCCCCGCACCTTGCTATTATAGACGGCACTGTTGCGATGGAAGGGCTCGGCCCCGGTGCCGGAAAGCCAAAACCGCTCGACCTCGTAATAGTTTCCGCCGACCCCTTCGCCGCCGATTCCGTCGCCTGCAAAATAATGGGTATCGAAACCATCGACGTCCCGCATCTTAAAATGGCAGCCGAAAGAGGCTGTGGCACTATCGACCTCGATAAAATTAATGTCTCACCGCACGATTGGCACAACCTTATCGATCCATTCGAGCCGCCGCCGGTCAAGCTCTCGCTCGAGTTCCCAGGCTTCACCGTCTTGGACAACCAGTCATGCAGTGCCTGCCAGTCAACACTGCTGCTATTTCTAAAAAGCCACGCCGATGAGCTCCGCGAAAAAGTCAAAGACAATAAAGACATCGTTATCGCTATCGGCAAAGGCCACGATGAGCTACCGCCCGGCACATTATGTATCGGCAACTGCACCGCCAAACACAAAGACTGCGGCATTTTCGTACCAGGCTGCCCACCAGTTTCAAGCGAGATACTCAGAGAATACTTCAAATAGAATTTATTAGGATTTTGCATTCCACTATCGAGTATCAAGCAACAATATTTGCATTTCCCCAATTAATTTGATAAAATATCGCCCAAGATCATTTTTTAAATTGATTTAATAAAACGAGCCGAAAAGGATATTTTGAAAATTGGAGTTTGGAATTTTGCATTTGTTTATTATTTAGGATTTAGAGCTTAGAATTTTTATAAGTGGAGATTCAGCAGTATGCCAGAGCTTATACCGATCTCAAAAACAGGCTTCGAAAAACTCAAAGAGGAATTAAGCGAGCTTGAAGAAAAACGAAAAAAAGTCGCAAAGGACGTCGCCGAGGCCCGTGAGCAAGGCGACCTCAAGGAAAACGGCGCTTACATTTACGGCCGCCAGCAACTCGGTTTCATAGACGGCAGAATCGGTGAAATTAAGGGCTCTATGAATTTTGCCGATATTGTTGATTGCACAAAGGTCTCATGTGATAAAGCCGCCTTCGGCACAGTCGTTACAATAAAGGATTTGGACGCCGACAAAAACATTACCTATCAGCTGCTCGGACCAAACGATGCCGACCTCGATAACGGCAGCATCTCAATACATTCACCTGTCGGCGACGCCATTGTCGGTCTTGCCGTCGGCGACAAAGCTACCGCAAACATTCCACGCGGCGAATTCAACTTCGAAGTTGTTGAAATTACAAAGTCCGACATCGAATAAGATCTGTATGTATTTGTGTCAACCGGCACTGCTGGGAGCTTTCATTTAAATTCTATGTATCACTTCTTAACAACCGCTCCGACAATTGCACCGGCGGTGACCATCTCGACCAGCACCCCTGCAAACCAGCTCACTGCCAACATCAAAGGTATTGGGCTATAAGAGTAGGAGCCTAATCCCATGGAGATGCCAAACATCAATCCCAAAATTACACCGTACTTAATACCAGTTGCCAGATTTTTCTTATCAACCAGAAGCCCATACAGCAAAACAAAGCAAACGCTGATTAATAAAGTCTTCACATGCATTAGCGGCATGAATTTTTGCATCTCTTCCTGAGGCCGCCACAACTCCGCTGTCTCTTCATACGTCGGCATCAAAAGCACGCCATGGATCACAAAGTCCATCACTACCCATGCCACGAATACCACAATAACAGCCAAAACAATTCGCTTTACCATATCCGTTACTCCCTTCTAAGAAAACAGGTTACCATTTCTGCGCAGGCCGTCGAAGACACTCAAAACTAACCACTAAAAGCTTAAAACTCAGAATGTAAAACATTCTGTTAAATTATCCTCCATTCCACAAAACATACAAGAAAATTCCCCTGCCAACGATTCCGTAAAACTCTGGGACGAATTATAATGCCCTGCACCTTTTAGCACAGGGCATTATATAAAAAATCGTGACTCACGAAACCATCTCACCGTTATTAATATAGTAAGTGAGTGTATCGAGAAGTCTTTCAAAATCCTGCCGGCCAGATTCCAGCTCTATAACAGCATTATTTCCGTTTTCATTAAGTGCCGACACCGTCAAAACCCATTTACCTGTTATTGTGCCATCAAAATTATCTGTAACACTTATTTCCATCTTTTCACATGTATCTACTGAGAATCTAACAAACTCAATAGCTCTATTCGGCTCATAGCGACTGCAGCACCAGATCTCGTCTTTCCCGAAAAAACTTGTCCTGAAGATACAATTGTACTCAGCTAAACCGGATTTAGAATGCAAAAGCTCACCACCCCAGTTCGGTATCCAGTCATATTCTGTTGTCGGACAAAGCAGTGGAAAAAACTCTTCAGGTATTGTTTTAAAATCTCTTTGACAGGTAATACTGGCCCGTCTTAACGAATTAACATTTTGGGCCCACTCTTTAACAAACTTCTCTGATCTTTCTGTGTTCATTTACAAACTCCTTATTAATTAATGTTTATAAAAATGCTTAAACGGTTTACTCTAATACCGTTGTCACCTTTCTTTTTAAATCGCAAAAACCCTTAGTGTTTATGTGCTATACTCTGGCTGCAAAAAATTTTAACCTATGTCATCAAAAACACTTTCAACCCCGATTAAATAACGCTGAATAACTTCTTTTTCATCCTTAGTAAATTTCTTGAGGTATCGCTCATGTTTTTTATAAAGCACCTTGGCATGTTTACTATAATTATCAAATACATCCTTTCCATATCGTGTAAAAGTTAAAGTTATTTCGTTCTTTTTGTATGGGTCTATCGATTTAGTCAGAACCCCTTTACTTTCGAGCTTCGACAAAGTTTGAGAAATCGCTCCTTTAGTTACGCCAAGCTGTTTAGCCATTTTGGTTATATTCGTTGCTATTTTTTCTTTTATTAGAAGCATCAAATGAATCTCAGATGGATAAATTTTCATACCTTTATACTCAAAAAGATCCTTCTTCCTCAAAAAGAGGATCTTGTTCAATACTTGCTGAAAATGCTCTATTATGCTTTTGTTGTTCGTATCCACAATTCAGAGTATTGTACCTAAACTCTGTTAGGATCAATAATAAAATCTGGATATTTCCAAAATTTTTTAAAATTACCATCACGATAGGGCTCAGCCAAAACGACAGATGCTTCATAATAAAGTCTAAATACCTATGATTTACTAAGTTAAGCACCCTTTATTTCTCGACGATATTAAAACCAGAGGTACTTGAATTAATGGCTACAATTATAAAGGGTTTATGATGATTCAGTGGTCCGAAAAAATGTCAGTTGGCAACCTAATCATCGACCAACAGCACAAAACTCTTGTTGACTTGGTAAACAAAATGTATGACGCTGTCAGCAAAGGCAAAGGCGACGAAGCTGTTAAAGAGGTTCTGCCCGAGCTGGTAAATTACACAAAGACGCATTTCGACTACGAAGAAAACTTCATGAAGCAAACTAGCTACCCCAACCTTGCCCAGCACCATAAGCTTCATCAGGATCTCATACGACACGCCTACGATATCAATGACAATATCCAAACAGGCCAGTTCTTCAGTTCCGTAACTGTCACTGGCTTCTTAAAGGATTGGCTAATGAACCACATCCTAAAAGAGGACATGAAATATTCTATCCACAACGCCGCTTCAGTCTAAGTATGTTATATCATTCCGCACTCGTTGCAGAATTCATGCCATTTCGACTAAAGCGAAACGAAATGGAGAAATCCATAAATATTTAGCCCCGTGTTTCACACGGGGTTTTCTTTTATCTCCACCGCAACATGTCCTTCGAAGTCTTTATCAAGAACGGCCGCAACCTTCTATGCAAGTATCAGATCCGTCAGTTTTCCTTCAGGCCGGGGCAATTTTGCACCGCATCGAATACATTCCGGTTTGAGCAAATGACGCTTTTTACCACAGGATGAGCACTTAATTACAGGCCTGTTATTAACCATTAGATAAGCGGTAAATCCCGGCAGAGTAAATAACCCAACTATAACCACCCAAAACAAAGTACCCGACCAGCTCAAACGTCTCGCCATTGAATGCCAAACAACTAAGATGACCAACAAAAGAGAAACAATTATATTTAATAGTATTTTTTCAGCGGATGTACTCTTGGCGAGTTCCACAATAGTGTAAATATGGAAACAGTGATATGAGTGAATGGGCTTTTCATCTCTGAACTGATATGAAATTATTGGATAAATTACCGGCGAAAGAGCGGACAAATACTCTCGGCAAAAACTATCTGTTTCTCTTCCCAGGCCATAAGAGCGTTCTTCGCTCCAACTGTACTCATTGAACTTCTCAAGATTGCCGTTAGCTTTAAGTTTATATAAAACTATTTTGTTATCATATCTATAAAATTTCTTATTTTCTTGGTAACTTGGACTTTCCAGTTCCATCTTTAGACGCATATGTTCTTTAAAAAAAATCTTGTCTTTAATCGCACACATGCTGAAGGAGCTGCTTTCGCCTTTACTAGGAAGCTCAAAATTGATTTTTGCTTGATCATATAACATCTTAATATGCATAGAACCGTCTTCCGTTTGTACAATAAAATACGGCCTATATCTTATTTTGCTTTTCTTTATTTCTTCAATAGATTCTACGCGATTATATCTTGCAGGGTCCAACTCTGCGTATATTATATCTTCTTCAAAATCATGCATCACTTCAACTGTTCGGCATTTAAAATCTATTTCGTAAACTTTGTTTGTACCCGAGTAATAATATTTCAAGCTGCTATAAAAACCCCTGATAAGTTCACCAAAAGATTCGATTTCTGACTTGGACTCAACAAACCCCGATGCCCCAAGATAACCTATCCGCTTCCTGCCCTCGCCGTAGCCGGTAAAATAACCGAAATATGGATGGAATCGCCAAACTTCAACCACATTATCATCCCATGAGATGTATACATCATATGTATTATAAAATTCAGACTCTACTATCTTCATGGATCTGGTCTGGGAGGACCATTTGTAAGAATCACCCTCACCCAAAGTACTCATTACATTAAAATGCAAGTATTCATACGGAAATTTACTATCGTCTTCGTAATATCTATATTCCCCTTCCCATAACAATTTACCATTAACATCATATACATATTTCTTATCATCTTCATACGATTCTTCAACAAGATGAATTGTGTCGTCTGGCAATATTTCTTTTTGGGTATATCGAGGTTCAGGATCCTCCTGCTGCGATTCAACTACACTTGCTATATCAGTCACACTAACTTGTGCAGTGTAAAAGGCTTCCCTTATCGCGTATTCAATTTCATCAAGTATCATAAATACAGAAAAAAACAAAAGGCATACAACAACCAGGATTAGAATATGATTTATAGCCTGTGATACTTTTTTAATAATTGAAAAGCTTCCCATTGATTCCCCCTTAAAAATCTCTCGAACAGAAAACACTTATTAATTCACACGCTAAAACAAAAATGAAAAATATTAGAAATAGTATCCCCCACATCAGCGTCATTCTCATCGAGAAAATAATGATTAATAAAAGCCCAACTAAAAGCCAAACAGATCTCGTTTCATACCACTTAGCATTGCTTATCCCTGACAATCCAACGCATAAATAAGCGACATACCCAACACTAATTAGAAACAAGCCATGAATAAATATCAGAAGGTTAGGCGGCATTAAATATCGCGCGGGATTGCTGCCGATTATAAATAGCGTACCCCAGACTCCGCCTATCGAAAGAAATAACAGAAATGCCGCTGATATTAGCTTCATGAATATTATCGTCTTTTTAGTCACCGACCGGTGTATTATAAACCCCCAGACCTTTCGATAACTCGGAATACAGAAATGTTGTATAGCAAAAGAAACACCTAAGGATACAGAAATAAATAATAATAGCATACCCGTATCTTCAAAAAGTGAATCGGACGATATGTCAATTGATGCTTCATCCATCATATCGCTTGTACCCCATTGAGTTCCCTCGAAATAGTAGTAATTCTCCTGAAGTATAAGCCAGCCTAAAGGTATTAAGGCGATCCACAAGATTAACACTACAAAAACAGATTCTTTTATCTCATTTAAAAAAAGGGCTAAAAATTTCATATCAATTCCCCTCCCACTTAAATAGCTTTCCGTGGTTTTCATGTGATGTGTAATCAATAAACTGATCTTCGAGATTCGTCTGGATTACTTCATATTCTTTCGCGTTATTTCTACCAAACCAGTCTTCTATTTCTTGTTCTGTCGTATTTACAAGAACTAACTCGATACTATTATCGCTCCGCCTGCAATTCAAACAACCACTTATATCTACCTCCTTTGGGGGATCCTCCTCAAAACTGAATCTCACCTTTTTTATCGCCTCTCTGAACTGCTCAGTTGTACAGCTTGCTCGCAATACTCCTTTATCGATAACGATCAGCCTGTCCACGACCCTTTCGACATCCCCAAGAATATGACTTGAAAACAGAACCGTCCTGCCTTGCTCCATTATTAAATGGATCATCCCTTCCAGAAACTGAC
>JANQHJ010000098.1 GCA_028282745.1 Sedimentisphaerales bacterium | reverse complement strand
TTACGAGCTCGTAATTCATCATCAACATGGTGACTAGTATCAGCAGGCCGCCAACGGTAGCGCAAATCAGTGATATTCGATCGATACTTTTGCCGATGATGCGGGCGCCTGAAATAATCGGCCAACCTTGTCCCACTTCGGTCGCTTCTGTTGCATGTTTCAACTTTACCTCCCCAACGATACTTTCTTGAATTTTCCGTTAACCGATCTACCAGACGCCTCAATCGAACAATCATATTTGATGATGCAGTGAAATTCCCTCAATGCCGGTCGCTCCGAACAATTCGGCCTCGGCTGGTACAGGTCCCACGAAGGGTCCTCATCTGTCAGCTACAAGATCGACGGGACTCTTTGCTCTTAATCCAGCCCCCAGCGTTTCAGCCTCTTCTCATACCCGATTTTAGAGGCCTCTTCGAAGGTTTCCGTCATATTTCGCGTCGCTTCGACAGACCGCAGGACAAGCGGCGCCAGATCAGGCCCACCGAATTTGTCGAGCATTTCCGGTTTAACCAGAGGACGTATTTTATTCATGAACTTGTCGTTTTCTTCGGCACTGAAGGTGTGATCAACCTTATTGTGAGAAAAAATTATTCTGATGTCATTCCGCTCGTCTTCAGTACCTCTTTTGTAGCTATACAGCGAGGCCTTGTAGCCTGCCGTCAATAAGGCCCTTTTTTGTATCGGGTGCAGTTTGTCCCAGAATTTTTTGCTCACACTAACTGCGGTAAATCCAATTAGGAAACCTTTCAGCTGGTTGTAATACTTTGTCACTTCATAAAACTTGAACTGAACCATGGCGCTTGGTGTTGTGAAAACCGCATCCACTGTGCCCCGACTCAGAGCCATGTGGGTTTCGCTGATGGCGATGGTGACCGGTACCATTCCGTGTGCTTTCACCAGTTCATTAAAAAAAGGTCCGGGCATCCGCATTTTAATCCCCTTCAAATCGGCTACTGTTTTAATGGGCTTGTTGCTCATTATGGACCAGTCGCTGGAGAGAAAAATCAATCCTATATTCACCATCCCCAGATCGATCATATCATTTTCAATAATCGCCTCCCCGGCCTCGGACATATAATAATAGCGCCCGGCGTGGTCAATATCATCAAGATAGGTCGGTGCTAACCGCCCCCATTGTTTTTTCTTTTTTCCCAGTAAGTAGGCAGCATTCATCTGTCCAATTTCCAGGGTTCCCCTCTCCAACATAGTCGGAACTTCAGGGATTTTGTAGAGTTGAGAGGAAGGATAGATTTCCACATTCAGCGTACCATTGCTCAATTTCCCGGCTTCGTTGGCCAGTAGCTCGTAGCAGTCATAATTCCAGCTTCCTTTTGGATTCTCGATACTAAACCGGACATGATTGAATTTCTTCATTTTGGCTGCCTGGGTGGATGATGCCAACATCAGCGCCATTACACTAACAAGAACGACGACACCAAACTGAATGCCGGCGTTTTTTAATTTGTAAAGATGTGGTTTCATAGTCTCCCTTTCCATTTTGGTTTAAATTTTCATTGAAAAAACCATGCAGCTCATCAATCTCTCGCAACAAACTGCAGACTCCTCACGATGCCGATCACGGTCCAGGCAAAACAGATATATGCTGACTGAAAAAGGCATTCAATTGACTACTGTATTAAATGCTATTTTGGCTGCTTAACGGATAGACTGATGAAATTGGCAGCTTGATTTTCTTGCTTTTTGTTACAGGAACAAAATTTTAAGGTACTAGTTGCGGCAACCCACCCGCAGAAATCGAGGGACGTAACGGGTACATGTCCCTCGATTTCGGCTCTATCCGCTTAACTAAATGACATTGAATCATTATTAACTGTCCTTGAAAAAACGAGTAATGTAATTTGAAGCGGCTTAGAGCTAAGGACAAGACCTTGATTCACAAACACTATTTCTTTAGCTTTGCCTTGTGTAGGATCATACCGAATCCCCCATCGAGGTTAGTTCCGGCCATGGTTACTTCAAGATAAATACCAAAAGTAGGAAAGCCTTTTGTTTGTAATCTAAATAACTAATAATACAAAATATTCTCTGAAAAGCATGGCTTAAGAAGATTCGAAAAAGTGGGAAAAAATACTGATATATCAGGCAT
>JANQHJ010000050.1 GCA_028282745.1 Sedimentisphaerales bacterium | reverse complement strand
CCTGATGTTTTTTTTAGGTGGATGCGGAGAATCGTTATGTCGGCGGGGGTGATGCCGCTGATGCGGCTGGCCTGGGCGAATGTGTCCGGCTTGAACAGCGTCAATTTTTCACGGGCCTCGGCTCGTAAATGATCAACAGCAGCGTAGTCGATGTCGGCTGGGATCTTAACCTTTTCCATGTTCCTGAAATGGGCGACGAGCTTTTCCTGTTTTTTTAAGTAGCCTTCATATTTAGCGTCGATCACCACTGCATTTACGACGGATTTGTCGAAATCGGCGTTTTTTACATATTCATTATCGGACAGTTTTTCAGCTAATTCTGAGTTTGGTTTTCGCAGCAGATCCCACATGTTCGAGCCGGCTAAATTGGTATCTTTGCAGTAAGTCTTTAGCTGGTCAATAGATGCGACTTTTTGCCGGTATTTATGCCATCTTTCATTATCTACGAGTCCGACCGATTTACCTAAATCGGTTAATCTTCTGTCGGCGTTATCGGACCTTAAAGAGAGCCTGTACTCAGCCCGTGAGGTGAACATACGATAGGGCTCATCAATGCCGCGCTCGGCGAAGGTAATATATACCAATATTGACATCGTTGCTTCGTATTTATTAATTAGCTTTAATTGTCGAGAGGTCAAGCTGTATGTATCTTATTCTTCTTCATTTTCAAGTCTCTTCAAGAAATGGTTAGCGATATCTGTTATAGCCTGAGCCCTGCGTTGAGCCTTATTCAATGCTCGATCCTTGAGGCTCGATACTCTATACTCAATAGCTTTATCGAGAGTTTGCTTTTGCTCGTCATTCAAAAAGAACACGACAGCATTTGGAATAGCTATCTCTTTTTGCTTAGTGGACTGAGCTGTCAATCGGGCCTTGCGAAGTTCGAGCAGTTTCTTTATCTGTGTTTTGGTGTCGGGCAGCAGTTTGGATAAATCATCGAGCTTTCGCTTTGCTTTTAGCTTGTTTAACAGAGCGAGTTTTTTATCGAGTATATCATTACCGCTTAATCGGTTAAGCGTTGCCAGCAGCAGCCGAGCCTGATCGTCATCGACATCCCAAACTACACAATCGCACTGCTTATAGCCGAGCTTGGTCAAAGCCTTGACCCTGTGATGGCCATTAAGAATTTCGTAGGTCGATACTTGATTTTCATTGCGAGGAGGTGACGCAGTCACCGACGTGGCAATCTTATGCTTTCCAGAGGTTGAGATTGCTTCGGCCCTACGCTTCTCGCAATGACAGACGGTCTTCGGTCTTACTACTATTGGTTCGTATCTGCCGGAGAGCTCGATGTGTCTGACCAGTTTGTTAAAGTTGGTCTTGCTCATTCGATTCGGATTCTCCAGATGCGGTTTGAGATTCTTAATTGCAATTGACATGATTGAGTTATTCATAAAATTTTTTCCTTTATTATGAGCACTAAGTCACCAAGACACTAAGGCACTATTATTAATAATTATTTTTGTTTGTGGTTTTGTGTATTAGTACTTTCGTGTTCAATAAGCGATTTATTGAACCAGATGTAATAGACCGGCCGGGCGGTCAGTTTGCTCAATACATATTGTATTCTCTTGAAACCAGGCGCCATGTTTTTACGTTTACCGTAGTTTTGTAAGAATTCTTGTAATTCCCTTTCAATAAAGAGCTTACCACCACTGCTCAGTCTCTTAATTCGCTCTTGAACGATATCCGTGTCGATGAGCATTTCATCCTCGATACCTACCAGACTAAACGCTTCTTTCATTCTGATACAGCCTGCACTTAGTGGGGCGGTATAAGCAGTCATCCCAGCTTTTTCAAAGAACGGATTGATATGGCCCATCACTGCCAACGCTTCGACGACTGGCACATTCATTAAGGGCATCGTTTGTTTTACTAATCGAGTTGCCAATCCTAGTCCTCTGAATCTCGGCTCGACGATGACCCTGCTGATAGTACGAACGTTCTTATTGACCAGCGATATGAGAACACGTCTGCTAAGACCTGCGAAATAGTTATTAGTAGCGACGTTGCGAAGCGCGACATACGGAACAGCCATAGAATAAACGATTACGCCTGCAATGTGTCCGTTGAGCTTGACTATGAATATCTTTTCAAATGGGCCGAGCCTGCTGTCACGATAATGATATTTGCTTAGCTTTTTATAGTCGGAGAGTGAACCTGTTTGGATTTTTAGTTTGTCGGTAATTGTTTCTGTTAACATTTTCAGTGTCCTTGTCTTGAAGTGAGCTTGTAATTAACGTTTGTATTGTTCAAGAAGTCGCGCGTTATAATAATATCCGGCGACAGATCCAAGAGAATATCCTGATGAGCCGATGCCAAGATGAAAGTTATTTTGTGTCGGTCAGCGTATTTTCTTATATTAATGGCAACGGTCGAAGCTGTGATGCGATCAAGTAATGAGCAGAATTCATCAGCAAAGATGAACTGTTTTTTTTCGGCCAGAGCCATCGCTAATCGAAATCGCCATTGCTGACCTTCACTAAGTTTGGCGGGCGTGTTGAGCATAGAAGGGCAATCCGCTAATCCCGCTGTACTAAAGAACTTAAGACTGTTGAGTACCGAGCCGCTAAAGCAATCGACAACCGCTTTTGTCTTTGGTAGCTTGATGTCGGAAAGGTTTATTCTGTCGTCGCTATAGATCTGATTTTGCAGCTCGTTAAGTATAACACTCTTGCCGGTACCACTTGGGCCTGTTATGTAAATGATGTCGCCGGCTTCGATATTGATCTGACAGTCACAGGTGAATTTAATTCTATCTAAACGATCCCTGGTCAAACCGAATATCCGCATAGTACCAATGCACTTATCGCTTAGCTTGGCATATCTGTCGAATGACTTTTTTATAACGTGTGTTGGCATGATTACCTCAATAACTTCTTACCGTAGTGTGATATTTTTTATTATTCGTCATTCGCTTGATGAACGAAATTATCTGACGTGTTTTGTAGTAACTTAGCTTATGCTTTTTAGCGATGAGCCGCAGCGGTATCCCTTTTATAAAATACTCACGTGCGAGCTGCTGTTCCAGTTTGCTTAACCTTTCACAGTTAAGAGATATAATGTCATATGAGTTATTGCTCAGCCGTTTCAATATTTTCTTTATACGTCTTGCGACTGTCACTTCATTGACACCCGCAAGCTTGGCTATCTGCCGATAGCTGTTAGTGTTGTCGATGTACATCGAGATGAGCGTTCGGTCAGGCTCACTTAGGAACTGCGCTCTGTGGCGAATGGCTTCCATTGTATTGCGGGTATCAGTCGTTTTTTGTTTGGTGTCTTTGTCAATTAATTTGAATTCAGTTTTCATTTTGTTTAGCCCCTACGCACAAGATGAACCTTGATTCTCTGGTTTCGTTAACAGCCTGGGCGCATAACGGCGATGCTTAGGTAAGCCTAATCAGGCCCGGCTCCGGGTAAGTTTTTATGAGCAATTGGGCTACCGCCCGTCCTGCCCAGTGTTTGTATGGCGTCAAATACTATAAATATGTTATTCAAAAATCAAAAATATGTCAAGGGAAAAGTTGATGTAGAAATAAAAAAAGTTACAAGTTAAGTGTTTAGAAAACTTTATATTCGCATTTTTTTAAAAAAAATTGAGATTCTTCCCAAACAGCTCTGAGATTTCTAATTTTCAGGGTGTTTTACCGTCTGGGGAATATATTAGTTAATTCGCTCTGAATTTGGTGCTTAATTCCCTCATTTGGGATATAATAATTGTTCCATGATTGATATTGATGATCTATTCGAAGCTCTAGCTAAGAGCAGATTTCGCAGCCGGTTCAGGTTAGGCAATAAAGAGCAAGGCTACCTCGATGAGAAGGGTATAGAGGTTATTTGTGATCATGGCAGGGGCTTCATAAAACAGCGATTGGCGTCTGCGAATCCCCAAAATGACGGCAAGCAGACGCCGATGAAGGGGCATCCCGTTTTCATAGCTCAACATGCGACGGCGACTTGCTGTCGAGGCTGTCTTGCAAAATGGCATAAAATGCCAAAAGGAATCAAACTTAATAGCGACCAGATCGAATATATAGTCAACGTTATCAGGCGTTGGCTGGTCGAGAAAAATATTGGCAATCTCTGAGAAAGAGTTTATACTTTATTTAACAAGTGCCTTGGGAAAATGGATTTGAGGATCGCATATGAACGGCCGATCGGCAAAAGTAGTTGTTGTTGGCAGCACATACCTTGACATTGCACTGAAATGCAATGCTGTCCCCGTACCAGGTGAGTCAGTTTCAGGTTCCGGCTTGGCTTATGCTGTTACAGGCCCGGGTCCTCGACAGGCGATCCAGGCGGCGAACTGCGGATGCAAGGTTCAACTAATCTCTAAGACCGGCGGTGGCTATGTCTCCGACACTGCTAAGTATAATCTGCTTCAATACCAGGTCGATACCGGTTATATCTACACAGCTGAGTCAAAGCATACCGGCATTGCGGTGACATTAGTTGATTCGGACGGTGACAATACGAGCATTATTTACGAGGGCGCGAACACCGCTTTGCTGGCGAGCGAGATAAGAAATGCTGAACAGGTGATCAGTGAAGCAGACGTGTGCCTTATCCACGGCCATCTGCCGACCGAGGCCATTGTCGAAGCTATCAATCTCGCAAAGATAGGCGGGACAAAAACAATTCTCAACCCAGCCCGGCCTATAGAGGCAAGTGCCAGTGACGATCTGCCTATGGAATATTTCGGTGTCGATCTGATAATCCCTAACCTTTACGAAGCGGCAGACATTACCGATCAATCGACCGCAAGCATTCGCACCGCTAAGATGATAGGCTCGGACCTAGTGGCGCGAGGCGTCGGCAAAGCCATCATAACGATGGGCAGCAGGGGGTGCGTAATGGTTGACCGTGACTGTACGGATCACATACCTGCTTTCGAGATCGAGCTTGTGGATCAGACCGGCTGCGGTGACGCTTTCGCTGGTGCACTGGCAGCTTATTGTGCTGTCAAAGATGACATTCATGGCGCTATCGAGTTCGCCTCTGCGGCGGGTGCTCTGGCATGCAGTAAATTCGGCTCGGCAGAGGCACTGCCGACCAAAGCCGAGATCATCGAATTGCTCCAAAAACATTCCTAAAGCCGTAGTTCGTGCCTCATGGTTTGTATTTTCAACTTCATCCCAAGAAATTTTCTTGATGTCCATTCTTTGAAGTATCATTTCAGCACTTCAAAATTACTCACTTTTTTGTGTTAAGATAGGTAAAATCTGCGCATTTGGTCGATCAAATGCGCAGGGGGGGAAAGAGGCAAAAACCCATTTTTTTAAAAAAATTTTAGTCATTTCTCCATAAGCACTTACGTGTTTCGCCAATGTAAAAAATGCTCGAATTATCGACCAAATGCGCAGGTTCGCCCAATAGTAGAGGGACGTAAAAAAAGAATATCGAATATTGAATTACAAAGGCTACCTCGCCAAGTAACCAGTCAACCAATTAACCAATACTGAGGAACGAGTATGGCATTTGAACTTGAAATATTTAATGACGAAAACCTTCAAGCTGATTTCATTGAGTGGCTCATCGAAGAACGCTCAACAGAGATTCAGCGCCACTTCGGCAAGCTATGGGATTACTACACCAATCGCAGCGTCGAGACCATCGCCCTAAGTGCGGCGGGGCGTAAAGCCAATGAGACCGGCAGGTGTTATGTCCAGGCTCAGGAGTTTGGGCTGCCCGCTCGGATAACCGGTTTGAAACGATCAGCAAATGCAGGGGTGTTCGCCGGTGAGCCGATCAGAGACTTGCAGCGTAAAGAGGTTGTTATAGAGAACGATATAGGCTGGCGAATAAATGCTGCGGTCGATTTTTTGTTCGGTAAGATGATAAACTTTTCTTCGAAGTCGCCCGATAGCCAAAAACGCGCAGAAATAGAAGCGATCATAAAGACCGTTTTGTTGGCTAACGGCGGCATTGGATTTCTCCAGGATATGGCAGTGCTCGGAAGCGTTTACGGCTTTGTCGATTGTTTTGTCAGGCCTGACCAAAAACTCCTCGCCCATCTCAATAGCCCCGTTTCACACACCCGCTTCGATGACGTGCTCAATGCAGCACGTTCGATCGGCTTAGAGCTTATAGAAGCGCCGAGGGCACTGCCTGTTCTGGATGAAAACGATTATCGCAAAATCAATTATTTCATTCAGCACTTTCGGCAGAGCAAAAACAGTATTAGTAATAAGAGCACTTTCTTGTCGCGTTTGGTATCGCCGAACAGAACAAGCTCAGCTAATCGCGACTCGGTCGATGTCACCGAGATAACATCGGTAACCGCCTGGCAGCGGTATGAAGACAAACAACTCGTCGCCGAAGGGCCGATGCCCTGGGGTTTTTTGCCGGTAGTGCATATTCAAAATATTGCCCAGCCATACTATTACGAAGGACTCAGCGACGTCGAGCCTTTGATACCTTTGCAGGATGAGCTTAATACTCGTCTTAGTGACCGGGCTAACAGGATAACTTTCCAGTCGTTCAAGATGTACCTTGGTAAGGGTATTGAGGGATTCGAGAACAGGCCTGTCTCGCCGGGCAGAATGTGGTGCACGGATAATCCGGAAGCGACTATCGAAGAGTTCGGCGGTGACGCAGCCTCACCAAGCGAAGATAATCATATTGCTGAGATCCGAGAGGCGATGGACAAGACAAGCTCGATAACTCCCGTCGTAGCCGGTGTACTGAAGAACAAAATCGGCAATCTCACAAGCGCGGTTGCGCTAAAGCTGACGCTGATGGGAATGCTCAGCAAGACCGAGCGAAAACAATATACATACAGCCATGGTATCGAACGGATAGCCGAAATGGCGCTCTCAATACTTGATACCGTGGGCATCTATAAGACAACCGAACAGGAGCGTAAGCTTGAAGTGATCTTCCCGAGCCCGCTGCCGGAGAACCTGACCGAGAAACTCGAACAGGCTCAAATGAAAAAAGAATTAGGCGTACCCCAAGAGCAGCTGCTCAAAGAACTGGGATACGAAGCATAAATGAAAGGAAAGTTATCATGGAACAACCAAACGCAGGAGCGAACGAACTGTCAGAAGACAAAGTCCAGGCTATTGATGAAAATGAGAATCCCCGAATGGTGCCGGTCACCGAATCCATCCGCTATCGCAAACGCGCACAAAACGCAGAGCAAAAGGTCCAGCAGCTAAGCGAGCAACTCGAACAGGCCAATTCGCAAACTAAAAGTCTTAGCGAACAGCTTAATGAGTTACAAAATGAGCGATCACTTACACGTAAACTCGCAGTAGCGGGAGCAAGTGATATCGAGACCGCTTTACTGGTTGCCAAGGCTCGATTGGATGAGCATAACGATATGGAACTGGATGATATTATCGAACAGGTCAAAAATGAAAAATCACATCTGTTCGCTTCTTCGCAGGTAAGAGATTTTGGTGCAGCAGCGCCTCGAACAACGCCCGCAAAGCAGCGAAATGAGACAAACAGCACGACTCTGAAGAAGGCGGCATCAAAAGCGGCCAACAGTGGCAGCAGGGAGGACTTACATCAGTACCTGAGATTACGGCGTAACTTCAGGTAGTTACGAAAACAAACACAAAACAATTATTGGAGAATAATACTATGTCTTTTACAGGTAAAGCAACATATTCAGCCGGGGCGACACTTCCGGAGCTAGCTGAGGACGTATCCGATCTAATCGGGATAATTTCACCTCACGAAACGCCTCTGCTGGATATCCTCGGCGATCCGCTTCGAGCGGCTACTAGCACCCATCATGAATGGTTCGAAGACGAACTGCTGCCTAATCGCGACAGTATCGCCGATTCGTCGATCGCAGATCCGTTGAATGATACCAGCTTCGAAGCTGCCAACGGAAGCAGGTTCAGGATTGGTGACCAGATCCAAATAGTGGGAAGCGAAGAGCTGATTCTGGTGTTAGGTGTTGGCGGTGATACACTAACGGTCGAACGCGGCTATGCCGGAACAACCAATGAAAACCTTGTCGATGGCCAGGTGATAAACATTCTTGGCAATGCAGCTCTCGAAGGAGCCTCAAAACCAAATACAAGGTTTACCAACAGAATCCGGACTGGCAACTATACTCAGATATTTACTAACGCTGTTGAAGTTTCCGGTACAGACATCGCAGCAAGCCAGCTTGGTTTGGCGGACGAGATGGATTATCAGAAGCAGCAAAGACTTCGTGAGCTGATACGCGATCTTGAGAACACTGTCATTAACGGCGGTCAGCCAGAAAGCGACCAGCAGGGCAGCGGCTCTGTTAGACGTTCGATGAAGGGTATTATTCAGCATCTTTCCAGCAACGTCTGGCATAGCGGTGACAGTGGATTCCCAACTGGTGGTGACCTTGACGAAGCAGCTATTAACCAGATGCTGCGGCAGATATGGGAAAACAGCAACGGTAACGTCGATCTTATCGTGGTCAATGGTTTCCAGAAGCGAAAGATAAACACGTTCACCGCAGACAGCAGAAGCTACACAGCTAACGATACAAAATTTACAAATATGATCAGCATCTACGAAAGTGACTTCGGTGTCTGTCGTATCGTAACCAACAGATGGATCCCGCAGGATGCGGCGTTATTCCTCGATTCCTCGCGCATCAATGTACTTCCGTTATCGGGTAGAAGTTTCCACTTCAAACCGTTGGCCAGTACCGGCGATTATGAGAGCGGTGAACTGATCGGCGAGTACACTCTCGAATTGAAGAATGAAGCGGCTCACGGCCTGATACGAGATCTTGCGACAAGTTAAAAATTAACTCTTTTCTAACACCTCCTCCGCAGCTCAACCGGCGTCCGTTGATCCCTTGCGGGCGCCGGGACAGCTGTAACAAAAAGGAACACTAAAATGGTCAAGTTTTCAAATGATGTTGACATCCTAAAATATGAACCAACTCTGTTCGGCGAGCTACATTTGCCCTGGCAGGTTTTGATAGAAGGACTCGGTGCATCTTTGTCGGGCACGACTTTAACTGCGAACAACGCTGACTTTAATTTGGCTAAGGTATCGCCCGGCGGTGTTATCTATCTATCAAGCGACGACGGTACTGTTGACGGCTGTTTCGAGATAGTCTCGGTCGATTTGGCAACACAACTGACAGTTTCGATTCTTCGAAGCGATGAAAGCAGCGATGCGATAGCTCCACCAAGTGCAACTGATATCACCTATCGTGTTAGTACCTACGAACCGCAGGCAGCAGAGGCTGGATTTGCTCTTACGGAATACTTTTCGATAAAGCCCGGCTACCCAGCCAGCGAGATCGATGCAGACGACATCGTCGATAAGGACGTACTTAAGCAGGCTTCAGTCTTTGCTGTTCTAATGGCAGTTTACGCGATGCTGGCAAGTAAAGATGACAATGAGAATTTCTGGAAGAAAAGTTACTACTACAAAGAATGTTTCGCTAAGGCCAGGGCCAGAGCAAGGGTCAGCATCGATACAGGCGAAGACGGAATCGCAGACGCGACAAGCAGCGGCGGAAGCGTGAAACTTATCAGGGATTGACGGGAGTATAAAGATGGCAACAACACTGAACGGCCACAAATTATTTGATGAACGCTCGCTTGTTTTCGAGCTCGGCTCAATAGATCGTGACTCTATCGACCGCTCTATAGCAGGGCTCGACGGCATGATGGCTATCGACCTTGGCCAGCGAGGCAGGGTCATAAAACAGACAGGCACACTGCGAGCGAAAAGTTATGCCAAGCTTGATGAGCGCATTGGTAACATAGCCGATCATATGGATGGCTACGCTTATACGCTTGTTACCAATGACAGGAGACACTTTGATAACGTTCGCATCGATGCTTTTAAAACATCAAATCGCAGAATAAGCGGCGCGAGTGTGATGGCTGACTACGAAATTGTTTATATACAGTTATTGGTGGATTGAAAATGCTTATAGCTAATGGCATAGAAAAGGTCAAAGCTCTTAAACTTCCCATTGGCGGAAATTTCGATTCGCCCCGAACTGCCTTGGTGCGATGGCAGTCGAGTCATAATGAAAAACTTCACCAAGCATATGTTAATGGTAAATACGCAGGTGTTACAGTAAATAGCCAACAGAGACAGTTGATCGTGCCGCTGCCAAGTTCATTCGCAACAGCGGTCAGTATCGAAATATTCGCTGTAGAGCCTAAGGATGCACATATTGATTTTAGTGATGAGGTCGAACCCGTTATCACTAACGGCAGAGTGAAGCTCAGGCTTTTACGAAGTCAAAACCTGCCATTTGATTCGACAATAAAAATATACAGCGACAGCGCAACCGGGCAAATCGATTACGATAACTCACTAAACGCCGAAGCTATTAATGTCTGGCCAAGCCGATACGATAAATGCGGTTTTGGCAACAGCCGGTTCGGGAGAAGTGATTTTGGATATGACTCGGCAGCGGCTGTCGGTTTCGGCAGGGGAAATTTTGGGCGGGGCCAGTTCGGACTTGATGCCGATTCTATAGAATGGATGACTAATCAGCTCGCCAAAGGAATTTATAAATTCGCTATCGTCGTTTACGACAAAGAAGGCGAGCAGTTCAGCGTTACAGAAACCGAACCTATAACAGTAATACCATCACCAAGACCAGCTGAGCGACTGACCGTCATATCGTTTAACAAACATACCAATGAATTACTGCTCGGCGTCAGCTGAGCCATTACAGGAGAATATCATGGCAGAAGTTTATCCATCAGACAATGACCTGCTGAATCTCGAAGCGGATACTGAGACAGGCGTCGAGTATATTCCGACAGGTGTCGCGCCTTATTACTTACAGTTCCGCAAACTTCTATACCGGCTGCTGCTTGCTCTTAAAAAAGCAAACGAGCTTCGCGTCTATGACGAAGGCGGCTTGAATGTCGGCGTCAAAGCAGGAGCATTCTGGACAGGTACTACGCTAGTCGAGTATGTAGGTTCGTATGGTAATACGCTTGCCGACGACAAGGCTGCTATCTATATATATCTGGATTCAAGCGGAACTCTTGTGATTAACGAGTACACATCCTTTCCAGAGATGCCCACCACGCCGCACGTTAGACTGGCGATAGTTACGACAGCAGCGGGTGATATAACTTCGATAACCGACTGTCGCGGCGGACACAGCTTTACAATCCCATCAGCCGGTTAAGAATTTAAGAGGAAACATTATGCTTGCACGAACTTTACATTTTCTATTGAAGCCTTTTCCCGGTCCGGGCCGATTGAAGTGTGATCAGACCCAGCGTAATACCGTTGCGGCTGGGCAGTGGGAAACAATATTCAATATTAGCGACGGCCCATGTATCGTTACGAATCTCTGGATGGCCTGTGACTTCTTCGATAAATTGCGTCTAACCCCGATGCGTATCTACTTTGACGGCGCGAGTACTCCACAGATCGAGGGCCTGACCGGTGAGTTATTTGCATGTGGTTTTGATTATCCGGCCAATCATCGCGGCGATTTCACCGGTGTGACCAACAGCCAGGAATCCGGCGAAGGCAGCGGCTATTCCGGCTTTAGCGGATACCTTCGATTACTCATGCCGTACTATTCATCGATAAGGATTGACATTAAAAACGATACCGCAAGCAACCGTCTAGTCTGGATGATGCTTGAGCGGATGCCGATTACACGAAACCGTCTTAAAACTATCGGCATAACCGATGGAATGCTGCTGCACACTTACGGCTATGGTCAGGATGGCTGGAAAACAAAGTACACGGAGGTCTCACTGCTCGATACGAATGAGCCTACGATAATGGCCGGGCTGTTCCAGTTCTGGAACAATGGCATCGGAGGTGGTGCAGGTCATAACTTCAAATATCTCGAAGGTGACTACCGAATTTATTACGGCGGTAGCGGGACGGCTGATTACCGAAGCAGCGGGGCAGAGGACTTTTATCATTCATCGTGGTATTTCCAGGAAGGTATTTTCGATCAGCCAGGCGACGAGTGCATGGTAGAAAAGCACAGTACCAACTATACCTGTTCAGCCAGTAGATTCTTTCCGTTATGGCGGGCACCATATGACAAAGACGGTGTTAAGCTGACTTGGCAGGTCGGCGAATCGGCGATGCCCGATCCCGGAAACACATATACACGATGGTTAACCTGGTACTACAAATAGAGGCAAAATTATGGCAAACGAAATTCAAATCGATTACGAATCCAATCAGACCATTTATGCAGTCATCAGAAACTCAGCTGCTCAGGTATGGAACATTGCTTCGCAACTTTTCGAAGACTGGGGCAGTGACAGCCACGATGCGGATGACTATGATATCCCGCTTACCGATAAAAGCGGTAGCAGATACGCAGGGGATTT
>JANQHJ010000029.1 GCA_028282745.1 Sedimentisphaerales bacterium | reverse complement strand
CATGCTCTCGACTTGTTTACCATCCATATTATGTACTGCTAACTTAATCATGCTCGTTGCTTTCTATAACTATCCGTTCTTCAAGCCGGTCTTAACGATCACATAGCCGCCGTTCGGACCCGGCACCGAACCTTTAATAACCATTAGGTTTTTCTCTTCGTCGATCGATACTAACTGATGGCTCTTACTGGTCACCCTGTTAGTTCCCATACGGCCGGACATGCGTTTACCCTTTTTAAGGTTTCCGCCGTGACCGGCATCTGAGGCAAAACTCGAAATTGAACCAGCTGCCCTGTGCTTACGCTCGGTGCCGTGTGATGCCGGAAAACCGCCGAAACCGTGAAGCTTCATTACACCGGCATAACCTTTACCCTTGCTGGTACCAATCACATCAACAAGATTGACGTCATTAAACGCCGATACTGTGATCTGCGTTCCTGACTCATATTCTTCTGTATCTTCTTCCAATCGCATCTCTTTGACGAATTTCTTAGGCTTTACACCGCATTTTACTGCATGGCCAAGTTCCGGCTTAGTTGCTTGAGAAGGCTTTACATCGTCATAGCCCATCTGAACGGCACTATAGCCGTCAGTCTCAGCGGTCTTGACCTGAAGCACATCACAAGGCCCTGCCTGAATTACTGTTACAGGTAAAAGCTTACCCGCCTCATCAAACACCTGCGTCATTCCGATTTTTTTGCCTAATATCATCATAACTACTTACGCCTTGATCTTTACAAAAACACCCGCAGGTACTACCAGGCGATTTAACACCTCTACCGTGCGGGCATTTGGTTCGTGAATATCTATCAGCCGTTTATGTGAACGAAGCTCGAACTGCTCACGTGACTTCTTATCAATATGCGGGCTGCGAAGAACTGTATATCTTTCAATTCTCGTAGGCAGCGGCACCGGGCCACTTACCTTGGCGTTCGTTCTACGAGCCGCATCTACGATTTCCTTAGCGGATGCGTCTAATGACCGGTGGTCATAAGCTTCCATACGAATCCTGATTTTTTCTGACTCTGCAGTCGCCATTGTCGTCTCTTTTAACTAAACCTTCTATTTATACAAATCTATTTCAATTAACTATTTATAACGATAAAGCTACCACAAGGACACGCCAGGTGTGCTTATCTCTCGTAATCCCTTACGAAATCGTTTATGTCGCAGGATAGGCATTCGTTGGCTGACAGTGACCCGCCTATCGCGGCTATCTGCCCTTTGCGCCTAACCTTAAAGATTCGGGCCGATCGTTAGGACCCTTCCAGGCAACTCGCCTGAAATCCTTAAAAATCCATTTTCAACCGCCCTGACCATCAAAAAGATGTGTCACAGCCCAACTCGTTCACGCACAGATGTACTCTCCTGTGCTCGCTACGGCCGAAAAACTTAGAATATACGCCTAAAAACCGCCATTGTCAACGAATACAACAAAAAAAATTAAAAAATTTTAACTTTTTTTTAATATTTTTCATATCTGCCCAAAATTCACCCCACCATTATCATCCCCACATGTCTTCGGTCTCAAGTATTCTGCCTTACTCGTATTCTCCGCTAAAAACCTCAATTGCAGGCCCTGCCATATAAACACAGTTATCCTTCTCACTCCAGTTCAAATGCAACTCACCACCCGGCAATCTGATTGTACATACCCTGTCGCTCTGCCCTGTCAAACTGCCAGCCACACAAACAGAGCACGCCCCAGTCCCACAGGCCAGCGTTATCCCGCTACCTCGCTCCCATGTCTTCATGACAAGATAATCGCCCCGCTCCACCTGAACGAAATGAACATTCACTCGCTCGGGAAATAGCTCATGATTTTCGATCACTGGCCCGATTTTTTCGAGTTCAATATGATCAAGCTCATTGCAGAATATCACCGCATGCGGATTACCCATCGACACGCATGTCATTAATAATTTCTCACCGCCCACTTCAAGCGGGTAGTTGATGACCTTATCAGTATCGATACTCACCGGCAGCGATGCAGGCTCAAGCTTAGGATCACCCATATTCACGCACACCTGCTGTACAACATCATTCACATCAGGCAACAAGCCAAGCGTAAGTATCCCATTACCCGTCTCGACTTTCAACGAAGATGGGAACGGCTCCTGTCCCGAAACTTCAAACGCCCCGCCCGGCTTAACCAGTTTATGCTCATATGTATATTTAGCCAGACAGCGTATCCCATTGCCGCACATCTGCGCCTCGGAACCGTCGGCATTGAACATCCGCATCTTGACATCAGCAATTTCGCTTGGACAAATCAGAATTAGACCATCCGAACCGATCCCAAAATGGCGATCACTAATCTCGCGCGCAACCTCAACTGGATTATCAACTACTTCTTCGAAGCAATTAACATACACATAATCATTACCCAGCCCGTGCATTTTCGTAAACCGCATACAACACTCCTTAAGTTACGAAGCTATTATATGGATACACCCCCAAAAATGCAAATCTCCCTCCGCCTTGCTCAACACCATAAACAAAAACCCTTTTCGTCTGATAATAATGCCTGTATTTATAATAAAGCCATTCCTTACGTCATTTCTATATTATTAGATATGTCTCTATAGTGGTTAATGCTAAGTCTTTTCCTTACAGCAACTTCTGCAAAGTACCATTATGATCACGGGAAAATCATAAATTTAAACAAAAACAAAAAAAATCTCAAAAAACATTTGACTTCATACACAATAACTTTTACATTTTATAAATAGTAAAAGTCACTTAGCTTCGATATTTACTCCATAAAGAGGATATAGCTTGGCGGACAAAAAGTTTAAAATGCCGGAAAGATTATTTCGAATCGGAGACTTGGTTCGATATACGCCCTTCTCAAGACAAACTATTCACAATTACACCATCATGGGTCTGATCAGAGAATCGAAATGGACACAAGGCGGCCATCGTCTTTATGACGAATCTGTTTTCGAGACTCTCCGGAAAATCGACGAGCTAAAAAAGAAAATGACCCTTACAGAAATCAAGGAAATTCTCTCTACTGAGCGAAACTCAGTAAGACTTGCGGATGCATCATAAATTATGAACGGATTCTAAAACTTTCCAAACGAAAGAGAACAGGTGATCATGGACGAAAACCTTAACTTGCAATACAGATTCACATCAAATCGAAACGACAGTGATTGTTCCGCTAACATCGTAGAGCTCCTCGAACAAGTTATTGCTTTCACCCAACAGAGAAACGACATTATCATAAACAATATTAAGAACGCGGGCAAAGAAGGCTTCTGCCCTGTCGATCTCCCTGCCGCTGAGTTTTCCAAGGTACTTGAAAATGCCGTTGACGAACACGTCCTGAGAAACAGGCTCTTATATTGTGACACTGACAATATCAAGTTCGGCCTCCGCGGCACTTTTCGAGTCAAACCCGTAATTGATGAATCCGCCGCAAAGCTAATGGACAGAGACATCGACGAATACATCAATTACCAGGTTAATTTGAACCTGGAAAACGCTATGAATCAGCATAGCGCAAGTGAATTACTGAAAACTCTTCAGTCTTGCCCTGACCAGGCTTTTATATCAGCCGGAGAACTTTTTCCCGGCTAATTTTACGATACTTCTAAAGTTATCTTCTCAAAACCCGATAAACATTTATAAGAGTAATTAATGGATTGAATTATTAGCAGCAATTTAAAAGCCCGGACGTTATAGGACCTGGATTTTGAAAAGCATTTTCGAAAAATACGACCTTCCGGAGGGATCCGATGAAAACTGCGCAAAAAACTGAAATTGAACAACTCTGGGCACAGTTCTTCAAAACACACGACGAGCAAAGCCGTAACGGCCTAATGGAACATTACCGCCCTCTCGTCAAATACGTCGCAGAGCGTGTACACAGCAAACTCCCTGACAAGGTCGAAGTTGACGACCTTATCAGCGCCGGCATCTTTGGCCTGATGGACGCCATCGAAGCCTTCGACCCTGAACGTGGTGTTAAATTTGAAACTTATTGCTCACCTAGAGTACGCGGCTCTATCCTTGACGAACTGCGCAGCATGGACTGGGTCCCAAGGCTCGTCCGAGCCAGAGCACACCAACTCTCAAAAGCAACACAATCATTAGAAGCTTCATTAGGCCGAAAACCTACAGAAGTTGAAACTGCCAAAGAATTAAATCTTCCTATGAATGAATTCGAGCGAGTCAGAAAAGATGCACACGCCGTAACACAAGTATCTCTTACTGCCAAGTACGGCGAAGATGACGGTGACAAAGAACGTAGGGAGATCGACGTCCTAAAGGATAACAGATGTGACGACCCCCTTACCGAAGCTCAAAAGAACGACCTCAAGAGCCTCCTCACGAAAGGCCTGACTCGGGCTGAGAGGCTCATAATCGTTCTATACTATTATGAGGAAATGACAATGAAAGAGATCGGGGCTACCCTTGACCTTTCAGAGTCAAGGGTTTCGCAAATGCACTCTTCGATCATTGCCAGGCTCAAGGCCCAACTGAACACCCGCAAACGCGAATTCTCAATATAATCGAATATTCTTTGATTAAACGCTAAACACGCACTATTTGTAGTTCCGAAGCAACACTGATGTTGTTTTATATAAACATTTTTCTTGTACTTCATACCCTTATTTTCTATCATTTAAAGTAATAAGCCCATGTGTCTAATTAGAAGGATTTCAATGAACGGCAGAAAAATTCTCATTGTTGACAACGACAAGATCATACTGGACTCCATGTGCGAATTTCTATCGAATGAAGGCTTCGAAACTTGCGGTTCCGTTTCACAACAGCAGTGCCTGCAACACTTACAGGACGAGGCCTTTTCCCTTGTAATAACCGATGTAAACTTACCTGACGGCAGCGGCTTTGAAGTGCTCGACATGGTAAACCAGAACTACCCTCACACTGTTGTTATTCTTACAACCGCCTATGGTTCAACATATGGCAGTATCGAAAGCGCGGTCAAAGCTATCAAACAAGGTGCCTATGACTACCTCGCTAAACCTATCGTCGATGACGAACTTCGAATGGTCATCGAGCGGGCTTTAAAACAGCAATCTCTTCTAAGTGAAAACGAAGCGCTTCGCCTTGAACTCCAGCACCAATACAGCCTGGAGAATATAATCAGCCAGAACTACAAGATGGCTAAGATATTCGAGCTTATTGCTTCTGTCGCCGATACGACGACCACGGTTTTAATGACAGGCCCGAGCGGCACCGGCAAAAGCATGCTGGCCCGCGCCATTCACCACCAATCGAGCAGAAGCAATCAACCTTTCATAGAAGTCAGTTGCGGAGCAATACCCGAAACCTTATTGGAAAGTGAATTATTCGGCTATGTCAAAGGCGCCTTCACCGGAGCCGCCGCGGATAAAGATGGAAAATTCATCGCTGCTCACGGTGGCACTATATTCCTTGACGAAATCGCTAACGCATCCCCAGCTTTACAGGTCAAGCTGCTGAGAATTTTGCAGGACAGAAAATTCGAACCTGTCGGCAGCAATAAAACCAGGACCGTCGATGTACGAGTCTTATTGGCAACTAACAGCAACTTGAAAGAAGAGGTAAAGCAAGGCCGATTTCGAGAGGACCTGTTCTATAGAATAAATGTTGTAGCGATCGAATTACCGACCCTTGCACAAAGAGTCGGTGACATACCGTTATTGTCAAACCACTTCTTCAAACAATACTGCCTTCAGCACAGAAAAGACAAACTTGGCATTAGCGATGAAGCGATGGATCTCATGGAGCGTTACCCCTGGCCCGGTAATGTCCGCGAACTGGAAAACGTCATTGAACGAGCCGTACTCCTTAGCAAGGAAAAATTCATTATGGCCAACGACCTGCCGAATAGTATAGTCCACGACCAAAGCTATCTCCGGCAGGACTATGAAAAGATGACTCTTAAAGAAGCTTTAGCCGGGCCGGAAAAGCAGATCATACGACAGGCCCTGGAAGCAAACCACTGGAGCAGACAAGCCACCGCCGATGCACTGGGGATTAACCGTACGACACTATTCAAGAAAATGAAACAGTACGGCCTATACGAAGAGGCTGAAAGACTCGGCCTGACCTAACAATCAACCCTAAGCCTTTTCATTCTTATCAGGCTGATATTGGGGATTAGGCTTATTAGGGATTGGAGCATTTGTTTCTTTTATCCAGTTAAGTAAGTCATCAAGAAGCTCATCACGCTTAGCAATATTTTCATTGACGAGGTTATTAGATTCACCGATATCATCTTTAAGGTTATAGAGCTCAACGGCATTATTCGTAGCTATTTTCTCACGCCCACCGTCAAGCACCCATTCCTCATGGAACATTAAAAGCTTCCAGTCGCCCTTTCGGATAACGCTGACCGGCCGAGTTCTGAATTTACTATCCCTCGACTCACCTTTAATATTACCGCCTGCCTGGAGGTATGCAGGAAAATGCCAAAAGAGAGCTTTACGGCCCAGAGACTTTGCCCCGTTTAGTAATGGAACGATGCTGAGCCCATCCAAAAGTTTGTCTTTAGGTTTTTGTGTCCCGGCTAATTCGAGCATAGTCGGGAAGAAATCCAGGCCGATTACAGGAACACTACATTTCGTACCGGCTTTGATTTGGCCTGTCCATCGGACGATCATCGGCTCTCTGATACCGCCTTCATAAAACATCCCCTTGGTACCTCGTAGTGGCTGCACATCGGTCACACCGGCCACGCCGCCATTATCACTAAAGAAAAAGACCACCGTATTTTCGTTGAGTTTCAGTTCGTCAAGCTTCTGCATAATCCGCCCGACCCCCTGATCGACACTGTCAAGCATCCCTGCATACTCAGGGCTGCCCTGACCATTGCTTTTTGGTTTATTTTTGTATCTATCAGCCAATTCCTTTTTAGACTGTATCGGGGTATGGACTGCGTAATGAGTAAGGTATAAAAAGAAAGGTTTTTCTTTATTTTGTTCGATGAACTTAATTGCTTCATCGGTCAGACGATCGGTTAAATATCTGCCGCCTTTCGGCTCCTGGCAATTTGGATATTTATACGGCGCATGATACCCGCCGCCACTTGGAGATCCCCAATGCCTGCCGGCAATATTAACATCAAAGCCCTGCTCACAAGGTCCATGCGTAGGAAGATCACCCATGTGCCATTTGCCCATACTCGCGGATACATAGTCCGCTACTTTAAGTGCTTCTGCAATCGTAACGTGTTTCGTATCGAGTATTTTTGTGTTCTCGGTCGGTATAAGACGCCTGTGCTTTGATTTGCCCCGATCGGAATTATTCACCGTATAAATGCCATGCCGGGGTGTATATTGCCCGGTCAGTAAACATGCTCTTGTCGGAGCACAGTTAGCTGCATTTGCATAGGCGTCGGTAAATATCATCCCCTGTGAAGCAAGCTTGTCAATATTGGGCGTTTCGAAGAACTTGCTGCCCATAAAGCCGGCATCTTTCCAGCCCATATCATCTATCAGGATAAAGATAATATTAGGCTTATTTTTTTTGAGTGGTGGAGATGCTAAAGCTAAAACAGATTGTTCTAAACAACTTGATCCTGCAAGACACGCACAAGTCTTAAGAAAACGCCTTCTATTCATACCAACCCCTTTTAGAATGTAAACATACTATTACAGCTCAACTCACAGCTATAATACCTTACCAGCCCTGGTCAGTCAACCATTCTAAAGCTATTCGGGCAATATCTTTGAGGTTTATTGTCCCGTCATCGACAATATCAGCATCTGTCAAAACCGGTGCAATCGGCTGAATAGCGTAACCGCCAGAACCTTTAGCCAGATAAACTATCTCCTGCTGCGACAAAGCTGCATCAAAGATTTTTAATTCATCGACTTTAACGGTGGTTAGCTCCTGTCCCGGTGTCATTGTCAGAATTGTCACCCCTGCACTTGCACCTGTCATAACAGCCGGTGCATCACTTTTACGTGCTACGAGTATGCCGTTCACATAAACTTCAATTGTATTAACATCAGCGTCCTTGACCATTGCATAATGGTTCCACTGCCCTTCATATTGGTCCTTGGATGTCAAATTCCATACCAATCGATCCCAGTGATAATTCGGGTCCTCTGCAGGAGCGGTTCCCGCGAATATTTCAACCGTCCGTATCGGATCCGGCACACTATTGACCTCTCCATACAGCCACATTGAAACCGTTAATTCATTGGATACGGTATTGAACACACTCGCAGGTATATTAACTTCGAGGTTCGGATCACTAAACGATATGCAATAACCACTCAAACCTGAGCTGTCCCGAAACCCTGAAACAGTTCCGGGTTCAATAGCAGCATCATAATTATTACCGCTCGAATCGTTAGCCGTATAGCCCGATATCTCATTAAAGTCATAATGAGCAACCAGCCCTGAAGATGGTGAAGATGCTGTAACATTAAAATCAGCATACAGCCAGTCGCCCGTAACCACGGCTAAATCGGCAATATCAACTTCGCAGTCACCCGTAACATCCGCCGCGTCGGCATATTCCCCCAGACAACGCATGGGATGAATTTCAATATCATTTATAAATACCGTCCCCGCCCCACCGGTAGAAACACCATCACCAATTCCAATAGTTATTGTCTCTATCTTAGTAAGATCAACACTATTATCCTCGAATTCTGACAGCTGTACTGATAACACCTGCCAATTATCATTAGAGTCAATCGAAGCTTTGGGAATTACAACCTTGTAAGTCGTTGTTCCATCGCCAAGAATAACATAAACTAATTCAGAAGCGTTCTCCTCGGAACCGAGCAATTTAAAATCCAGGCTCGTAGTAAAATCACTCCAATTCTGAACCGGAGAAAGTGTCATTGTCGTTTCAGATTTATAGGGTGACGAGGCATTGTTATAATCGAACTGCATAATATTGATCAGCGGTAATGCCTCGATATTAGCCGAGGAACTCTCCGACCAAACAGCCAACAATTCTGTAGTGTCGGCATAATCGAAGAAATCTTCGACCAGAACCACGTACGAACCATAATATTCTTCTACTGTGAAACTCCAGAGATATCCTGTAGCGAGTAAAGTATCACCGCTGTCACGCGTATCAACTCGCCATTCATACTCTGTATTGCTTTGCAGTATCCCTATCCCGATAGCCTGCGCCAGAGCAACCTTAGAGACGTTGGCATCGACATAATTACCGACAAATGTAAGGCTCTGCCCCATTTCGGCAAAATAAACATCATATGACGCAGTCAGGCTGTCACCTGTCCAGCTGACATTACCAACAGGACTAACATCGGTTTCATCATCCCCTGGAGTAGGATCCGATACCTTACCCGCTGTAGTGAAAGACAAAACATTACCGACATACTCATTACCATCCTGATGGACATCTACGCGCCAATAATACTTTGCAGCGACATCGAGCAAACCCGGAGCAGGCGTATAATTCATATCTGATACTGTATTGTGATCGAGCAGTACATCATCACAATTCGCGTCGGTTCCAATACTGATTTCGAAAGTTGGGGTAGTGGCGTTCGCCACCCCCCAGCTCATCATTCCATTAGGATCTATATGACCAGAGCCATTAACGGGAACCTGGTTAATCACCCTCGGCTCTGTACCGTTATAGAGGGCCTCGATCTCAGTCTGGCTAAGTGCGTGATCATAGATATAGACTTCATCGATAATCCCGTCAAAATAATCACCGCTGGGCCCCCAAATACCACCGCCGCCAATTCTAACCGGATCTGAACTGCTCCCGAAATTACCTCCTGGTGCCGCACTTGGCCCGGCGAAAAACTTACCGTCAATATATAGATTCATGCCGGACGAGTCACCCGTCACCGCCACGTGATGCCATGAACCTGTGCCGTGCGTCCATGTCCCGGTCACCCTTCCGTTGACACTGGTATTCCAGCACCGCAGATCACTGCCGTTAAAGCCGAATTCAGTACAGTCGTTCTGGCCGACAAATCCGACTTTGTTAGTATAGACATCTGCGTTCACCCAGCAGGCCAACGTAAATTCAGATAGATTATTAAGAAGGCTCTGACTCGTGCTTACATAATCATTGGAACCGTCAAACCGCAACGCCCCGCCTACCTTACCAGCCACCCATGCAGGTGAACCGTTCAGCATACCGGTATAATCATTACCACTGGAATCACCTGCCGTACTGCCCGAGCCCTCATCAAAGGCCCAGTGAGCGACAAGGCCCGCACTGCATACAGAACTCAAAACTGCCAGTATTATGATCATTTTAAAAGAAAAAGATTTCATTTCTTTCATTCTGTTAATTCGGCTGGTCATCAATTACAGGCAGAGGAAATTGCTCATTATATACATGCTCGTCATCCATGATCTGTTCTAATTCCGTCACTTTGGCCGGATTCGAAGCCGCAAGATCTGTCGTCTCACTTATATCAGTATCAAGGTCGTATAATTCAGTACGAGGATTAGTACCTAAGAAACGAATGCATTTCCACTTGCCCTTTCTAACAGCTTGTTGTGGATAGTAACTATCCGGCCGGCACCATTCCCAATATAAATGCTCGTGCTTGGGCTGTGGCTTACCGAGGAGTACAGGTAAAATTGAAATACCATCTGTTTCATGCTCCGATCCGTCAGGCCATCTGCCTTTAGGTGGTTTTACGCCGACAAGATCGGCGAATGTCGGGAACATATCCCAATGAGCCGATATATGATCTGTTTGACTGTTAGGTTTGATCTTGCCGGGCCATCTTGCGATCAAAGGTGCGCGAACACCGCCCTCATAAAAGTCACGTTTTTTCCCGCGTAGAATACCATTACTATCGAAAAATGTTGAGGGCGAACCATCAGGCCCGTTGTCCGAAGTAAAAAATACGATAGTATTATCGTCTATGCCCAACTTTTTAAGAAGGTTCATCATTTCACCAATATCTGCATCCATCATTGTGACCATAGCCGCATAATCTTTGGTATCCTGGGCCCAGCTTTCACCTGAATAAGGCTCATCACTTGGCGGATTGTATGGGCCATGCGGTATTGTATAAGGAAGATATAAAAAGAAAGGCTTGTTCTTATGATCTGTGATGTAATTTAATACATCTTCAGCTAAAAGCTCGTGAGTATAAACACCATTAGTAGCTACCTGCTGAGTATTTCGCCATAAGTTGGCGGGGTAGTAAGAATGCGCATCTACATGAGTTTGATAACCATAAAAATAATCAAAGCCTACTTCATTCGGATGCCCCGTCGTCGTAACAGAGCCAAGCCCCCACTTACCTATACAGGCGGTGTTATAACCAACACTTTTAAATATCTCGGCGATTGTTACATCTTCATCACGTAAAGGAGGATCACCCGGCCCTGTCCAGGTCTGGCTTTGGCCGGGGTTGCCCCTGATCCAGGCGTGACCGGTATGCTGGCCACTCATCAGAGAGCCGCGTGTCGGCCCGCAAACATGACAGCCGGAATAATGTTGCGTAAAGCGCATCCCCTCTGCCGCAAGCTTATCAAGATTAGGGGTTTGGATTTTCAACTGACCATAACAACCGGGATCATTATACCCCAGATCATCGGCCATAATATAAATAACATTAGGCCTACGCCCACCTATAATGCTATGCAATGTATCGTTAGCTATTTTAATTCCAGCTTTAGAAGTTATCCCACAAACTCCCACTGCAGATGCAACGACACCGCATTTCTTTAGAAAAGCCCTTCTTTTCATTCTAATGCCCCGATAAGTTATGTAGGTTCAAGATTTAATAACACGTGTCCTGATCAGGTATTAGCGGAAACTCACTATGACATATACGTGCACTATCGGCGACTGCTTCCAGCTCAGCAGTCTTAGTCGGATTACTGCCTGCTAAGTTGGTAGTTTCACCGACATCGGCATCGAGATCATATAATTCTGAGACCCATTGTGCCTGGGGCTTGGTCAGATGATGACGTACGAGTTTCCACTTGCCTTGCCTGACAGCCTGTGCTCGTTTATTATCACTTGCCTGCCACCTGTCATATAGTTCCCAATAAAGATAATCGTGCTGCCCCTGCAACGAATCCTTTCCGAGCAATGTCGGCAGATATGAAATACCATCCGTATCATGCCACGTACCATCAGACCACATCACTTGTGGTGTTTTCACTCCCAGCAGATCACAGCACGTCGGGAAGAAATCCCAGAACGCTGAGATATGATCGGTAGTTGTACCGGGCTTTATCTTGCCGGGCCATCTTGCAATCAATGGGACACGAATTCCGCCCTCATGGAGGAATCCCTTCATATTTTTTAAGGTGCCGCTGCCGTCGGGCAGATCATTACTATTGAAGAAATCTCTCAAACCGGCATCTGAGACTCCGTTATCACTGGTGAACATGATGATGGTATCATCATCGAGCCCCAGTTTCTTAATTAAGTCCATTAATCTTGCGATGTCACGATCCATCCTTGACAGCATTGCCGCAAGTATCTTTTGTGTATTTGTCCAAGGTTTATTCTCATATTGAGCCAGATCAGGAACCTCATAATCAGCGTGAGGAATACAATAAGCTAAATAAAGGAAGAACGGCCTGTCCTTATATGTTTGAACGAATTCCAAAACATCTTCTGTAATCAGGTCATGAGAATACACACCATTAGTAGGTGGATTGCTCCAACCGGCATCGTGAGTATATCTCCATAAATCTGGATGATAATAGTCATGCGCCTGGATTTGTCCAAGATAACCATAGAAATGGTCAAAGCCCTGTCTGTCAGGCTCACCGGCTGTACCTGGTCCCCCAAGCCCCCATTTACCCATACAGGCGGTAACATAATCATTTTCCTGGAAAACATGACCTATCGTCTTGGTCCCGGCCGGCAAAGCAATCTGGTAACCATCAATTGGCTTATTACCCCTGACAAAAGCATGTCCCGGATGCAAACCAGTCATAAGATTACAGCGGCTCGGAGCACATACTGTATTGCCGGAATAGTGCTGTGAAAAGCTCATACCTTCAGCCGCTATCTGGTCAATAGCTGGCGTTTCTATTAACTTCTGTCCATAACAACCTGCCTCGGCATATGCCATATCATCAGCCATTATATAAATAACGTTAGGCCTACGCCTGCCTATGATACTATGCAAAGTATCGTTAGCTAATTTAACTCCGGCATGAGCCGAGACCGACGAAACACCCATCGCTGAAGCGGCAATACCGCATTGTTTCAAAAACGTCCTTCTTTTCATATCATCTTCCCATCATATATAATTATTATAGATTACCTTCTTGTAAACCTTAACTAACCGGCCATTACCAACTCTGATCATCAAGCCATGCAGATGCAATCTGAGCAACATCCTTCAGGTTGACCACGCCGTCGGTAATAATATCAGCATCTGTTAGAACCGGTGAGATCGGCTGAGTAGCCTCACCACCTGAACTCTTGGCAAGATAAACGATCTCTGCCTGTGAAAGCGCGTCATTAAAGACTCTAAGTTCGTCAACCTTAACTGTTGAAAGTTCGTGGCCTGGAACCATAGAAAGAATAGTCGTCCCTGCCGTTGACCCTGACATCGCAGCCGGTGCATAGGTCTTTCGAGCAACCAGAACACCATTAACAAATATCTGCATTGAATTAGCATCGGCATCTTTGACTATCGCATAGTGATTCCACTGACTCTCATACTGACTGTCAGAAACGATATCCCACTGCAAACGATCCCAGTCATTATTCGGATCCTCTGGTGGGCCCGTACCAGCAAATGCTTCGACTGTCTGGATCGGATCAGGAACACTATTAGCTGCACCGTATAACCACATTGAAATTGTCACTTCATCAGAAACCGTACTAAATACAGCAGCCGGCATATTGACCTCGATGTTCGGATCGCTAAGTGAAATACAATATCCGCTGTAACCTGAGCTGTCCCAGAATCCCGATGCCGTACCCGGCTGGATTGCAGCGTCATAGTTATTACCACTGGAATCATCAGCCGTATAACCGCTTGCATCGTTGAAGTTATAATACGCAACTGGACTTGCTGCCGGAGCCGTTGCCGCAACATTGAAGTCTGCAAACAGCCACTGCCCTGTTATCATCGCCAGGTCATCCAGTGTCACTTGGCAATCGCCTGTAACATCGGCAATGTCGGCATACTCACTCATACAGCGTGATCCATAGAGAAGAATATCATTAATGAATACAGTGCCGGCCCCTCCCGCCGAAACACCGTCACCAACACCAACCGTTAAGGTTGTAATGTTAGCAAGATTAACATCTACTAATTCGGAAAGTTTAATTGATAATACCTGCCAACGATCATTTGAATCGACTACCGCGTCAGTAAGTATTATCTTATGAGAATTAGTACCATCACCTACGATAACATAAATAGGATCAGCTGAATTACCAATCTGCCCCAACAACTTAAGGTCCATCGAGGTAGCCATTAGCCCCGACCAGTCACCCGCCGGAGAAATGGTCATTGTAGCTTCTGATTTATAAGGTGAAGAAGAGTTATCGTAATCGAACTGCATAATATTGGTTAAAGGCTCTGCAGTAAGATTAGCCGATGAACTCTCCGACCACACAGCCAGCAGTTCTGCCGTATCGGCATAGTCGAAGAAATCGTCAACCACTGCGGCATGACTATTGAAGTTTTCCATAGTTTTGAAATTCCACAGATCACCCGTATCGAGCAATCCGCCGCCGCCGTCTTTTGTATCAACGCGCCAATCATACTCATTATTATCCTCGAGAGCAGTTAGCCCTATCGCCTGGGCAAGATCGACCATCGAAACTGTTTTGACCGTATAATTACCAACAAACGTCAATGTCTGACCGTCTTTGGCAAACCATACATCATAAGAAGCCGCACTATCCGCATCCCAGCTGACATCTCCTGTAGGGGCAACACCGACAGCGCCATCGCTTGGACTCGGACTGTATGCTTTATCACCCGCATCTTCGATAGTCAGAATATCAATTGTACCGCCGCCGCTTGATATCTTAAAGCGATAGCCATTTACAATAGTGCTGGTATCGTTAACGATAGTACCATCAATGCAGAAAAAGCCGGTTGCCATCTTCGATGCCAGGTTCGTTCCTGTATTTGTATTATTAGTATTTATTAACTGGGCCGCACCCGCACCCTGAGTTGTTGTAAAGTTAACTCTATTACTTGGCTCGTTACCTGTTCCAAGATTTGACGTCCTGACAGGATTACTGTCGGTTAAAGTGAGAGTTCCACTCTCGAAGATAAAGAAAGTTGTAGCCGATCCGCCATGATTAAATCTTAAGGTCGGTGCTACAAGATTCGCATCTCCCTGCATTATAAAGCTGGTCCTTTCTTCCATAGCTAATCCCCAGGTGCCTGTAATGGAATTAGCAAGGGTAACCTTTGAAGAGCCTGACATTGTCACGGTGCTGCCGTCATCCATATGCATAGCGTACTTCGTGTTATTACCCGGATTGGTTATATCCAGCTCTGCCGTACCGGATAACGTCATAGTCGCAGTATCAATTGCTGCGCCTGACGAACTCATCCTTATACCAACCGACCACGCACCGGTTTCGTCAATTACTAACTTTCCGACAGACTGTGTCCATGAGCCGGACAAAAGTTTCATTAGCCCGCCGCCGCCAACGGCATCTGTCTTGGTAATAGTACCGGTTGAGCCGGCAAAGGTAAAATCGAAGTTGGTATAATCGATATAGTCATCACCCTGGTCATCAAGGGCGTTACTATTCGACGATCCGTCTCTTGTCCAGTTAGAACTGTCCCAGTTCCCAGACCCACCCTGCCAGTGCAAAGTCGTCGCTTGTGCCACCGCTGTTAACACTAATAACACTACAAACAAATCAATACTCTTTTTCATATCATTACCCTTCTTAAAAAAACGATTAATTTCCCAAAATTATCGGCACATATTCTCTCCGACATTATGTGGTATATACTTTAAGATTAGGGTGTGATAGATAAACGGGAAATTTGCGGTTCCAATAAAACCCGGCTTCATACTATTACCATCACCCGAATCAAGGCTTTTCTCCAATATTAGCCTAATGCTGAAACACAGATAACTTTTACTTCCTTAAACAAAAAACAACTGCACCCTTTAAAGCTTCATCCGATTATATCGTTCTGACAAATGATTTTGTCATTTTAGTGTCTCGGAGGTTCCTTCATACTCAACATCCATTTGGGCCAGGTTGGATACGAGCCCCTTGTTTTATACTTTCTGTGCCATTTCAGATTCCACAGGAATTTCAGGCCAACCTTTCTCACAGAACCGTCAAGGAAACAAATATTAACATGAGCATTATGCCTGTCTATACAAAACCGGTCAAATGAATCCTTTCGTGCGTTCTCCTTAATACGCGGTTCGTCATCCCGGCTATTAACAACCCCTCCCCACCTATAGGATTCAAGAAAGAGCGGTATATTGCTGGCACTTTTGTAATGGGTATGCCCCCATATTTTATTTTTAAAATCGCTATCCATACCGCTTAACTTCTTATTTTCACCAGGGTAAAGGCTATATATCCAGTTATTGATACCAATGCTATTTCTAATTACCCATTTCTCCCGTGTAGTTTTGTGAGTAAGAGTCTCCTGCCATATCTGTTTAGCCAGCCTTGATTCACCTTCATTCTCCGTTCTGGTTGTTGAGGGGCAAAGAGCGACTTTTTCCTCAGCGTCAATATATTTCTTTAATTTTGGCATCCAGGTTTTAGAACCTGAACCGTTCCATTCTAATAGATCATCTTTTTTAGTAAACAGCACAGTTTTTCCCTGATTACTTTCCGCATACAGTATTGAATATACACCCCATTGCTTGACATATGACATACAAATGACCTGCCTTGCATACGCTTTGGCTTTATTCAAAACCGGCACAAGGATCGCCATAAGCAGCGCGATAACAGAGATAACAACCAACAACTCAATTAATGTAAATCCTTTATCCTTCTTGCAAGATTTCATAAACATTTTCCAATTTCCTTATTCTAAAATTAATCCCCACTAATATCCCGAAGCCGGCATATCCGTTATAGTATTCGGAGCTCCGATCGAATTCTGCCATGCGATTAACTCAGTCAGCAATGAATCCCTTATAGAATAATAAGCTGGGTTAGTCGCCAAATTATTCTGCTCGCCTATATCAGCCTCCAGGTCAAATAACTCAATAGCATTATTAGTATTTATAGTGCTCCATCCCCCGTCGAGAAGCCACTCTTCAAAGAACTGCATTATTTTCCACTTGCCTTTTCGCATCACACTGACAGGCCGCGTCCTGAATATAGGCTCTCTCGATTCTGAATCACCACCGTCAAGATATGCAGGAAAATGCCAGAAGATCGCTTCCCTGTTTAAACTTGTCCCGCCCTTCATAAGCGGCACTATGCTTTCGCCGTCAAGAATCTTGCCATCAGGAACCTTAACACCTGCAAGTTCCAAAAAGGTAGGGAAAAAGTCAATACCTATTACAGGCTCACTGCAAGTCGTTCCCGGTTTAACATGCCCCTGCCAGCGAACTATCATGGGCTCACGAATACCACCCTCGAAGAACATCCCCTTACGCCCGCGCAGAGGATACATATCTGTAACCGAACCGCCGCCGTTATCCGAGAAAAAGAAGACCACTGTATTCTCATCGAGACCAAGCTCTCTCAGCTTATCCATGATCATACCAACACCGTCGTCAACACTATGTATCATTCCGGCATACGTGGGATTGTCATGATCAGGCAATGTCGTTCTGTCGGCTATCTTTTCAGCCGTACTATAATAGGCCTTCAAATCATCCCTGGCCTGGTTAGGGGTATGCACTGCATAGTGAGTTAGATACAAAAAGAATGGATTGTTTCGATTATCTTCGATAAAGTTTACCGCTTCTTGATTAAGACGGTCGGTCAGCCACATTCCATCGGCCGGCTCAACAAGATTCGGATAGTTAAGAGGCGGCGAATAACCACCACCACTTGGTGAACCCCACTCTCTTCCGGCAATATTTACATCAAAACCCTGCTCTATGGGACCAAGTGAACCTGTCGGCCCCATGTGCCATTTCCCCATACTGGCAGAAACGTAGCCGGCTTCTTTCAATACCTCGGCGAATGTAACATGTGAAGCATCAAGAGTTGTATCGTTGGTCACCGGAACCAAACGACGATTAGATGCACTGCCGCGAGCGGAGCTGTTCACAGTGATAACACCATGACGAGGTGAATATTGACCGGTCAACAAACATGCACGGGTCGGAGCACAATTAGCGCCATTTGCATAGGCATCGGTAAACACCATACCCTCGGAAGCAAGCCTGTCAATGTGTCTGGTTTCATAATACTTACTGCCCATGAAACCGACATCTTTCCAGCCCATATCATCGATAAAAATGAATACAAAATTAGGCCTTTTTTTACCAACCCTCACATCGATCGCATCATTTGAAATCGATAAACCCGCTGATAATACTGATTGACCTAAAGCCGAAATTCCGCCTAAAACAGCGCAGTTCCTCAGAAAGTCACGTCTTTTCATTTCCGTCATCTCTATACCCTAATTATAAAATTCTTATATTGCGACAAGATCACTCAGTGATCCAGTCGAGACCTATCAAGGCCAGATCAAATAAATTCACACTGCCGCTCTCGTCAATATCAGCATCCGTATATAATGGATTGATAGGCTGGATAATTTCATAACCCGAACCGCCCATGACATTAACAACCTGGGCCTGACTTAACGCGGCACTGTATATCTTTAACTCATCAATCTGTATATCAGAATCGTTGGTATCTGAAACCAAAAGCGTAGCATTCGAATCAGCCCCAACAATTAATGAAATCATATTAGTATCCCGGGCTACCGTAATACCGTTATGGTAGATCATCATCTCACCGGAATTGACATTTTTGACTACAGCATAATGGTTCCATCCATCATAGTCATTTGCGTCGTCTATGTCCCACTGTAACCGGTTCCAAAGCTTAGTATGATCGGCGGAATTGCCATCAGCAAAATCCACCTGATCGACCATGTTCGGACTATCAGCCGCTTTGCCGTTAATCCAAAATGAAATTGTTAATTCATCCGAAATACCTGTCATAACACCAGCCGGGATATTAACCTCTGTAGAGCCATCAACTAATAAGCAATTGCTCGACCCTATCCCGCCGCCCTGCCAGTTACTTGAAGTATTAACCGTTGCGTCATAACCATTACCCGAGGAATCTGCAACATTGACACCGTTTACCTCATTAAACTTGTAATAGGCTCGCAAATATAAGTCATTTGGCGACTCAGCTATTACATTGAAATCTTCAAGCAACCACTCAGCCGCCAGCTCGGCAAGATCGAACGAATTAACTTTATAGTCGTCATCAACATCTCCCAATGGCTGATACTCCGGCAACTTTGCCTGGTTACGAAGCTCTATATCATCTATGTACATCAAGCCGCTTGATGATGTAACACCGTCTCCGACTCCGATAGTAATTGCTGTAACATTATTAAGATCAACACCCTGCTGCTGCAAATCTGAAAATCTAATGTTCCAATACTTCCATTGTTCCCTTGTTGTCGCATTGGAAAGCGGATTGATTATCTTAGCGGTATTATTACCGTCCGTCACTTCTACATAAAGCTCGGTCGAACTATTGCCTGCCCCTGCCCTGCATTTCAAAGAAAGAACATTTTTATTGAGCAATAACCACTTGCCCGGATTCTCGAACAACAAATCCGCTTCGGATTTATAAGGCGACGAGCTATTATCATATCCAAGCTCCATTATACCTAAAGGCCGGATAAAACCGGTCGCATTCGCATCATCTGTCGGAAGTTCAAGGCCCGGCACATCTATCACAGAGCCCGTACTATTACTTGAGCCGTCATCCCACACAGCCAATAAAGCCGTATTATTGTCATACACAAAAAAGTCTTCAATCACAAATGACGAGGCATTGTAATAATCCATTACTGTAAAGCTCCACACATCACCAGTATCGAGCAATCCCCCGCCTCCATTTTTCGTATCGACTCGCCACTCGTATGTCGTATTACTGTCAAGTATTCCAAGCGATAAAGCTGTTGCCAACTCATACATTGATACCGACTCAGCCGTGTAGTTACCAACAAGAACCAAACTATTACCCTGCTGGGCTACATAAACATCATAAGACGCAGCCCCGTCACTGCTATAGCTGACCTTGCCATTCGGATTCACATCCACTGCCCCATTCGCTGGTGATGGCCCAAAAGCCTTGGTTGCCGCCACAAGATAAAGAGTCTGCTCACCGCCGCTGCCGGCATCGCTCATCTGGAAAAACCTGCCGCCTACTACCTGTGCTGCCAATTCACTATTTACAGTTGCAATGTTAGAACCATTATACGACGTGGACGTCTGGATCCTTGTATCATCAATCCAGAAGAATCCCTTTTTAACTTTCTCTGCCAGCTCTTTGCCTGATGAGGAATTATTTGTCTGAACAACAAGAACGTCACCAACACCACCTGTTATTTGACACTTACTATTGCCAAAGTTGGTACCTCGAACTGCATTGCTGTTTGACAGTGTAATATTACCACTTACAAACTCTATCCACGAACCGTTCGACACTGCACCGTCAAGCTTAATAACAGACGCTGTGATATTCGAATCGATTATTGTCAGTACACCGTCATCAACCTCTATCCAGGGATTACTGCCGCCGGCGATGTTTAATGTAGTATTGTTTATGTCAAGGTTCGCATCGTTTTTCATATGCAATGTTCTACCAGCCGAACCATTACCGGTCAATGTAACCGTCGAGTTTATAAAGCTCGAACTTGTTGCCGAGCCCGCACTATGACCTAAAACCAAAGCCGGAAGATTACTTGTCGAACTAATTGAAAGAGTACTGCCCGTAACATTTATTGAACTGCCGGTAAGCGTTACTCGCTCACTTGACGTTACATTACCACCTGCCCCAATGATAAAGTCGTCATTTATATAATCATAAGATGTTGCCGAAGGAGGATTGCTGTCGCTCTCATTAGCATAATTCCCGCCATTCCAGTTTTGACCTTCCCATGTCCCCGCACCGCCGTCCCATGTATATGTCGTTGCATTTGCCGCTGATGCTGCCAATAGACAGATAACCAACACCACTTTGGAAATGTTCATGTGGATTTCCTTACTATAAAAGTGTATTTTCCACTTACTTATCTTACCCTTCCATTGTATTGTACCATAATTTGCGAAATAAATCAATTATTTCGAAATTTTTCGGAATATTCCGTCTCATACAGCCCCCTTGCCCTTAAACTCCTCCATTCGCTGCACTTGCGCTATTTCTGATGATTAATGGAATTGCCGCTTTGTAATAATTTTTTCGAAATTGAATATAATATTATGATGGCAAAAAAAAAGCACAGCCCCGTTAGGGGCTGTGCAATATGACAAATTATTAGCTTCTTTTTCTTCTAAGCAGTAAACCGCCGAGACCGAGCAATGCGATTGTCGCAGGCTCAGGAACTATTGTCAATGTGTCGGTTGTACCGACTGTATCAATATCGAAGTGATAACCATTAACTTCAGTTACCAAATCGGTAACAATAACGCCATCAATGTTGAAGAAACCTGTAGCCAGTTTAGAGGCTAAAGTTGTACCGGTATTGTCGGTATTGATCAATTTTGCGGCACCGGAACCCTGCGTGGTGGTGAAGTTAATTCTGTTACTGCCTGAGTTAGGATCACCAAGATTCGGGGTTCTAAGACAGTTGTTGCTGCTCAGAGTGATAGTGCCACTTTCAAATGTAAAGAAAGTAGTAGTAGAGCCGCCGTGGTTGAACTTAATTGATGCTGCGTTCAGTGTGGCATTATCTTTCATCGTGAAAGATGTCTTCTCTTCCATGTACAAACCTTCTGTCTTGCCTGCGGTAGCATTAGTCAGAGTGATCGATGCACTATCAGACATAACAACTGTCGAACCGTCATCCAGATGGACCATAGCCTTGCTGTTCTTTCCCGGGCTTGTAAAATCCCATTCAGCTGTCCCTGAAAGGGTTATCGTAGCAGCGTTAGCTAGGCCACCATTTGTACCGGCTCTCAGAGCTATAGACCATGCGCCACTTTCCTGAATAGTGACTTTTCCAGCAGACTGCGTCCATGAGCCGCTCACTAACTTGGTCAGACCGCCTGTACCGTTGTCGTCTCTCTTGTTGATATTGCCGGTTGTGGCATCGAATGTGAAATCAAAGTCGGTATAATCAACATAGTTGTCACCTTGATCATCTAAAGCATTTGTATCAATGACACCATTTCTGGTCCAGTTCAGATCATTCCAGTCGCCTGAACCACCCTGCCAATGCAGGGTTGTGTTTGCCTGTGAAACAGCAGTTACTGCAATTGCTAAAAGAAAAATTAACGCAATTCTTCTCATAATTTGCCTCCTCTTCAAAAAACTACAAAACTTTAAAAA
>JANQHJ010000144.1 GCA_028282745.1 Sedimentisphaerales bacterium | reverse complement strand
CATTCGAATTAATAGCCACCACGGCGACATTTTTCTGCTCGTATTCCCTTATCAGTTCGACCATACCGGTGAGGATATGCTTAACGAATGAACAGTGATTGCACATAAATATTACCAGCAATGCTTTCGCTTGTGAATAATCCCCTAATGATTTGATCTTTCCTTCCGTATCGGTAAGCGAAAAATCCGGAGCCTCAGTGCCAAGCGGCAACATTGTAGAAACCACAGCGGACATTTTAGTATTCCTTTATAATTTTATCTGATCCTTGACGCCTTTTTCTGCTTCTTTAAGGGCTTCTTTGCCCTTCTCTATAGTTCCAGCTGCACATTTTTCTGCACAGCCGGGCGAGCCTTTAGCCAGGCTGCATTTCGTGCATTTTGCCGCTTCTTTTACAGCTGATTTAGCACAGCAGCCTTCTGCTTCTGGTTTGCTACAGCATTTAGCTGCCCCGTGATCAGAATGATCGCCATCTTTGGCACAACAGCCCTCTGCTTCGGGACTGCCGCAACACTTGGCGGCCTTCTTACACCCTACAACCGAGACTATCAGCATCAATAGTGCCAGGCAAAGGGCTGATACAATAATAATTTTCCGGGTTTTCATCGTTTTTCCTTTCAAAAATACCCAAATTTTCCTACCAAGCCTCTTAAAGGGGACTTCACCTTATTTTATTAACTACATACCCCTTTCAATTTTGTTCAGAGTGAAGTCCCCATTTTAGCATAATTGACATGTGACGTCCTCTTTTTTGTTAAAAATACCTGCCTTGTGTTCGGCCCGACGGCCTTGTATATCGGTTTGGAGCATACACTTTCGAACATGTGAATATATTTTCGTGCTATCTTAGGCCAGGTTATACTCCTGCCGTACTGATAAGCCCTCTCACGCATCTGGCTGGCGTATTCTTCGTCGCTCAATATCTTTGTCACTGCGTCAGCTATTTCTCCAGAATCGCCAAAGTGGACCAATTTCCCTCGCCTTTCGGCTAATAACTCCTGTGCCGCCCAGTAAGGTGTAGATACTACTGCCCTGCCGGTGCCCATAGCCATGATCAAAGAGCCGCTGGTGATCTGCTGCTCATGTTTGTATGGGGTGACATATATATCAGCTGCACATAGATAACCGAACAGCTTATCGTTTTTAACATAATGATGGTGAAACTCAACGTTTTGCTTCAGTGATAATTTTTCCACTAATTTCAGCAGGCTGTGATAGTATTCCAGCCCATCTACCCTGGCGACATTCGGATGTGTAGCCCCCAGGACTATATATAATGCGTCAGGGTGTTTGTCGAGGACTTTGGGCATGGCACTTAGCATACACTCGATACCCTTGTTTCTACTCAAAAATCCCGCAGTCAAAATAACTTTCCTGTTACCTATACCAAGTGTGCTTTTGTATTCTTTTGCGTCCGCCTTTGGCAGATCAGGTATGCCGTGACTAATAAGTTCTATTTTTGCTGGTGAGACATTATAAATATCCTGCAACATCTGAACACCTTTTTGGTTCATTACTATGATCTTCTCGGAGGCCTTACAGACACCCATCATAGAGTTGTAATAATTTTCGTCAGGCTTTTGTAGTACGGTATGTAATGTTGTGAATATCGGTTTAGCCGTGTTGTTCATAAATTCAAGCAGATGAGCCCCGGCATTTCCTCCAAAAAGCCCGAATTCGTGTTGAATGCTGACAATATCGATATCGCTGTAATTCACATAGTCCGCTGCACCTAAGTAATCATCGACCGAATCGGGGTCGATGGTAAAGCTTACAGGCTTTTGGTAATAATGCTCAAGTCCTGAATCCATAGCGAATACCTGTGCGCAAAAAGCACCATTGCTTACCTTTTCAATATTATTGATTAGATCCGATGTAAACATTGCGATCCCGCATCTGCGAGGTGGAAATGAACCTACAAAAGCTATCTTACGAGCGGTGAAATTCAGGGCCCTGATCATTTGACAACTCCTTTCATCAACTGATTGAGAAGCTTATCTATATATCTACGGCAACTGTGAATCCTTTCAGCCCGCTACCGGTTAAGGAGCGGACGTATTGTATGGCCTCGGACAGTTTATTACACTGGTTCGAGTTGTTCAGCAATTCAACCACAGGCGATTCAGCTTTATGTGGATTGGCGCTGACTATCAACATCGGTAAGTTCGGACATCTAAGCTTGATAAGCTCTGCCATGCGCTGACATTCGTTCTTTTGGATCGAAAAATCGACTATCGAGAAATCTACAGGCTCATTTTCCAATATTACGCTAAGCGTCTCAATACTGTCAGCCTCATAGCATTTATCCGTATCAGCCTGATTACGAAGGAATCCAACCAGTATCTTACGCATCGTAAGATCGGAATTGACCACCAGAACCCGTGTCATCATAGTTTCCTTTTCATCGAGCTGCTTACCCGGCGGATGTTTTGGGTTATAAAACTTCATCTTCACCTGACTGTCATCTCCCTATTATCAATGACCGTCAAAATTTTAAGAATCTATTGTCTGCACCCTCCTTAATAGTTTTTGCGTCATACCTTCTGAGATATAATCCTTACCGCTGAGGATCAACCGAATAGCTGTGATAATCGTCTCTGCTGCTTCGTGCTTCGTTACGAAACCATTTGCCCCTGAGCGAAAAGCCCGCTTTGCATAAAGCTCTTCCTCATGCATAGTAAGGATAAGAACCGGCAGCTCGGGATATTTTTCCTTAAGCGTTTCGGTTAGATTCAGTCCATTTGAGCCATTCAGCGTAATATCAACTATCGCAAGGTCGAATTCCTCTTCCTTCATTCTATCTAAAGCCTGGCTGGTATTTTCAGCCGTTGCACATACCTTTAAATCCGGTTCCTGTTCGATCAGCAACTTTAACCCCTGCCTGACGATCGAATGATCGTCCACGACCAGGATACGCTTGATAAAATTGCTGTCGGCACCTGTTAGATCATTTGTCATATTCCCTTTACCCTCTCACTTAGCAGTTATAAAAAAATTCCTTGTCGATTTATATTTATCCCTGCCCCAATAAACAGAAAACCGGTCATAAGAAGACTTATGGCCGGTAATCTTAGCTTGGCGGAGGAGGGTGATGTGTAAACAACGTAATTCAATGCTTATTTGTCCTTTCTTTATATGTTAGTGCATCCATGCGATTGCTATATTAACATCATTATTGTACGCAAAAAATCAGGGATTATTACCCTTTTAGCATAAGTTTTGCTTTGATAATTGCTATAGGGGATTCACCTATAGGCACAATCGAGCCTGTTTGGTATCGTTTTAGAGCTTTATATGCAAATAGCTTGCAATATAATGCAAAACTATGTAAATTACTCACTTGTGATATGCGCCTGTAGCTCAATTGGATAGAGCGTCGGTCTACGGAACCGAAGGTTGGGGATTCGAATTCCTCCAGGCGTATTTTTGCCCTTAGCGAAAATAGAGCAGGTGAGTATTAGAACATTTCAACAGATCGTCCACCCAGGCGTGATTTCCTCTGAAGCCGAAGAAGAACCTTAGAATGTGTATTTAATCTGGAACGACAGTGACGGCGGCACACGCAATGCTGCAGTTGTACGGTGACTGTTCATACCAATCCTGCGAAGGTTAACATCCGTATCGAGCCAGCCCAACACGTTATGAGCGTCGAATCTGAACAGAAGGTTCTTGCTGTGCCTGTACTCAATACCAAAGTTCATATAGAAGTGCGGCCCAAAAGGTGCCTCATCTTCGGTGTCATTTCTTCTCCAGGGATTTGTCTGTTCCATGATAGCATAATCTACCGTATCCTCACCGCCGGGATTATCCCAGTTACAGATAAGCGAGCCGTCAATACTCCACTGTTCATCGAATTCATACATAGCATGTATTTTAGTTATATTATTGAACCAGTTCTGAAGGTCATCCCCATAACCAAATGGTGCTACAGAGTGTTTATTATGCCCGATTCCCGGTTCATATTTAATGTCGTGAAGTTTAGTATAGGCATGAGAAAATGTGACTCGGCTCTTATCGGTTTTACGGGTTATTTCAACTTCAAGGCCCCATATTTCTTCATGACCCATAGGGGCTATTCCGCCAACATTACCATTATATTCCACCAGTTCAATTCTGTTGGTAAAGGCTCCAATAGCAAACCAGAGCTTTTTATTATGCTGACGTTCATAGCGTATCTCGAAAGAGTCGAATGTCTCGACATCCGCGTTTGGATTTCCTTTGGCATCACCGGAGATCATTGTGCTTGCATTGTTCATACGAAGTGAACGTGCGCCGATTAACTTTATTGTATCCTTCTTAGTCGGCGTAAATACTATACTGCCTCGAGGTGACCAGGCATGATCGGCATATTCGTGGTCATCCAATCTACCGCTCAAAAATATCGTCCACTGGTTATTTATGGTCCACTGATATTCACCTAACATTGAGAACATATTCATAGTCCAGACTGACATACCTGGATTACTCATGTTTCTCCCTGGATAATTCCACATATATTGATAGAAAGTTGCCTTATCCGCTCCATCGGGAGGCAGACCGAATATCTCATGGCTGGCGGAGAAACCAAATGCAAGCGAATGGTTTTTATGAGGCTGCCACCTTAGCAAAGCTCGCCCAAAATATTCGTCTTCCCTGAAATTTCTGAAGAAGACATAACCAGCATTAAAATAATCCCTTGGAAAAGTCCGAACTTCAAACCTGTCGTAACTGAATGTATATTCCATCGACAGGTTTGGTGAAAATTCCTGTAAGTACTCAGCGGTTATCGTAGCTTGCTTATAACCTACCCCGTATTGAAACTTATCTCTCCAGTTACGAGTTATATAGGTCCAGCTGGATGCATGGTACAAATATTCACCACCCTGTGTATATCTGCCCCAGAGTTTAAAGTTACCGTTATGATATTGAGCATGAAATTTCATCTTGGGGCCTAACCCCTTATTATACGGCTCATATCTGTTGCCGCGATAGACCATATGTTTTGTGTTCCACCTCTGTCCTAATAGAGGCTTGAGGTCATCTGAATTCCATTCGATTCCGCCAAGGCCGTGATCGAGTGAACTGCCTTTATATTTTGAGTAGCCGCTGTATAAATATAATCCGGAATCATCACTGAACTTGCGGCCATATTTGAATTCGGTTGAATAATAATCTTCAATAGCGCCAAAACGATTCGTTGTCTCGAATCCCTGGAACGTATCGGGACTCTCTGTGATGATATTTATAACCATCATCATTGCTCCAGGGCCATACAAAGTCGAGCCGGGCCCACGCACAACATCAATGTGATGAATATCCGTCATCATTGGAAGGTCACGTTCGCTGAAAACACCAAAGTCTGTTTTCTCATTCATGCACCGGCCGTTTACTAACAGAAGATATTTATTGTCTCTAAATGATATCGAACCGCGGAGCCCCATATTACGATACTGCCCGTCGGCGTCATGTATCCACATAAAGTTCGGTACGTAAATATCGAGAACATCCATCAGGCTGCGGGCGCCTGAGCGGCGAATATCTTCCTGGGTTATCGTTGTAATAGTTGATGGGCTTTTACGTTTTGTGGTTTTAGTAAGCGCGCTTGTCCCTATCTGAATGTCCATAAGATCTTCAAGGGAAAAGTCTATCAAATCTTCATCATTTGATATTTCGGATTCGCTTAAATCTATATAAGGGTCTTCATTTATGTCAACAGGGGAAGATTCCACATCTGCGATAACTGTAGTTACCGAAGATATGAAAAACAATATTATTAAAAACATTACAAAACTATTTACAATTTGTCCCCTCATTTGGCCGCCTTACCCTTCTTAAACTTAGCTAATTTCAGTGACATCAAGAGTAATCGACGGTATCTAAATACTTATTTAATCAGACTTTAAAACTTTTAAATATTTGTGCTTATTACCCAATAAATGCCCTGTATTGCTAATTTAATTCTGAGTATTTCCGATAAAACTAAAAAAAATCAGTCCTGGAATACTTATGGGACTAACGAGTTGTTCCTTATTTTCGTCATTCTCAAATGTTTCTTATATTTTACTTGGCATAGGCTAATATCAGTCGCTTTATGCCTGATAAGAATTGGTTTAAAACATGTAATTAAAACAGAAATGTTATTAATAGAGGGTGGCTTGAGATCATGTCAAGATTAAGCGGTTTCGGATTTATGAAACGTGGCCCGGGTGAAGACCAGTTCCCGGATGACCTTAACGACAACGGCCTTGATGAAATTAAAGGCCTGTCAAATCTTTACGTACCTGAGCAGCAGCAGGTTTCTGCCGTCGCTGATATTATCGACACACTCCAGGAGCTTAGCTTCATTGACTCCGATCAATATCAACAACTGCGTCAGCAGCAGGCAACAAAACCAACCGGCCAGGTCGAACAGGTTGCGATAGACAGCGGCTTTGTTACTGCCGAGCAACTGCTCCGGGCAAAAGCAAAAATGTACGGCCTTGAATTCCGACAGATCGCACCTGAGAAGTTTGACAAAAATCTCTTCGACCGCGTTGGCCTGGAACTGAACTTTGTTAGAGGCAATGGCCTCTGCCCTGTTTATATGGAGGATGCCCATCTTATCGTAGCCACATCCGATCCAGCCAACATCTTCTCAATAGAAGACGTCAAACGTCGCAGCAGTGATGAAGTTCGCGTAGTAGTTTGCACACCTGATGACATAGAAAGACTCTGTCAAACCATACAGGAAGAAGAGGCCATCGATTACGATGTTGACGACATCATCAACGATATGGATGACGTCGAGGTCATCGATGAGACAGAGCAAAAGGATTTTGAGGACCTCGAACGAATGGCGGGCCAATCACCTGTCATCAAGTTTGTTAATTATCTGATCAGTAACGCCATCAATTCCGGAGCAAGTGATATTCACATCGAACCACGTGACAAGAGCACAAGAATTCGTTATAGAATTGACGGTGTTCTCTTCGAGGCAAAGCAGTCACCATCTAAAATGCACCCGGCGCTTGTCTCGCGTATAAAGATCATGTCCAACCTTGACATTTCCGAACGCAGGCTCCCCCAGGATGGTAAAGTCTCTGTTATCGTTAAAGGCCGGGCTATCGACCTGCGTATCTCTATCTTGCCGACCAACAGAGGTGAGAAGGTCGTTATAAGAGTTCTCGACAGCAAATCCATCCTGAGAGGTATGGAGGAGCTCGGCATGGAGAATTATCACCTTGACGAATTTAAGAACCAGATAGCAATGCCAAACGGCATCTTCCTCGTAACCGGCCCGACCGGTAGCGGCAAGAGTACGACACTTTACTCGGCCCTGTCACAAATGGATGGTGAGCACCTGAATATTTCAACTGTAGAAGATCCCGTAGAATATGAGCTGGACTTCTGCAATCAGGTACAGGTCATCGACCGCATTGGTATGGACTTTGCCTCGGCACTTAGGTCCCTGCTGCGTCAGGACCCGGATATTATTATGATAGGTGAAATTCGTGACCAGGAAACTGCCAAGATAGCCGTCCAGGCTGCTCTGACCGGCCACCTGGTCTTCTCAACTCTACACACAAACGATGCTGCAAGCTCCGTAACAAGGCTCGTAGATATCGGTATCGATGCTTATTTAATAGCTGCCTCACTAAATGGAATACTTGCACAACGTCTTGTGCGTAAGATCTGCCCGAACTGTAAAGAGCATTACAGCGTACCGGATAATCTGCGAATGGTACTCGAAGCTTCGGGCGTCAATCCCGATGAACTTCTGCACGGTGCAGGCTGTGATAACTGCCGTGGCTCGGGCTACGCAGGTCGTATCGGTATTTATGAAATGCTGATCGTTAACGACGCATTTCGCGACATGATAAATCGCGACCCATCTGTCGGAAGCATGCGAAGAATTTTCCGTGAGCAGGGTTGTGTAAATCTGTTCCAGGACGGGATAAGCAAGATAAAATCAGGCCTGACGACTATCGATGAGGTCCTTAGAGTTACAGAGGTCACGACTAACGAGTAATTCCAGCGAGCAGGAAATGACCAGAAAGCTTCTGATAATTGGTTTGCTACTTTCAAGCATAGCAGCTGCCGTGCTGACAAAGCTCGAAATGCACCATCGCCAATGGCTGATAACTCAAAAGCAATATAAATCGAAACACAACTTTAACTTTAGTGATTATATTGACCAATATCAGAAATGGCTGTTGCTTCCCAAGAGCCGGCGAAATGAATCATTCCTGATAACTGGCGTTAAAGATAACGCCGCAAGCCCTGCCGAGCTTGAGAAACAGCAGCACGAGAGATTCATTGCCAATATAGATAAGCTCTCTTCCATCCAGCCGGAATACCATCAGATAGCCGGAATACTATATGGTGATAACTGGCAGCAAAAACTAAAAGAACACAAAATCCGACGCGATAAAGAAACAGCCTGCATCGCCGTCTCAATAGTAGTTGCAAGCATTGGTGGAACCATGTTCGTAGCTTCATTCTTGCTCTTATGTGTACGAGCGGTTTTAAGATGTAAAAAATCCGCCCCTGGAGAGTCTCGGTCTTATGAACAAAATAATATCGAGGAAAAAACCGATACAAAACCATCGATAGCATCGGTCGTCGGGTGTATTGATTACGCTGACAAGTTATACACTGATATCGATCCTGCCAAACAGGAAAGATCAAAATACTCAGCAAAGGCCATCCTCCAGCAGATGCTGCATAAGCGAACAACTTATATTCATGCCGAGCAGCAACCGCGGGAAGAAACAGCCGAATATTACAAAGATATAAAAGATAAAACACACGATATTCACAAGCAGATAAAACGCTTCGGCAAAGACATCGAACTTGCAAAGAAAAAAGACGATAAGGCTCCCGGTCAGATGGAGAAAACTCTCGGCGAACTCACCGAGCAGGTTGCTGCAATAAGGCGATATGTTAGCCGACAGCAGGACAAGTCACAGAGCATGCAGCAGTTTTATGACTGGAATATCATAAGAAGCTTTGCCCTGCGCATCATTCGTTGCGTTGATAATCTCGAAGCTCGCATCGAGCAGGAATCTGACAATGAACTCCGCGACAACCTCGAACAGGTACGGGATGAGCTTTTATTCGCACTCGAATCGAGCGGACTTGAACGATACGAGCCGCGAAAGGAAAGTGACTACAGGGGCCAGGAAAAAACAGCGGAAGCTGTCAAAGAAAAACATTCTGCAAACGAGCCGGGGCTAAGCGGAAAGATCGCTGATGTCATTAAATCCGGATACAAATACGTTATCGACAAAGAGAATTGGAAAGTGGTGCGAGCTGCACAGGTTAAGCTGTATGATTAGACAAAAAATAAATGGGGCACATTTATGGCTATTATAGCGGGTATAGATTTAGGAACTACTTTTTCGGCTCTTGCTGTTCTAAATGACATCGGCAAACCGGAGATCATACCAAATGCCGACGGTGACAGGCTTACCCCGTCCGCAATATTCTTTGACGAGGAAAACTCCGAACTTGTCAGGATCGGCGTCGAGGCCGTCAACTCACGCTACCTTAACGTTGAGCGTTCTGTCAGGTGGATCAAGCGCCACATCGGCGATCCGAAATTCAGCATTGATATTGACGGTAAGCAGTGGAACGCTGTTGACCTCTCAGCCTTAATACTCAAAAAGCTTAAACAGGAATGCTCCGACGATAACGACCAGATCGCCGGTGCTGTCATATCGGTACCGGCCCATTTCGACGAGATCCGCCGTAAAGCCACCATGGACGCGGGCAGACTCGCCGGCCTAAACGTAATAGCTATTGTTAATGAGCCCGTCGCAGCAGCTTTGTACTATGCAACCACTCGTGAAGTAAACGGCAAAGTAATGGTATATGACCTTGGCGGCGGCACATTCGATGTCACGATCATGGACGTCAATGGCTCCGACATGGACATTCTCTGCTCGCAGGGTGATCACGCTCTCGGCGGTATTGACTTCGATAAAAAGGTGCTTGAAATTATGCAGCAGCGCTACCGCGATCAATACAACGATGAGCTGATTTGTACCGATGAAGATCGTGCCAAATATGAGGACGAAGCTGAAGACATAAAGAAAACACTCTCCCGCCGCGACGTTGCCAAAAAAATGCTCTACAGCAAGTCCGGCAACATGCGTATCGAAGTCACAAGAGAAATGTTTGAGCAGGCCATCAGCTCACTGATCGATCGTTCGGAAATTCTCATCGAAGTGGCACTCGAAGAAGCCAAATTAAAACCACAGGATATAGACAATGTTCTGCTGGTAGGAGGAAGCAGCAGGATACCGCTCGTTCAGAAACGCCTTACCAAAAAATTCGGCTTCCCGCCGGAAACCGGTGTCAATCTCGATGAGTGTGTAGCACTCGGAGCGGCTGTCCACGCCGGCCTTACCTTACTCAGGGATAATCCAGAAATCGTACCGGCCGGTATATCGGGCGGCCTAAAAGACATTAACTTAAAGGATGTCTGCAATCACAGCTATGGTACTATCTGTGCGCCGATCGATAAAAAAACAGGGCGACGTATCGTTCAAAACAGGATTATCCTGCAAAAGAATACTCCTTTGCCATGCGAGCAGTCGCAGCGGTTTTATACCATGGCCGAAGGACAGACGGAACTCGAGCTGACAATAACTCAGGGCGAAGATGCTCAGCCGGAATTCGTAAATAAAATAGCCACGCACAAATTTGAGTTACCGCCCGACCGCCCTGCCGGCTGTCCGATTCAGGTGACATACAGTTACGACGTCAACCAGAGGATGCATTGTAAATTCCACGATATTCAGTCTGGAAATGTTTTAGAAGTAGATTTCTGCCTCGACAACAATGGTAAGCTTAACGAGAGTAACTCATGCAACAAGATCGAACAAGTGGAGCTGGTGAAAGTCGAATAACCGGGCGTATATCGCGAATAATAGCAAAAACCGACAGCTTATTTAACATCTATAAACAAAAAGCTTGCGATAAGTTTTTTGAACTAATTCAAAAACAGGCTCACAATGCTTCTTCCATGCCTGTTGCTTCTAAAAATGAATTCGAGAACAGCCCGGTCAAGTGCTGCGTCAATTGCCAACCTGATGTCACCGGCGAGCAGGCTTTCACCATTCGTATTAAAGGTAACATTACAGCCGATCAGCCCGGCCGAAGCATATCCTTGGCGGTTAAAATTTACGACATCACAAATGACCCCTTAAATCCTACTGATGTTTATATTAAAAATAACACTGAAAATGTTAATAACGTTTTCGAATATATATGCGATCTTGGCAAGTTGCCGGACAAACAAACTATCCTGCCTGACTGGATATCGGTAGGCAATTTAAAAACCAGCTGGATGACTTTCGCTCGTAAAGGACAGCGGCTTCTGAAATTAAAAGGATTTATTGTCTGCGCTGAGACCTCGGAAACTCTTTGTCATTGTGCAGATATATTCAACTACACTAACCCGGATTTCGGATACCTTGACCTTATCGAAAATGAAGAAAGGGCAAAACTGCTTGCTGTTACCCTGGCATTTTCAATATGTTCTCTCGACGGTAAAATGTATAAAGCCGAGATAGATACCATCGAACAGTGGGCTCATAAAAATCTAGCTGACAACACAAAGAATACATCAAAAAAGCATTTAAAACGTGCACTAAGTAACACACTTTCCTTTTTCAAAAACGGCTGCAAAGTGGATATCGTTGCAATGTGCGATGAGTTGGCGGTCGTAGCCTCGCCCGCAATGCAGTATGATATTATAGAGCTTTGCATGAATGTCGTTGCCGCCAAGAAATTCATATCAGGGCCGCAACTTAAAATGTTAAAGGATCTGGCAAACGTATTAGATATTGAACCTGGGAAATTTAGAACCATGCTGGAACAGATCGCCCCAGTAACCACACACAAAGTGAAGGATTTCGAGCTAATACTTGGACTCGGATCAGACATTTCACGCGAGCAAGCCAGGATACGCCTGAACGATGAATACAGAAAATGGAATGCTCGTGTTACGAACACTAATCCGGAAATTCAAACTCAGGCCCGGCAAATGCTCGAACTGATCACACAAGCAAGAAGTCAGTATCTAAGCTGACAAAATATACAATTCACGACTCAAAACAAGCATATAATCAAGTCATTCTTTCTCCTAACAACAAAATAACTTGCATTAAACTGCATTAGTGCGTACAATAAATATGCGGTTAAAGAGTTGCCCAAATGGTACTCTCTTTTTCTATCGCAAGGAGGTCGGTGAAGAAGTTGAGAATTTACCGCCATGAGAAGGAACGCAAAAAGCATATTTGGGGAGAATAGGCAAATTAGCGAACTAAAAGGCGGTCTAAAATCGTGTTCTTAGGTACTATTTCTAAAGATTTAGTTCTGGAAGAGACGATTCTTTAAAGGGTACCGCGTATGAAACTGGAGAAGAGAAAACCTACTGGCCGCGAGAAGGATCAGGAAGCTATTGAGTTGCTCGAACAGCTAAGGGAAAAGCTCTATAGTGACAATTCTTCTATTGCCCGCCGTTCGGCTTTCAATCTTGCATGGATGCAGGAAGATGGTCTTGAGATACTCGCTGAAGCGCTGCTAAAAAGCCCTTCTCGTCGTACAAAATGTGCCGCCTGCTACGGCCTTAGAAGGATGCACGGCCGAATGAAAAAGCTCGGAAGAATGGTCCTTGACGAGGGTACAAAAAGCAACGATATTGAGATAAGAACTGCCTGCCAGAGAGCCGTTGACCTGCTTGAGCACGGCCCTCCGAAACACAAGCCACATAGAGGCTCAAGAAGCAAGGTCAGGATAAAGGAATACCGCCACAAAAAGCGGGGACGAAGGATCAGCCACACGAGTCCACGCGAAGATAGAAGTAACGGCAATCAAAGAAATAACGGTAATCGCCGCTATAACAGAAGATAATTGCCATTTTTGTGCTGTTTTCGGCTATTTCCTTGACTTAGAGCCTTAATTTTTCTATACTTATTTATACTGCTAAACTTATGCGCAGCAGGTCTTTAGCGAGCGTATCCTGGTTCGTTTCTGACGTCTTTTGGAGAGAGATTGTGACAGATCATAGAGAGAACTTTGACATCTTCGATGATGCCATGCCGACGCCCCCTGCCGGTGCGCCGGGGTTTGATCTGCTCATTTGGCAGCCTTCTGTTTTCATGAGCATCAGCGAACAGATTGAAACAATCGGCAAACGTGATTGCCCTGTCATAATCACTGGAGAAACCGGCACCGCTAAGGAAAACCTTGCTCGCCAGATTCATAATCATAGCGACCGGGTTGAAAATGCTTTTATCCCTGTAAGCTGCTCAACTCTGGGAGACCGAATACTCGAGGCTCAGTTGTTCGGCCAGGTGTTCGAAAGCAGCAACTCCACTAAGTCAACAAGTCTTGGATGTTTCAGGGCTGCTGAAGGCGGTACGATCTTTCTCGACAACATTGACAAGCTGTCGATACAGATGCAGTCAAAGCTCCTGCATACTCTTAGAAACCGCTCGATAAGTCCTGTAGGCTCAATAGACCAGTACCCGTTCAATATTAGGCCTATCTGTTCCAGTTCAATAGATCTGCGAGATGCCGTTCAGCAGGATGAGTTTATTCCTGATTTATACTTTTATCTAAACATAGCCACTATCGAACTGCCGCCGCTTCGTCATAGAGCAGACGACATTGCGATCATGGCAAAATATTTCCTCGACCTGCACGCCCAGATGTACAACGATGAACCAAAGGGAATCGATCCCGCCGCTCTGAACGCTCTTAAGCGCTATCAATGGCCCGGCAACGTCTCCGAACTCGCTAATATAATGGAGCGGGCTTTTGTCATGAGCAAATCCGACAAGATCAGCATCGATGACCTGCCCGGAGAAATTCTCACTTCGGATATTGTTAATACACCAGAGGATACAGCCGAATTTCCCGCTCTTGACGACGTTGGAAGAAAGCTCGTCATCCGTGCCCTCGAAAAAACAAAGGGGCAGAAAATGTCAGCGGCAAAATTGCTCAAAATCGACCATAGAAAGCTCAATCGCCTTATCAAAAAATACGATCTTCACATCGATAAATACAAACAAGCTTGATCATCTATCATTGCCAGGCCGCAAAGTGGCCGCGGCAATTTTGCCATTGCATCCGAACCAACGAAGTTTAGCCCGGCCACCTGTGGGCCGGGGATATTTTGCCCCTCGGCAGGCCGAGGGGGTGTCGTTGTGAGGCGTGCAATGTTTTTTTATATACATCCGAAAATACTTTTCTAAAGTATGACCATTCCAGCAATATTTTTTCACAATGGTAAATAAGCTGTAAAATTATATTTTCCATGTACTTACATCCTGTTAAAGCTGTCACAACCTACCAAAACGGCAACTAAAAAGCTTATTTTATCCAAAACTGACAATTGGAGATGAATCGACGCATCCTCATATATTTCAATTACTTACAGACATTCAAACCCTTGCATAGAAGTTGGCACGATACTTGCGATATTAATAACAGAATACTTTTATAGACTCAGAGAAAGTGGGGTTAATGAATACAGCAGATAATTACATTTTACTTGTAGGCCTAAGAGATCATTGCGGAGATCTTGTAAGCCTGCCGTTTAACCTTTGCATAGTCGATACTGGCTTGCAGGCTATGCAGCAGATCAGACACAAACAGCCGATGGTAATGGCTGCCAAGTGGGATCTGCCTGACATGCCGGACGGCTTACTCTTTAAACGTGTATTGAACGGCTCGGCGTGCTATCAGTCTTTGGCATTAGTCTCGGCCGCCGATCCGGCACAGGAAGTTGCTGCCAGAAGTATAGGCGTCTCCGTCGTTCTCGATTCCAACATAGATAGCAAACAACTTAGAGAAGTGCTGACTCAGTTATCACAGCTTAGATGCGCAACCGGCACATAGTTTTCTTTGAAATAATTAATATGACTCTCTCTCCTCTTCTTAAGGGTCTAATAGATACGTCGCCTGGTGTATCTATTAGGCCCCACTTAAAGATGAGCACGGCCAAGCCGTGATTTATATATAGAAGGATGATAGATGAAAAAACAAGGTTTTTTATATATAGGGGCCGGGTGTCGATGAAGATTTTTAGACAATCATAAATGGCCTATTGCTTGTTGCGATATGCCCAACCGGGAACGGTGATGTGAAGACCACCAAAGCATGATTGTCTAAAAAGCTGCTTGATACTCAGCCCTTTTTATTTTTAGTCCATATCACCTTCATATTCGGATTCTTCTTCCCTGGCCGACTCCATCTTCTTTAGCATTGATTTCGCTCGTTTTATATAGAGCTTTTCTTTTGGGTAATCGGAGATGATTTTCTCGAATACTTCACGGGCCTTCTCATAATTTTCAAGTTTGATATAACACTGACCCAGCCGGGAATAACTCTTAACTAACTGCTTATCAGTCGCCTTCTCATTAGCCGTTACCGACAAGAACAATTTGATCGCGTCTTCATACTCATCAGCCCTCATTTTCTTGAACGCCTCACGCATTTGCCCTACCACATTTTGAGTATCTACAACTTGAAGATTTAATTCTTTAATCAAGGCCTTATATTTTCGTCTCGCCAAATCTAACTCACGCTTGTAGTTAAATAATGGTTCATTCGCTTCAGCTATAACTGTAATCGGCCCCTTCTCTCCGAAAACTTTCTCATTCATTTCGGATGGATTCATATCAGAGTTAGGATTTTTACCTGTTCTGATCATTTCTTTTAATAATTCATCGTCAGCCATTATGGAGTCGAACGCTTTGATAATCTTCTCGCCGGTTATGACTATTCGGACAGTTCTGTCATCAATCTTCTCAAAATTTGTTGATTTAGTTATTTCACCAGGCAGGTGGAATATGTTCTCCATCTTAAGACTGGAAATCTTATTACCCATCATCATTTTCATCTGCTGATACTGCATCTTTTGCTTCATAATCATATCGTTAAGCTCTTTATCGTTCATATCAGGAACCGCTACTTCAGATTCATTCTGCCCATCTGATTCCTGCATTTTAAATTCAATTGCTATTGTGCCGTCTGGATTTTTATTGAAGATAATACTATTGCCCCCCTCTTCCCCGTTTCCTGTGTCGATCTCAAGTCCGCCTTCAAAATCAACTTTAGTTATATCAGCAAAATATGCTGTCCCTTTGAAATGAATTTTACCTTCCTTTGTCAAACCATACTCCACATCCCTCCAGGCATCGACACCCTTTGATTCTGTTAGAATGCCCACGACAGTTTTATTTAATTGCTCATTAGGATCGCTCTGAGCACCCTGCATGCTGAACATCCCGCCGTCCATTGATTCTTCGGTCAGTTCATGAATTACCTTACCCGACCCGTCAGGATTTATAAAGAATTCGTTCGTCTCCTGCACGCAACCGCAAACAGCAATATAGCTAACTAACAATATGCCTAACAAAAACCTCTTCATTGTTTTTCTCCACTTGAATTGAATAATTCATTTTAACACCCCCCAGCTAAGGGCCATAGAGTATGACGCATTATACCAGCAATAAGATTTGCCCCAAAGGATAAAATCTTTACTGTTTTATAGCTTATTACCTCGATTTTGCTGTCCTATACAGCCACCAGGCTATCATACCCAACAATACTATCCCCGGCCAAGCTCCCCATTGATTGTTAGCGATCGCGAGTACATCGTCTTTTTTGAATATCACTACCGGCACAGCAAGAGCAATCCCTGCCAACGCCTCGCCGGTTATCAAGCCTGACGCAACTAACAGTCCCTTTTGATTATTTATTTCTGCCTTATTGTTATTTCTCCTGCTAACCAGCCATGCGATAACGCCGCCTAAAAAGATCGGCACTTCCAATTCGAATGGCAGATATATCCCGATAGCAACAGCCAATACCGGCGTCCTGAAATTACTGCCTCTATTTTTCAGCACTTCATCTAAGATAATAACGCCGACACCCAATCCCATCCCTATAATGACAAAAATCCACGGCAAATCTCTATTAAACACTCCCCTTGCAACCGAGGCCATCAAGCTCGCCTGTGGAGCCGCAAGTGCCCCATCACCACCTGAGCTATGCCCCGCAAATCCATAAGCTTTCAAAAGCAGCGTCAATACCGGTGCCATAATCAAAGCCGCCGACACCGTCCCCACCATTTGCATAACCTGCTGTTTCCACGGTGTCGCACCAACAATATATCCTGCCTTTAGGTCTTGCATATTGTCACCAGCTATCGCCGCGGCACAGCACACAACCGCTCCAACAATAATAGCTGCTGCCGGCCCATTCGCGTCATCTGATCCCATCAGGCAAACAAGTAACAACGCCGACACTAAAACAGTGGCAATTGTAATACCCGATACTGGATTATTACTCGAGCCGACGAGCCCTGCCATATAACCAGCCACCGCGCTGAATATAAAACCTGCTGTCAGCATGACAACCGCCATCGGTAAAGCGACGGTAACATCTTTTATAAATATCTGGTAAACCAAAAACAGCGGAACTACCGAAGCAGCTATTAATACAAGTATCCACTTAAAAGGCATGTCCCTTTGAGTTCTATCAAGTTTTTGTCCTTCATTTGACTTCTGATATGCTTTCAAGCCGCTCTTAATTCCGTTGACAACCGGCCCGCGAAGTTTTATTACCGTCCAAAGCCCGCCGACCAGCATCCCGCCAACGCCAATATACCTTGTCTTCGTTGCCCAAAGCTCATGAGCAAATTGAACCGCACTCATCTCGCCCGGCCAATCCTGAAAAGCTGCATAAATTGGTATCGCTATTAGCCAGTTGACCAATCCGCCTAAAAATATTAGTACCGCAATATTCAGACCGACTATATAACCGACGGCTAACAGTGCCGGCGAAAGATTCGAGCCGAAATAAGCGATAGAGCCTTTTATCTTACCTGCATATTCAACTATCTCAGGCCAAAGTCGCAATCCGCTCGTCGCTGAAGATAACTTAAACAGCCCTCCAGCCACCGCCGCCTTGCCTATCTGCCACAAGCCGCCTTTCTCGCTATGACCGGATTTAAGCACTTCCGCCGTCGCTATACCTTCCGGAAATTTCAGCTTCGCTTCTACTATAAGAGCCCGCCTAAGTGGTATCGTAAACAATACGCCCAACAGTCCCCCGAAGCCCGCTATTAGTGTCACCCAAAGATAATTAAAGCTGTCCCAGTAATTTAATAATAACAACGCCGGCATAGTAAATATTACACCAGCCGCTAAAGACTCACCCGCCGAAGCTGCTGTTTGAACAATATTATTCTCGAGAATATTGCTCTTTCGCAGCATGCGCAGTATCCCCATCGACACCACTGCTGCCGGTATGGAAGCTGAAACTGTCATCCCCGCGAACAGGCCAAGATAAGTATTAGCCGCCGCGAGAATTATCGAAAGGATTACACCAAGAATTACTGATTTGATTGTTATTTCGGCTAAGCTAATATGTTTGTCTTCCATGAACAAAAATTATTGTTCAAATCACCCGCCTATGCAAGCTTTTTCTAACACAGCTTATATGTCATTGCGAGGGAGTGTAG
>JANQHJ010000084.1 GCA_028282745.1 Sedimentisphaerales bacterium | reverse complement strand
AGCTTCAGCTAATGCTTCATTGATCTTTTTCGGATTTTTCCCGCCTGCCTGTGCCATTTGAGGCCTGCCTCCGCCTCCGCCGTCAACTATCGGTGCGATTTGCCTAACGATATCACCAGCCTTGATGCCTTTCTTGATCAGGTCATCCGTAACTCCGACTATAAGAGTAGCCTTATCGTCCTCACCGTATCCAAACACAGCGACTGACGATGGGGCCTTTTTCTTTACCATATCGATAGCCGCACGTGCCTGCTCCGGGTTCGTTGGCGGAAGTTTCCCTGTAACGATAGCAACTTCGCCAACTTTTTCAGCTTTTTCAAGGAATGACCGGGCCTCAGCTATTGTATCACTTGATCTGTGTTTTGATGCGTTTTTCAATTCCTTAGCTAACTTCTTATTATCTTTTAGAACCGCTTTGACTCTCTCTGTTATTTGTTCAGAGGGTACTTTTAAAACCTGTGATAGCTCATCAACAACATCGCTGCGAGTATTTAAATACTCGTGTAAGCTGGCACCTGTCAAAGCCGTAATTCTTCTAACGCCCGCCGAAATGCTTTCTTCTTTAATTATCTTAAAGCCGCCTATATTGCCAAGCCTCTCCACATGTGTCCCGCCGCAGAACTCTTTACTGAAAGCATCGTCCAGCTTGGCCTCGTCGTTCGTTCCAATAGCTACCACCCTGACCTCGTCGCCGTATTTCTCTCCGAACAGTGCCATTGCCCCGACCTTCTCGGCGTCCTGACGCGCCAAAGTAACAAAACTCACCGGCTCATCAGCCGTTATCTTCTCACAAACGAGATTTTCTACTTCAGCAATTTGTTCTTTGCTCAAAGCTTTGGGGCAAGTGAAATCGAACCGCAGATATTCTGGCGAAACTAACGAGCCTTTCTGTGACACCGAATTACCCGCCACCTGCTGCAATGCCCATTGTAAAAGATGGGTTGCTGTATGATTTTTCTTGGTTGCGTTCCTGTCTTTACTAACTGTCGCGGTTACACTATCACCAACATTAAACGAACCTTCTACTATTTTGCCAGCGTGAAATACACAGTCTGCCATTCCAATTGTTTTTTCAACTATGAAACGGCCATTTGGAGATTCGATGATACCACTATCACCAACCTGACCACCAGCCTCAGCGTAAAAACAGGTTTTGTCCAGAGCTAACCAAATGTATTTTCCATTCTTCTCAATCTGTCCCTGTGTTTTAAGACCTTTTCCACCTTGCTCTGCAAAACCAACAATTTTGCTCTTACAGCTATCAGTGTTATATTTATATGAGTCTTCAGTTTTAGGTAATTGTGAGTTCTCCAATCCACCAGAAGCAAAAACATCTTGGAGGGTCTCAAAACCCTTTTGAACAGCCTTGGCTCTTGCCCGTTGAGCCTCCATTAATTCTTCGAATTTAGCTGTATCGACCGAAAGACCACGTTCCCTGGCCATTAGTTCGGTCAGATCAAGTGGGAAACCGTAGGTGTCATATAATTGAAATGCCTCGTCGCCGCTGATAATATTATTCTCCGCCTTGTCCGCTGCCGATGAGAATATCTCGATACCTCTATCGAGCGTCTTGCCGAAGCTCTCTTCTTCGGACTGGATAACAGTTGCGACAAATTCCTGTCTATCCCTTATCTCTCCGAATGCGTCACCCATAAGCTCTGTCAAGGTCGGCACAAGCTTATAGATAAATGGTTCCTTCATTCCTAATACTCGACCAAACCTGGCAGCACGGCGAAGTATTCGCCGAATAACATAGCCTCTGCCTTCGTTCGATGGTGAGCAGTTGTCCGTTATAGCAAAAGTTACAGTTCTAAGGTGATCAGCGATTACTCGAAAAGCAATATCCTTTTTATCCGTCTCACTATGCCCGTACTTCTGTCCGCACAGCTCGCCAATAGCATCGGTCAAAACAGTGAACAGGTCGGTGTCATAGTTAGATTTCTTGCCTTGCATAAACCTTGCGACGCGCTCCAGCCCCATGCCCGTATCGACATGCTTAGCGGGCAGCGGCGATAATTGGCCGTTACCGTTATTATTGAATTGAATAAAAACAAGATTCCATATTTCGATCACATTAGGGTCGTCTTTATTAACAAGAGGCCCGCCCGACTTGTCCGGCGTATCATCATAATGTATCTCGCTGCAAGGCCCGCACGGCCCCGTATCGCCCATCTCCCAGAAGTTATCCTTTTTATTGCCCGGATGAATTCTTTCGTCCGGCAGGAATTTCATCCATAACTGACGCGCCTCTTCGTCAGGCTCCAATCCGAGCTTCTTGTCGCCTTCGAAATAAGTAGCATGCAAACGAGCAGGATCCATCTTCCAGACCTTTGTCAAAAGCTTCCACGCCCACTCGATAGCCTCTGTCTTAAAGTAATCACCAAACGACCAGTTACCAAGCATCTCGAAGAAAGTATGGTGATATGTATCAACGCCGACTTCTTCCAAGTCGTTATGCTTGCCGCCTGCCCTGATACACTTTTGACTATTAGCAGCCCTCTTATCATCCGGGCTGGTCAGTCCGAGGAAAATATCCTTGAACTGGTTCATCCCTGCATTGGTGAACAGCAGCGTCTCATCACCAATAGGCAGTACCGGCGCGCTCGGCACAAACTTGTGCCCTTTATCTTCGAAAAATTTTATAAAATCACTTCTGATCTGATTACTTGTAAGCACAATTTTCCCTTTAGCAATATTTCTTATTCTTCGACTAATCCTTTAGCCGCGAGCACTTTCTTTTTGATCTCTTCGCGGAGATCTTTATTTTCCATTAGCAAGTTCTTGGCGTTCTCTCTACCCTGGCCGAGCTTCATTTCACCATAGTTCAGCCATGCGCCACTCTTACTGATAATATCGCATCCGATTCCCATATCTATAAGATCGCCCTCATAGCTGATACCCTGATTGAACATAATATCAAATTCTGTATCCCTGAACGGAGGGGCGATCTTGTTCTTTACAACACGAGTCCGAACCCTGCTGCCGATCGCGCCGCTACTGTCCTTGATAGTGGATATTCTTCTAATATCAAGCCGCACAGAGCTGTAAAACTTCAGCGCCCGTCCGCCGCTTGTCGTCTCAGGATTACCGAACATGACACCGATCTTCATTCTTATCTGGTTGATAAAAATAAGAGCCGTTTTGCTCTTATTGATAACACCGGTTAATTTTCTCATCGCCTGGCTCATTAGCCTCGCCTGTAAGCCCACATGGGTATCGCCCATCTCACCTTCAAGCTCTGCCTTTGGAGTAAGGGCCGCCACCGAGTCGATAACTACAACATCAACCGAGTTCGACTTGACCAGCATCTCCGCAATATCCAGAGCCTGCTCGCCCGTATCAGGCTGAGATACCAAAAGACTGCTGACATCAACACCAAGCTTCTTGGCCCATGTCGTGTCCAGTGCGTGCTCGGCATCGATAAACGCTGCCACACCACCGGCTTTCTGTGCGTTGGCAATAACATGCAGAGCAAGCGTCGTTTTACCCGAAGACTCCGGCCCGTAAAGCTCGGTTATCCTGCCGCGAGGAATACCTCGCCCGCCAAGAGCTATATCCAATGACAAAGCGCCGGTCGGTATCCCCTCTATTTTGGCATAGTGATGCTCGTCCATCTGCATGATCGAGCCTTGGCCGTATTGCTTTTCTATCTGGGCTATGACCGTCTCTAAATTCGAACTCTTGCTCGCTGATTTTTTTCTTGTACCGGCTGTCTTTGCCATTTCTGCTATCTCCGATCTTTTGCTATTGCATTAATTTATAATTCGCTAGGGCCGTATAGATTGGTCCCTGCTTTGTCAACTCACTCTGATAAACAGTTACAGAGTCAACAATGCTCACACTCGCCTCGAAATTGCTTTGCTGCTCAGCGGCTTCGGCCATTTCGATACCGGCCCGATAGTTCTTTATTCTACAAAGTGTAAGGTGTCCTGTGAACCTTCTTGTTTCTTTTGGAAAATCAAGTCCACTCAGCCCCTCATCAACCTCCCAAGCCAACTCTGCCAGATTCTCGCTTCCCTCGCCCGTTCCGACCCATAGAACGCGAGCGCTCTTACCGCCGAAACTGCCGAGTTTTTTTATTTCAAGCTCGAATTTACTATGTTTTTGGGACGCTCGCTCAACAGCTTTACAGATATCGTTGACAATATTGTCCTTCACCTGGCCAATAAACTTTATTGTCAGGTGCATATTCTCCGTGCTTACCCACTTTAGCCCCTTGTCGTTTCCCCTCGCCCTTCGAATTTGCTGCTGCAAGTCAGCTATCTCATCGAGAATGTTCCTGTCAATATCTACAGCAATAAAGATTCGCATAATATAACTATCCACCACAGAGACCACAGAAATAAATAGCCACAAAAGGCACAAAAAACACAGAAAAATAAAAGTATAGGTCACGGAACATACAATTTATCCCGATGTCTTCAACCGGGAGAGGACACAGAGAAATTATAGCAAGCATTTAGAAGCTCGTCATCTCTTTCAATGTATTGAGCCTTTCATTAATTTTATTGATATTCGTTGAGGTTAAACCTTCTAGCGAAAAATCTGCGATCGTAAACGAAGCAACCACCGTCCCGTAGGCTATCGCTTTTTTCAACGTTCTTGTATTGGTGCTGTCCTGCTGGGCAAGATACCCCATGAATCCACCCGCAAAGCTGTCCCCAGCGCCTGTCGGATCGATCACCTGCTTAGCCGGAAACGCCGGCAATATAAACTTATCATCACCAGCCGCCATCAGCGAGCCCGCCTCGCCTTTTTTAATTATCACAACCCCAGGCCCCATCTTCAATATAAGTTCGGATGCTTTAACAAGGTTCTCCTTATCCGCCAGCATCTTAGCCTCTTCATCATTCAGTACCAGACAATCGATCTTTTTCAACAGCTTATCAAGGTCGGCCCTGTGATCTGTTATCCATAGGTTCATAGTATCAGCCGCCACGAAAGCAGGCTCATCAACCTGGCCGAGCAGCTCAAGCTGCAACGCCGGAGTAGTATTAGCCAGAAATACAAATTTGCTGTCGCGATAAACATCCGGCACCTTTGGCGGTGCTTCTGCTAATACGTTTAATTCACAACTGTCGGTAGTACGCTGATTCATGTCGCCGTGATAAGTCCCAGCCCATCGAAATGTCTTACTACCTGCCCGTTCTTCCAATCCTGTCAGGTCAACATCTCTGCCGGCGAAAGTTTCTTGAAGATCGAATGGACAATCGTCCCCGATAACACCAACGAATCTAACCGGCGCGAAAAAACTCGCCGCCATACTAAAATATATAGATGATCCACCCAGACAATCCTTTCGACTATCCGCCGGCGTATTTATCGTATCGATACCTATCGAACCTGTTACCAATAATGACATACTATTAAGTTCCTATGAGTAAAATTTCTTCTGAATGATTATTACTTAACACATATTTATAATTTTTTCTTTTTATCTCATGCACTTCAGATTTGTATTTTTTCAATAAATCGACTAATTCTTCTACAGAGGGAATACCGTCAGATCTATAAGATACGACCAAAACGCTTTTTTCAAATTTTCTGAATAATTGGTCAAAGTAAGAGTGAATAACTTTCTTATCAGCCCATGGCGATTTAGGAGATTTTATTTTTTTATGTTTTGATTTATAGTCAATTATTTTATGCCATTCATTGTAATTTACTAATCCCTCAAGGAAGTGATAAAAGGCTAGGTAATCAACCCCTATTCCTTTGTTTGAAATATATGGTGTGTCTATATAGATGAGATCAAAATTTTCCGTGATGTCAAAAACATTTTCATTTAGAGCTTTGTTATGGCGGCCATTTGAGAAAATCGCCTCATTTGCTTCATTAATAAAGTGCCTGAAATGCGTTTCAAATGAAGTATCCCATGTTGTTTTATTTCCAAAATTTCTTTTTACATTAGAAAGTCTTATGTATAAATTCTTGCGGTGGAAAAGGTTGAATGGGCGTTTAATGGTACAACTTTGAAATAAGGCAAAATATGCAATCGCTTTCTTGAAAGGATCTTCTAATATTTTAATATTAGTTACTATTTGATCTATCCATGAATTTTCCTCATCAGTAAAATATATTTCTTTAAACGTGTCATATATGAAACTTGGATATTCAATGTGCGAGTGTTTAGCTAGTACAAACTCAACATCTTCATTATTTAATTTAACCTCATTATTTTCTATAAGGGCCAAGCCGATGTAATAATTAAATTTTAGCAAGTCATTATAAGTGACCTCTTTTCCGTGTAATTTCATCATGTATGCAACGCTTCCAGAACCACCAAATGCATCAAGGGCTGTATAAAAAGATAGATGTTTAATTGAATCCCATATCCAGTCTGTAATTTTTAATTTGCTGCCTTGGTATCTTGTTGATGGAAAGATAGCATGGTCATCAATGAGTAATAACTGGCCGTTTATAGTTATGTCATTTTTTTTTCGCATAATTTATTTCTTTATTTTTTTATATTTAAGATATTCTTTTATATTCTTATATGGTGTAATTTCTAAATCTACAGCTTTTGCCATATCTTTTGTTAAATAATACATCCAATAATCGTCAAAAACAGATTCCCCAAGATTGACAAAGGGGCCTTGTCCGCTTATTAATTTATCAATATTAGTAACAGAGCCTATATTTTTAGTATTTCCACTGCCTGGTCTGTCTGTTGCAATTTTATATTTTTCTTGAATGAAAAAGGTAAAGTCTTTTACGACCGATGCGATACTTTGAATTTGGTTGATGTTATACACTTTTCTTTCATCGCTGGAATTTTCTACTCGTGAATAAATTACACCTAAAACAAAATGTCCTGTGTAGTCTTGGTATGGAAATGTAATATTCTTGTTGCTTGAACGTGTTCTAAAATAGCCAGTGAAAGCCCCTAAAGTCATTCCATTGACCGAATCTTTTGTTTTGCGATAAGTACTTTTTAAGTCCAAAGCAAATTTATTTTCGTTTTCATCAATAAAAGTAACGTCTGGATAAAAATTTTGTTCTTTAGAAAGAAGCATTTTTAAAGAATTTCGTTGGGCGAATTCTGCTATTTTAGGAAATAGCAGGAGTTCCATGATTTTAGAAATCACTTTTGTGTCTGCTGAAATAGTATAAATATTTTTTGTAATATCAATAAAGCCTTTGATTACCCAATCACCATTTTGGGTAGAAACAGCGGAGTTGAATGAATCGACATAGGCCAATAGACTCTCTCTAAATTCTTCCTTTATTTTACCTTTGTCATTTTTCATTATCTATTCCTAAATCTGCTAAGCGTTATATCTATTCTTTTCAAAGCGGTTTCCTTGCCGAGCAGTTCTATCGAATTAAATATCGGTGGACTAACCGTATTACCGCATATAGCTACTCGAAGCGGCTGAGCTACTTTACCCAGCCCGACTTCTTTTTCCTCGGCCAGACCTCGTAGCATATTTTCAATAGCCTGTTCTGTCAACTCTTCTAAAGCACCAAGCCTGTCACGGACGATTTGCAGCATTGCCAGACCGTCGCCTTTAAGCAGTACCTTTTTGACCGCCTTCTCATCGTACTCTATAGCGTCATCAACAAGGAATAAGAACCTGCTCTTTTGCTCCACAGCCTCGAGCGTCTTTGTCCCTTCGTTTATCGTAAGGATTGTCTTGAGCATCCCGTCTTCGGCATCTTTCATTGGCGAGTTGACCGCCGCCAGATATTTTTTGAAATGCCTGACCAGAACATCCTTATCGACCATCTTCATGTGCTCGGTATTGAACGACAACAGTTTCTTCCTGTCGAACAGGCTGTTCGTCTTGGCGAAACGCGTCACATCGAAGGCCTTTATAAGCTCATCGATTTCCATTATCTCCCTGTCATCACCGGTGGACCAGCCTAATAGTGAGATGAAGTTCACCATAGCCTCCGGCAGATACCCGCTTTGAAAGAAATCAACAATATTGATCTCCGGCAGATGAACACCGAGATGCTCAGCCAATATGGTTATATTCTCCTGCTCGATCTGAGCCTTACCTTTAAGGAACTTTTCCAGCTCGTCTATTGCCACTTTGCCTATCGAAGCCAGTTCATCCTTGTCTAATTCAGGTTTTTCCTTGATAGCCTTTTTCAGGGCCTTGCCGCGTTCCCTTTTGGATAATTTCCCACCACCTTCACTTATAGTAACCGACATATGAGCATAATTCGGCGTTCCGAAATCAAGCGCCCTTTGCAGCGCGATATGGCAGGGCGTATTCATCAGATGCTCCTGTCCGCGAATAACATGCGTAACTTTCATCAGCTCATCGTCAACCACGCATGCGAAATGATAAGTCGGATACCCGTCTGACTTTTGGATAATAAAATCGCTGAACTCACCCGCGCCGAACTTCACCTCCCCGCGAACAATATCGCTGACAGTTATTTCCTCGTTCGGCATGCAGCATCGAATAACGACCGGCCGTCCCTCAGCTCGAGCCTGTTCGACATCCGCCTCATCCGGGAACTTTTCAGGCCGCGGATAAAGAAAATTCCTCTTCTCCTTCTGGGCCGAATCCCGCATCTCGTTCAGCTCTTGGGGCGTGTCGAAACAATAATAAGCCTTACCCTTATCAAGCAGCTGCTGCGTGTACTTCTTATATATATCGAGCCGCTGCGATTGAAAATACGGCCCGTTAGGCCCTTCGACCTGGGGCCCCTCATCCCAGTCGATACCGAGCCACCGCAGGTCTTCGATAACCTGAGCTGTAGCTGTCGGCGTATTTCGCTTCTGATCTGTATCCTCGATGCGCAGTATCATCGTCCCGCCGGTATGCCGGGCCAGGAGCCAGCAAAACAAAGCTGTACGGGCACCGCCGATGTGCAAATATCCTGTTGGAGAGGGCGCAAAACGCGTTACGACCATCATAAACCTCGAAAATAATCAGGTGAATACTAAAAACCAGAGAGTACGCCAAAACACATTGATTGTCAAGGTAAACGCCCTCTACGGCGGGCATTTTGCGCAAATCGAACGGAACAAGCTGGTGCTTAGGTATCTATCGCCACGGTCGCAGATAATTGTAACGACCGTCCCGCTCTTTAGGCTCTTGGCTATCTCGATAGCACCCGCTACTGCTGCGCCGCTGCTCATCCCTGCGAAGATACCTTCCTCATAAGCCAACCGCCTGCTCATATCATAAGCCTGGTCATCGTTAACAGTCATCACTTCATCGAGTTGCGACTTATCATATATCTGCGGTACGATCGACTCGGTCATATTCTTTAGTCCCTGGATAGTATGCCCCTCAGGTGGTTCGATACCAACGACCTTAACGTGGTTGGTCTTATCCTTAAAAAACCTGCTCATCCCCATCAGCGTTCCCGTCGTGCCCATCCCTGCGACAAAGTAATCCACCTGCCCACCGGTTTGCTCCATAATCTCCGGCCCGGTCGTCTCGTAATGACTTAACGGATTGTTCGAATTCACAAACTGGTTTGGCATATAATATTTATCCGGTTCACCTTCGATTATCTCATGAGCTTTGCGTATCGCCCCATCTGTGCTTTGACATGCCGGCGTGCCTATCACCTCCGCCCCGTAAGCTTCCAGCACATGACGCCTTTCCATACTCACACATTCCGGCAAAGTAAGCTGCACCTTATAGCCTTTTGCTGCTCCTATCATAGCTATCGCGATACCGGTATTACCGCTGGTCGGCTCCAGGATGGTCTTATCTTTGGTAAGCTCACCCGATTCCTCCGCCTTGTTTATCATATACAAAGCAGGCCGGTCTTTCACTGAGCCGCCCGGATTATTGCCCTCCAGCTTTGCCATCACTCTCACTGATGGATTCGGATTAACCCTTTTTAATTCTACAAGAGGCGTATTGCCGATCGATGTAAGAATGTCCATATATCCGAGCTCCGACTCAACACGATTTTAAACGGACAAATATAATACCAGAAAAGTTGAAATTTTCCAACAAAAGGATTCGTGACGAAAAGGACCGTTTTTGGTAGAGTGTGCGCATTATGGCTACGAGCGAAGAAATAAAAAAGTTAGACCACAATGAGCTGGCAGAAGTTGTAAGGCAGACCCCCCTGGTCTCGGTCGATCTGATAATCGAGAATAGTAAAGGCCGGATACTCATCGGAATGCGAAATAACGAACCTGCCAAAGGCTTCTGGTTCGTACCTGGCGGTCGTATCCTCAAAAACGAACGCATTAGCCAGGCATTTGAACGTATAATGAAAAGTGAACTGGGGCTGGATATACCCTTTGAAAAAGCAGAATTTTTAGGATACTTCGAACACCTGTACCCGACAAATTTCTCACAGCAAGGCCTATTCGGAACACACTACATTGTTCTGGCCCATAAGGTAAAACTTGATGAAGATGTGGACATCAAATCTGACGACCAGCATAGCGACCTTCAATGGTTCGACAAAGAAAGAATGCTCAACGACAAAAAAGTGCACCTGCACACTAAATGGTATTTCCAAAGATCTTAAATAGATGGAACTGACAAATGGCAGAGAATGAAAATAGCGAACGACTGGATTTTGTAAGGCAGATTGTAGCCGATGACATCGAAAGCAATAAATGGGGAACTGACGTAGCTACACGTTTTCCACCGGAGCCGAACGGCTATTTACACATCGGCCACGCAAAGAGCATCTGTCTTAACTTCGGCATCGCCTCTGAGTTCAACGGTACATGCAATCTTCGTTTCGACGACACCAATCCTGTCAAGGAAGAGCAGGAATACATCGACGCTATCATCAAGGATGTCAAATGGCTTGGCTGGGATTGGCAGGACAGACTGTTCTATGCCAGCGACTATTTCGAGCAGATGTACGAATGGGCAAAACAGCTTATCAAAAAGGGCGTTGCTTATGTAGATGACATGACACCCGAACAGATACGTGAATACCGCGGTACACTTACCGAACCAGGAAAGAACAGCCCCTACAGGGACAGGAATCCACAAAAAAATCTCGAACTCTTCGAGAAAATGAAAAACGGAGAATTTGCCGATGGCAGCAAAGTCCTCCGTGCTAAAATTGATATGGCCCACGCCAATATCAATATGCGCGATCCGGTCATGTACCGTATCCTGCATGCTACCCATCCCCGCTGTGGCGACAAATGGTGTATCTATCCAATGTATGACTGGGCGCACGGCCTGGAAGATTCCATAGAAAACATTACACATTCTATCTGCACCCTTGAATTCGAGAACCATCGCCCATTATACGACTGGTTCCTCGATGAGTTGGAGATCCATCATCCGCAGCAAATCGAGTTTGCACGTTTGAATTTGAACCACACCGTAATGAGCAAACGAAAATTACTACAGCTTGTCCGGGAAGGCCTGGTTAACGGCTGGGATGACCCTCGCATGCCAACCATACAAGGCCTAAGACGTCGCGGCTATTCCTCCGCTGCAATTAGGAACTTCTGTAAAACTATTGGTGTAAATAAATTCAACAGCACAATTGATGTCGCATTGTTAGAACATTGCCTCCGGGCTGACCTTAATAAAACAAGCTCGCGCGTAATGGCTGTGCTAAATCCTTTAAAAGTTGTTATTACTAATTATCCGGAAGATCAGACAGAGGAACTTGATGCTATCAATAATCCCGAAGATGAATCGGCAGGCACCAGGAAGGTCCCGTTCTCAAGAGAGCTTTATATAGAGCGCGGCGATTTTATGGAAGAGCCGGTCAAAAAGTTTTTTCGGCTCACGCCAGGCCGGGAAGTCAGGCTGCGTTACGCTTACTTTGTGACCTGTACCGATGTTGTTAAAGATGCCGAAGGCAATATTACTGAACTGCATTGTACCTACGATCCTGAAACTCGTGGCGGCGATGCCCCGGACGGCCGAAAAATAAAGGCCACAATGCACTGGGTGTCCGCCAGGCATGCCCTTGGTGCAGAAGTCAGGCTGTACGATCATTTATTCAATAAAGAAAATCCCGATCAGGTTGAAGAAGGAAAGGACTTCAAAGACAATCTGAATTCCGACTCACTCAAAGTTCTGAATAATTGCAAAGTCGAGCCTGTTCTTGCCAATGCTAAACCATTGGATCGTTTCCAGTTCGAGCGGATGGGATATTTTTGTGTCGATCCCGACAGCAGCGATGGAAAGTTGGTTTTTAACCGTACTGCTACCCTGCGTGATACATGGGCAAAAATTCAGAAACAGCAACAGCAGAAGAAAAAGTAAGCTATTCGAGGTGAATTACATTCTGTTTTTGATCGGCGTCAAGGCTGGCCTTTTTGATTGTATCGTAAAGCTCCCGACATCGCCTTATCTTCATAAACGTAAACTGCGGATCGCTCTTGTCGGTCGTTGTTAGTTCCACCTGCCCAATACCCACAAGGCTATCCAGGATACTACGTCTAAGTTTCAGGTCGATCACGCGGAACATATCGAGATTATCAACCCGCCTATCGAATATACCCCTGCTGTGCTCGATGCGGTCGTTCGAAACTTCGTAATAGGTCATCTTTAACTTGAGAAATTTATAAAGGAAAATACAAACTGCCAATATGCCGATCCCTTGCCCAAATACTTTACACCAGTTGACAAGGTTAATGTATTGGCCGTCGCTCAATTTAAAATCGGTAAATCTTGTAATAAAAGCGTCTATCCAGTACGCAACTTCATACCTGATAATAAAAATACCAATCGCTAATACTATCGCTGTTTTTATAAATGTGCAAGTGAGCCCGAACACCGAAGGTCGCCCTGCAAACAGGATCGGGCCATCTTCTTCGCTCTCTTGCTGCTCTTTTGAGTCGCTCGCTGCACGTGCTTTTTCCGTATTTAGAAATTCCCCGCAGAATCTGCACTTAATCGCCTGGGCTTGGATTAACTCCGCGCAGAAAATACATTTTTTCAGCCTTGGCATTTTTTCGATTACCTCCTCAGGCTCGAAAAGCCGCTGCTCCATAA
>JANQHJ010000004.1 GCA_028282745.1 Sedimentisphaerales bacterium | reverse complement strand
GCTGTTCAAGCCGGACACATTCGCCCAGGCCAGCCGCATCAGCGGCATCACCCCCGCCGACATAACGATTCTCCGCATCCACCTAAAAAAAACATCAGGAAAATAACCTGTTTTCCTTTCCCCATGTTATTCCCGCATGTCTTTAGCTCTCAGGTGCCCAAGGTGCGGGAATCCATTTTTTAATCTGTGTAATCTGCGCTCAAATTCCCTTGCCCGCTAAATTCTACCATTTCCACCGTATCCTCTCAAGTTTTAATCACTTGTGTCATCCTGATTTCTGGCTTCTGAATCCTGTCTTTTTATATTTCTACTTGATTAAAAACAAAAAAATCTGTTTAATTTCCATCACTTACAAGAAAAGTGGTTTGCTTTTAAATTTCAATAATGGGGAATGTTATTTTGAATCTCAAGCTATGCACACAAAAGACGTTACACCAAATCCTTTTCATTGCATTAATTTTGGCGTTTTCGATCACGCTCACTTCCTGCTCGTACAAACTGCCCAAGAGTAATCGGGAAGTCTCAATTTTGAATTCGCAGTGGAATTATTACAGAGGCGACTCTAACGACAATCCCGAATCCCCAAGCTATGAAGACAGCAAATGGGAAAAAGTAAACATCCCTCACTGCTTCAATATCCCCTATTGGATGGAAAATATTAATTTCGGCGGTGTCGGCTGGTATCGAAAAGAATTCACGGTCGAGCCATCCTCACGCTCAAAAAGAATATTCGTCGAGTTCGAAGGAGCATTCCAGCATACATGGGTATATATTAACGGCTCATTGATCGGCCAGCATAAGGGCGGATACACAGGGTTTAATTTTGACATCACCAATTACGTCAACTTCGGCCAGAAGAACACCATCGCCGTCAAAATAAGCAGCGACTGGAACCCGCAGATTGCACCGCTTGCCGGTGACTATGTATTCATTGGCGGCCTATACCGAGACGTATATTTAGTCACAACCGACCAGCTGCACGTAACATGGTACGGCACTTTTGTCACAACTCCATTCGGCGGCGAGCTGACCGACGTAAATTATTCGCTGCCTACTTCGTATGACAGCGCGCCCGTTAATGTTAAAACGGAGATCAAGAACGCCGGCAGTAAAGCAAAGTACTGCCGCGTTAAAACCATCATTGCCGACGCTAAAAATATGGTAGTAGCTAAAACGGATACTGCCGAGACTATCGATAAAGGCGCCATCCATGAATTTTCCCAGGATTTCATAATTGATAAGCCTCACTTCTGGTCGCCGGACGATCCGTATCTATACACGGTCTATACCGAAGTATATGACAGGGACAAATTAGTAGATACCTATAAGAGCCCGCTTGGTATTAGATGGTTCCAGGCTACTGCACATGAGGGATTCTGGCTCAACGGTAAACGTACCGTCCTGCGCGGGTTTAATGTCCACCAGGACCACGCCGGCTGGGGCTACGCCGTAACGAATTCCGGCTTTTATCGCGACATGAAATTAATGAAAGATACCGGTGCGAACTTCATTCGCGGCTCGCACTATCCAAAGGATCCGGCATTGCTCGATGCCTGCGATAAATTCGGTCTGTGCATGATGCAGGAGGTTCCTTATTGGGGCAAAGGCGGCGGCCCCGGGCCGGCTGCATCACCTGATATCAATTCACCTGATTTTGCTCCTTTCCAGGAAAACGTTGAACAGCAACTGACCCAGATGATAAGAACCTCTCGCAACAATCCAAGCGTTATCATGTGGAGCTTATTGAACGAAACAACATACGGCCAGTTAAGCACGACACCACTTAACGAACTGGCCCATAAACTCGATCCGACCCGGCCGACATGCCGTGTTACCAGCTTTTCCGAAGGCAAAGCTGACATCTACGGCCAGAACGGTTTTTATCCCAGAAGAAGCGATAAATATCCCGTTATATTCGCCGAGCTTTGGGAAAAGGAAGAATACCGCCCGGGCACATACGTAGCCAAGCCCGATCCTGATGCCTATTATAGTCTCGGAACAGCCAAATGGGCAGGCTTTGATTACGGCACATGGATCGACTGGGGCCGATTTCTCAAAGATAAAAGAGAATTAAATCTTGTCGGTGCTTGCGATAATTACCGGATACCAAAGAGAAAATATTACTGGTATCGAAACTGCTGGCTGAACATCGATCCGCCGCAGTTTCCTGAGCCCGGTACGCCAGCGAAGTTGCAGTTGACGACCGACAAAACATTGGTCGGCAACGACGGCACTGACGATTGCCATCTAATTGTAGAGGTGCAGGACGCCAATGGAACGCATATCTCCAACGAGATAACGGTCACATTAGAAATAGTTTCCGGGCCGGGCCAATTCCCGACCGGTTCTACGATCGATCTCAATACGCCGGACGGATTGGCTGGTATCGAATTTCGCTCGTATGAGGCAGGTGCGACAATTATTAAAGCCGTTTCGAATAGCATAGAGAGCGAGCCGGTGGAAATTAAATTTGTTGACGGCGGCATTCAGCAGCCGCTTAAGCCTATAGAATGGCCGGAACAATTGATGCCTAAGCGTCCGACGGGTACGAATGTCGCGCTGAATAAAGAGGCTAAAGCAAGCACTGCTGAAAAGCAAAATACCGCAAACAAAGCCGTTGATGGAGACCTGTCAACCAAATGGTGCGCATCGGGCCCAGAGTTGGGGCAATGGTGGCAGGTTGACCTTGGTAAAAATTATGACATTCACGCTGTCGGTCTTACGTTGGAACAATTCGCTAACTATCAATTCATGATAGATGTCTCAAAAGATGGTTCTGAATGGACAACAGTAGCAGACCATTCAGAAAAAACAAGTTACGCAAAGGAAAGATTCATTTACTTCAACGCTAATGCCAGGTATGTGCGAATTACCTACATCAGCCTGGCAGAAGGGTTATGGGCCGGCCATTTCGATGTTCAGATATTCAGTAACCTCGGGAAATAGATATCAAAATTAATGTTCGCATGAGCCTCGGGCGGAACTGATTTTCGTTGTTTCAAAGCTCGATCTAAGCTATAATATTTATAATGAAAATGACGCTCGATACTTGAGGCACGGAAAGGGGCATAAACATGTTCGCATATCGCAAATTCAAAATAAGCAAATTGGCTTTAAGTTTAATTTTATTGTTTACGATCGTCGCTTCGTCATTCTCAGCCGAGTCTCCCGCTGACAGTAATAAACCGACAGTAGCCGATAGCAACAAACCAACCCGCCCTACTCGGCCGGGTAGGCTTTCCAGAGAAGAGCGTAACAAACGACGCCAGAGCGCGCCATACGCAATCACTATGAAACTGCTTCAGCAGTGTAAAGCCAAACGCAACCTTGTTTACGCTACCAATCATGAGACAAGACAGAAGCTCGACATCTACGTCCCTAAAAAAGCGACAGTCCCAATGCCCGTCGTCGTCTGGATTCACAGCGGAGCGTGGAAATCAGGAAGCAAAGCCATGTGCAAAGCTCTTCCATTGATCGAACACGGTTTTGTCGTAGCAAGCATTAACTATAGACTAACCGACACATCAATTTTTCCAACACAGATACACGACTGCAAAGCAGCTATTCGATACATTCGCGCCAACGCAGCTGATTACAATATCGATCCCAACCGCATCGGAGTCTGGGGCTCATCGGCAGGCGGGCACTTAGCAGCTATGCTCGGGGTGAGCAATTCCAATAAGGAACTAGAGGGAAAGGTCGGTAATAACCTCGAAACTTCAAGCAATGTACAAGCTGTGTGCTCATGGGCCGGGCCAAGCGACTTTTTCACTATGCCCATAGGCAAGCGAGAAGAATTCAAAGATAAGGACCCGGAACTAGAGGCATTGGGCGGAACACTAAAAGAAAAAGCTGACCTCGCAAAACTATGCAGCCCAATTACTCACGTTGACGCCAATTCAGTTCCCTTTTTATTAATGCACGGAACAGAGGATAAACTTGTCCCTATCCAGCAAGCCAGGCTGCTCGATAAAAAACTAAAAGCTGTAAATGTAAGTTCGAAGCTTGTAATGCTCGAAGGCATCGGCCATAATATCAGGCCGAACGAAGATATTATAAAACAGATCGTCGAGTTCTTCGAAACCGAGCTCGTAAAAAACATCGATTAAAACTACCACAACAGACAAATAAAATAAGGCCCTGTCTTAGAAACAGAGCCCTTGAAGGAGTATAGTGTACAAAAACACTATAGTGAGATAATAAGCAATCTGAGATTTCCCAGATTCCTCTTTCCCGAATAATAATAGAGCAATTGTAAATTATTTTATAGTCACCATTTATGATGACATCGATAGTGACACCCCCCGCTTATGTTACCATCAGGTTTATCAATATCGGACCGGTTTAATTCTTTCAAAAAATCTTAAAATATGGTATGTTTGTGGAGATATTAAACTCTTATTTGGAGGAGTAACGATGTGAACGATAAAGAGGATGCCAATTGCGGATAACGAGTTCGACACCAATTATGATGGCATCATAAATCTTAACGACTTCGCAGCCTTCACCGAGCAATGGCTCGCCAATGACAACTGGCCGCAGTAACCAACCGATAATAATCAACGGGCCGTGGTCAGAAAACTGATTGCGGCCCTTCATAATAAACCTCCAGACTCGCCATACATTATTTGGCCGATAACATCAAATAATAAATTCAACCAATCAATTCCCCTTAAAACATAGGTATTTTGGCCAAAAATAATTTGTGAAGTTTAAATTGTTCACAATATTTTAGATTATCCTTGACCATTTTTATACCGATATCAATTCTAACAAAAGATGCCCACAAGGCTGTTAGCAAAGGTGGAGTTTAACGGAGAGCAAAAATGGCACTTGATTACTTAAAAAACGATTACAATCACACAGTCCGACAAACTGTTGATGCACCAATAAACACACTCAACAAAGAAAGGAAATCATACCTTGTAAAATTTTCTGTCCTGCTGATTGCTATTCTTATCACATGCGTAATAGCTTACAATCTCTGGATGCCCAAGATCGTATCCAAGACTACCGACATCAAGCCAGGCTTGACAGCTATCATCCACGATGCCACAAATCCGTCAGCCATTATTGACGGACAAGTCGTCAAGATCGGAGACACAATTGGCAGAAGGCGCATCGTAAAGATCGACGTCGATGCAGTAACACTGCAAAAAGGCCAAAAAACATTCCAGATGATGCTGCGCTAAAGTAATAGTTCCCGGCTGACATCTTGAATATTACGTATCAAACATCGCAAATTCTCTGCGCCCTATTCTGTATTCCAGTCACTATTAACTATAAAAAAAGACCCCGTCCTTGCCCACGGGGTCCGTAAAGGAAATCACTGGCCTGTTAGCCGGCCAGATGTAAGGGAGCTGACTTATTACCTCCGAAGAACAAGTCATCTCTTGATAACAGTGTTAAAAAACCCACCGCTTATAGCTTATATATCGTGCATATCTTATATCGGCTTGATACCATAATTATGATGACACAAAATATCTATTTCATGCAAAAAATTGCGTTATAGTATCAAGCATCGAGATTTACTTATTCACAATTGTCACTTTATTACCCCGTAGTCCTTCGGACTCAGCTGTTAAAGTCACCTTACCGACTTCACCCTCGATAGTCCTGACAATAACAAGGCAAAGTCCGTTAAATGCCTTGCGATAATGGTTCTGGAAAGAGCTCATATCGATAGGATTGCCATTGCCTGTAGCGATGATCTCGCCCGGCCCGCTAATTGAAAAGTTAATAACGTTATCAGCCCTGGGCACCATAAGCCCACTTTCATCGACCACTTCGACAGTGACATAGCAAAGATCACGCCCATCGGCATCCAGCTCGGTTCTGTCAGCGGTCAACTTTAGTCCCTTAGCCTCACCTGTAGTAGCTTTACTCGCCTTGGCCCATTGCTTACCATCCTTATATGCGACTACCTTCAGCTCACCCGGCTCATAGATAACATCATCCCAGCGAAGGCGGTATTCGTATTGGCCTTTCTTCTTCAGCCCGAGCGATCTGCCGTTTAAAAACAGCTCCGCTGAATCACCCGTAGTATAGACATGCACGGGCGTTGCCTCGCCTACCCTATCAGGCCAGTTCCAATGTGGCAGTATATGAGCCATTGGCAGCTCAGGCCGCCACTTAGACTGATAGAGATAGAACCGATCCTTCTTAAAACCGCAAAGGTCCATTATCCCGAAATAGCTGCTGCGAGACGGCATCGTGTTGTCCATCTTCGCAAGCCTTTCTTCAAATGCCTCCTTATCCTCCTTCGTATGGAAGTTCAGCCCGATAGTCTCATCATTATTGTAAGGCGTCGGCTCACCGAGGTAATCGAACCCGGTCCAAACGAACTCACCTGCGACATAAGGATAATATTCATCCTGTGCCTTAAATTCTATCTCAGGCAAGGACGCCCAGTATGGCGAGAACAAATCGTACGAGCTGCACTGCAAATTAAAAAAGCCCTTTGACTTATCCTTGTTTATTGGGAAGAAATACTCGCCCCTGCTGCTGACACACGCCGAAGTCTCACTGCCGTAAAAAAGCTTACTACTGCCGTAATGCTCTCTAAACTTCGGATACAGATGCGGCTTATAATTGAAACCGAATACATCTACCGTATCGCCAAATCCATTGAACGCAGCTTTCGGCTGATTGCACCCCGCCGTAACAGGCCGAGTCGGATCGAGGCTATGAAAAAGCCTGGTCAGCTTACGAGACAGTGCATGACCACCGTCCTTACCGTCCCACTGCTCCCCGATCTCGTTGCCGCTGCTATACATTATTATACATGGATGATTGCGGTCACGCCGCACCATCGCCGTAATATCCCTCACATGCCACTCTTCGAACAGTATCTGGTAATCGCCCTTTGTCTTGCCTCTCTTCCAGCAGTCAAACACCTCATTCAGGACAACAAAGCCCATCCTGTCGCAATACTCCAGCAGTTCCGGAGCAGGCGGATTATGAGCCGTACGGATAGCGTTACAGCCCATCTCCTGCAACAACTCCAGCTGCCTCATTATCGCCCTGCGATGCACCGCCGCCCCGATAGGTCCAAGATCATGATGCAGACAAACACCATTAAGCTGCACACGTTCGTCGTTGAGCAAAAAGCCCTTATCGGGATTGAACTCGATTGTGCGTATCCCGAAGATAGTTTCGTAATTATCGATGACCTTGCCATCCTGAATAACTTTCGTGGTCAGCCGATAAAGATTCGGGCTCTTTATCGCCCAGAGCTTCGGCTCTTTAACGATAGATTGAACATCAAGCTCGGCTATCTCACCCGCTTTGACAGCTATTTGCTGTTCCTTAACCTCGCTGATAATATTAGCCGGCGAAGCATATTCAGATATCTTATGACTAACACTAACAGTAACATCCACCTTCGATTGATTCTCTATTTCCGCTCTTATGCGAACCGTCGCTGCTTCTTTTGTAACCTGCGGCGTCGTAACGAAAGTCCCCCAGTGAGCTACATGGACCGGCTCGTCCATAATTAATCTTACATGACGATAGATACCAGCCCCAGGATACCAGCGGGCAAGATCGTCAGGATTATCAACTCGAACTGCCAAAACATTATCCTGCCCGAACTTCACATGATCGGTCAGCTCAATTCTAAAAGAAGAATAACCAAAACCCCATTGCCCCGCGTACTCGCCGTTTATATAAACCTTAGGCCGACTCATAACGCCATCAAAATCAACAAATATTCTCTTACCTTCATGATTACTGCTTACTTTGAAATGCTTACGATACCAGCCAATACCAGGATACAAACGCTTGCCTGTATTGTTGGGCCTATTGACTATGAACGGCCCTTCTATAGCCCAGTCGTGCGGCAGATCAATAATTCGCCACTGCGAATCGTCAACATTAACTCTCTCCAGCCCTGCCGGCTCTTTAAGAACACTACTGTCAGCCTTTGGCCCATAATGTGAAAACCGCCAGCCTTTTTCGAAACTATTGCCACCTAAATCATTCTCCAACTTTAAACCTCCATCTTTCCCGGTGCATACTGTGAAAAAAAGAACGACAAAGCAGGCTATGAATACAAAAAAAAGTGCACAACTTCTCCCCATTAAAATACTGCGAACCTTACCCATGTTTTTTACCCCTGTTAATATGTTGTAATGCTAATTTTTAGGTTCCAGCCTCGGATATTACATTCTTTAAGCAATTTATGCCAGCATTTATTGGTATGTTAAAAATGCGCATAAAAAAAGTCCGGCAGCAGAGGAAAATAATCACTGCTAAACGGGCCAAGAAGAATATATCTAAAAAGAGACTTGTTAATTATTGGGAAAGGGCAACTGTACTTTTATGGTATTGGGGGTGGCGGAAAGTCCCATAGACCGCCACCCATTGCAATACCAAACACCATTGTCAGTAAAGGGCAAGGTACTTTCACTGAACAACAGTATAACACTGGGAAAAAGGCGGACTCACATATTAGTTTTTGTACAAGCTCTCCCAGCAGCTCATCTTTAAAATTGTCAAATATTTGAAGTTTTCCATCCCACTCGTTTACGTCACTGTTTCTATTATCGTCTATAAAATTTATGTATCAACAGTAAAATCAAATACTTAGATAAAAATCAGGAATCCCCTTAGGTTATAGTAAGTATCTTCCCGTGGCATTCTCCCTACTTTAACCTAAGACACAATGGAAATCTTAACTAAGTTCAGGAGATCACAGAATGAACACCTCAAAAAAACTCTCAAAAAAACAACTCGCAGTACTCGACGACCTCTTCAAAGGTGACCTCGAAGCGCCCGCAATTTTGCAAAAGAACAACCTCTCAGCGGACAGATTTAACAAATGGCTCGCTGATGAGAACTTCAAAAATCAGTTCACCCAGAGAATTGAATGGCTAAACCTCCAAAGCCAGGCAATGATTGCTCGCTACGCTTCCATTGCTGTTACAAAATTAGTAAATCTCGCTGATTCCGAAAAAGGTGAAACGGCCAGAAAGGCCTGTCTCGATATTATCTCGCTACCAAAAATTCCGGTACAGAACAAACAGCAAAAAGGTGACCTGCAGCAGCAAAAAACGCAAGAACTCCCCCCTGCCCTTGCAAGCAAACTCCTCCAGGCCCTTGCAGAATAATAAAATTAAAGATACCATGTTCTGCACTTGTTCAGTTAGAAGTTATCTTTTCACTAAGCCCGGCATATAAAAAAATGCCAGAGATGGGCCTCTTTATATTTAGCGTTTAGTGCTGGGCCTCTCTGGCATTGAGCAAGACTTCTTTATGAAGTTGTAATTTGCTGACATATTTCGAAAACCTTGCCGCTCTAAGTAAAGTATAATACGAAAAATTCTTATACCAAACGTAATGTACCCTTAGCCCGTGCAAATCTTTCCTTGGAAAAGATTTATATGAAAAAACAAAAACAAAAATCAAAACTTGTGCCGAAAAAATCCCGTTTTTTAGCTCAATTTCGCCACTTTCTATTGACAACATGAATGGATAACACTAACTTATTAGAACTTTATTATTAGATGCAGCTTAATGATTATGGTCGTAACGGTTTTTTACAATTCAAACTCAGCCCAAAAATATTGCAACTATTAGGTTCAAAATTGACTATCGGGATTTATTGTCTTTAGTTTTCTTAAAGGGTTTAAAAACATGAAGATCGCTATTGCTTCTGACCACGCCGGATTCACTTACAAAGAGATCATCAAAACAACACTAATAGAAAACGGCCACGATGTTACCGATTTCGGTACACGTTCGACCGAGGCTGTTGATTATCCCG
>JANQHJ010000002.1 GCA_028282745.1 Sedimentisphaerales bacterium | reverse complement strand
GGCCCCGAAGGTCTCACTGACGCAAGGCCTCGAAAAAACCATCGATTTCATTAAAAATAATCCTGATTTCTTCGATCCCGATAAATACAGAGTGTGAGGTTAATAGATGAAAGCAGTTGTTTTAGCCGGCGGCAAAGGTACAAGATTAAGACCCTTAACGTTCTCCATACCAAAGCCGTTATTACCTGTCGGTGAAAAGCCGATTCTCGAGATCATCCTGCGGAACTTCAAAAAGTTCGGCATTAACGAAATTATCATTTCACTTGGCTACCACGGCGAACTGATAAAAGCCTTCTGCGCCGACGGCTCAAAGTTCGGCCTATCTATTAAATACATTGACGAAGAAAAACCCCTTGGAACCGCCGGCCCGCTGTCTCTAATAAAGGATCATTTCGACAGCGACGAAAAATTCGTCTTAATGAACGGCGACATCTTCACCCAGCTTGACTTCTCGAAAATGATCGACTACCACACAAGAGGCAACTATTCCATTACCGTCGGCTATAGAAACTACGAGCACAAGCTGCCCTTCGGGGTCCTGAAACTAAAAGACGAAAAGCTTTTCGATATCGTCGAAAAGCCCGGCACCGAATTCAAGGTCAGCGCCGGTATCTACCTCATAAACACCTCTGCCATCGAACATATACCACACAACGAATTTTTCACAATGCCCGACCTCATGAACAAGCTTCTAAAACAGAATGACGACATCGGCGCATACCGCATCGATGAATACTGGCTTGGCATTGAGAATATCGAGCACATGAACGACGCCATCAAAGAGCTGCAAAAAATCGAGGACATGGTAGAAAAATAAGCCTGATTTGAACACTGCCATGCGGGACAACCACAACATTTTGGATATCATCCAGGCCAGAGCCGACATCGCACGCGAAATCTCCCGCACCGCAATGATAATCCAGCCCGGCGCACTCGGCGATTCGATACTAACCCTACCACTCGCCCGATACCTGAAGGACAACCTTAGGCTCGGCTCAGTGATAATGCTCGGCCACCTCGACTATATCGCCATGTTCATCTCCCGCACCTGCATCGACAAGGTTCGCGCAATCGAATCGACCGATCTGCATCGCCTCTTCGCCGACTACAAAGACTTCGACCTCGAAGACGCCGACCCCCTGATCTATGCCTTCGATAACTGCTCACCGATCATCAGCTTCCTCGGCGAGCCGGACAGCGACTTCGAAAAGAACCTTATATACACCGTCAACTGCAGCCACAGCGCCGACGTCATCATACTGCCCTTAAAACCACCAGCCGACTATGACAAACACATAACTGATTTCTACTTCGAGAAGCTGACCGCCCAGTGTGACTTGCCTGTCCTGAGCTCCGTCGAAGGGCCTGAAATCACTGGCAACCAACCAGCAAACTTATTGACTGCCCCCCAGTCCGACATAACTGCCGGCCGCAGTATTCTAAAAACCTCCGGCGCCGACCTCACCAGGCCGATCATTACCATAGCCCCCGGCAGCGGCGACCTGAAAAAGTGCTGGCACCTCTCTAACTTCATCGCGATCGCCAAAGAACTTATCGACAACGACTATCAGCCGGTCTTTATGCTCGGCCCAGCCGAGCTCGAACGATTCAGTCCTGCATCGCTGGAGACTATCCGCGAAACCGCTCCCACTATATCAGGGCTTTCTATAACCGAATTAACACAGGCCGTTAGTGCCTCATCAGCCTACCTCGGCAACGACAGCGGTACTTCACATTTAGCTGCCGCACTTGGTATAAAAACGATCACCATCTTCGGCCCGACCAATCCTGACATATACCGCCCATTCGGCACGGATGTCACTGTCATAAAAGCTGATATTGACACATTCACCTCGGCACCTGATAAAGATCTCCAAAACCAGATCCTTACCGCAATTCAAAATTAGAAATTCTCTGTGCTCTCTGTGGCTATTGAGATTTGCGCATAAAAATAGGAGACAAGCGACCCCCCCGCAGATAATTCTGTTTTTGTTGGCCAGCCTGTCTCCGTATAGAAGAGGAGGAGAGAAAACGATCAAAAGAATCGTTAGTTTCCAAGGCTAAAAGCAGCGTTTTCCACTGCTCAGTTAAAGTATAAGTAAATTTTAACTGATGCCAAAAAAACAGGGCAAAAAAACACGCCTTTTCTTACGCTATTTTTATGCTTTTAAGAATTGCTTATTATCAAAGGGCATTCATCGTTTTTATAGGTCGTAACACTCACTATGCCCGACTGTTTTCGGGTATATTTTTTTACCCAATAAAAATGCCCTGATGTCACTGCATAGATGACACTTCCCCGCATATCGCTCTTTCACCTCATAGCCCAATTCAACTGCCTCATCCAGCAACCCCGCCGGCCCGGATTCGAACAAAGCCTTGATAAATACATTCCGACCCGGCTGGAATTCTTTCCACATCTCATCCAGCCCCGTTTCGTTCACATTGCCCAGCACTATCCCGCTGCACGTCCCGCTGAACACATTACCATACGGATCGATATGCACACCCTTGGCCCCCAGCAGGTCACGACAGCACTTCTGCCCCCTTATATAATCTATACTTTTATCCGCCGCCATATCAGCTAACTTACCCGCCGCCCTGCCCGTAAAGCGAGCAGGGTAATCGTCAATAGCCTGCTTGTAATTTTGCTTTAATTGCTCACCTGATATATTTTTCATCTCGACAGGATTCTCTAAATATTTCTCCCACCTAACCAATACCCGCTTATCGCCGAGTATCTCTTTCGCCATCTTCACTAACCGCCGCGCCGCCTCGATCCCTACATATTCCTGGTGGAACGGATCACAGCTTATTTTAAATCTCCGAACTCCTAACTCATCCAGACGTTTTAATCTCTCGACTATAACCTCCTCATCATTGGCCCAGCCGCCGTTCGTCTCGACAAGATCGACCTCGCCTAAACCTTCATCTTGAAATGCTTTTAATATCTCGACTAATCGCTCATAATATAAAAACGGCTCCCCGCCGGTTAAGTGCACTTTCGCCGTATCGCCCGCCAGGTTTTTTAATGATTTATATGCCTTTACTGCCGTCTCTACCGGCATCAGCCCGCCCTTTGCAGGCGTACAGCAGTAATAACAGAACTCACACGCCGCGTTGCACTTGTAGGTTAGTAGTAAACCTGTTTTCCGCCAAAGCTTAAACTTCGCGTCCTCACGAGATAATCCACTGTTATATACGTTGTCGTTTAGGTTCATATTATCATAACCCTCAGCAGTGCTGAGGGCTAACAAATTCGATTAATCTTTATGCCTTTTAACGTATTGTATCTTTTTCTTGAGTTCATTTTCATTATAACAGTATCTTTTGTCCATATTTTGTTTTCAAAACCGTATTTTCTCAATTCATGTGTTGCTGCTCTTTTAAACTGTCCGACTGAATAACCAACCGTCTTCATAATACTCTTAACGACGATATGGACATGATTAGAACAAACTGTTATTGCGTAAACTGATTGCTCGATTCTCTCTGCTTCTTTTAAAATTGCCTCTTCAACTATCAGGCGGTATTTTTTAGGTATCTTGATTTTGTTCTGCCTAAGACGTTTTTCATTTGATTCTTCTAATTCTGGATCTGCCTCTAAGATTGTTCCGTTCTTCACATACCCTTTCTTATTACCTTGTAACCACGTACCGTATGTGGTCCATGTCGCCATATAACCGATCATATTAGGCATATGTACACCTTTGTAACTTACGTCCCCATTTTGTTAGCCCCCTGCATTGCAGGGGGTTTTTGCTTTTGTACTTTTTGTGCCTATAGTCAATAATAAATAATCAGTAGAAAATAATCAATTAAACATATCCCTTATTTCCCCCCAAAAACAAGTCATTTTCATCTTGTAAATCCTGTTATCTTGTCAAAACGGCGGGGATACCCTCTATTGCGGAATTCTGGCTTTTTCTATTCACTATTCACTAATGACTATTAACTATCCCCTGCACCCTGAAAACCCCTGAGTCTTGTTTTAATATTCAAACAACAGGAAATCAAATATCAAGTATCCAGGATCAAGCATCTATTTCCCTGATGTTTTTTTTAGGTGGATGCGGAGAATCGTTATGTCGGCGGGGGTGATGCCGCTGATGCGGCTGGCCTGGGCGAATGTGTCCGGCTTGAACAGC
>JANQHJ010000058.1 GCA_028282745.1 Sedimentisphaerales bacterium | reverse complement strand
GCCCCGCCGGTAGATGCCCTTCCGTCGCTCTCACGTCTTAAAGATAAGGGTATCGGTGAGGGTAAAACCCGTGAAGACCATGCCGACCTTTATAACCAGCTGTATGCGGCTTATGCACGCGGTAAAGAGGCCCAGGAATTGGCAACGATCATGGGTGAGGATGCCCTTTCGGATGAAGACAAGAAATATATGACCTTCGCTGATAAATTCGAGGCTCGTTATATTTCGCAAGGCTACTATGATAACAGAACAATCGAAGAGACTCTCGACCTTGGCTGGGAACTGCTCAGTATGTTCGAGAACGTAGAGCTGAAACGTATCGACATTGAACTCATCGAAAAGTATATGCCTAAATTCCGTAAATAAATATGCTAAACGTAAATCCGACAAGAATGGAACTGCTTCACCTGCGAAGGCGTTTAGCCTTGGCGGTCAGAGGTCATCGTCTGCTAAGCGAAAAACGTGACGAAATATCACGCCAGCTAATGATCATTGCAAAGGATATTCAGCCTCTTCGAAAACAGGTAGAAAAAGAACTGATGGAGACTTGCAGACGTTTCATGCTGGCGCGTGCGGTTATGGAGCCCGAAGACATTAAAGCCGCCCTGGAAATACCGACCAAAAAATTCAGCCTTGCAGTCAAAATGGCTAATATTATGAATGTCAGGGTACCTAACCTGGCTAAGGAAATGTCAGGAGATATTATCTGCTATGGTTTCGCTTCCACATCGGCGGAATTGGATGTTGCGTTGCTGGCTTTGGAGCGGGCTTTTGACCGATTGATAGAGCTGGCCGAAAAGGAAAAGCAGGCCCGATTGCTTGCCGTTGAGCTTCAAATGACTCGTCGAAGGGTGAATGTGCTTGAGCACGTCGTAATACCGGAAGTGCAGGAAACTATTCGCTACATCTTCGATAAACTATCCGAAGCAGAGCGAGATAACACCACAAGATTGATGAAAATAGCGGATATGATACGAGCCTAATACCCGGTTTATCCAATATTACACAAACCAGATACCTGTCTTAAGCGTATTTATTTTCTATGGATTCTTGGCCTTTAAGAGTACAATACCGCTTTGATTTTAAGATGGGGTAAAAATTAGTGCCGGTTAACTCACGCAAAATTTATGTCGCTACTCACACTTTGCTGGTTACATTGGCCATCTTTGTGCTGTTTACTATATTGACCGGCAGAACAAAGATAAATCAGGCTAAACGCCCTAAACCAGCCATCCAGCATCAGCCCCAAATAGAAAATATCGGCCAAATCGGTGAGATCGGGATAGGAACAGTTGAGACAGCAAAATTTATTAATTTTAATGAGAATAAGCAAATAATTCGTGAGTTCGGATTTGAAACTCTTCTGCATAAAAGCTCTGAGCAATGGGAAATAGCGAAGCCTTTTTTAAATGTTTACCAGGAAGACTTTAATTGCCACATTGTCGCCGATAACGGTGTAGTGCTTACTGACGAATCAATTTCAGAGGACATCTCACTTTCAGATGCCCAGCTAACCGGCAACGTCATTATTAAGATCACTCCTAAGGCAAGGCCAGACCTTGGCCCGGTCGATATCTATCTCGATGACCTGAAATTCGTTCGTGATCGTTCATTATTTTATACTGCCGGGCCGGTAAAGATAATCTCAGCAAACACAAAACTGCTCGGCCAGGGTATGGAACTGGTCTATAATTACCAGAGAGATAAACTTGAACTCTTCAAGATCAATCATTTGGTCAGTCTTGAGCTAAATGATATTAACTCGAAATATCTCTCACGTTCTGAAAATCCTCCGCTTCAATACAGCAGCTTTACAACGCTTTCTGATAATAAGCAAAAACCTGCCCTAACAGAAAGGTATCAGGTAATCCTTAATAAAAATGTTACTGTCAAAGCCGCCGGCGAACTTATTGTAGCGGACGAATCTCTCTCCATACATAACATCATCAGGAAAAAACCAGCCGTCCCAAAGAAATCAACATTAAAATCTCACAGTGCAGACACTACGCAAACGGATACCGCATTTGAACCGGTCGATATATTAATAACGTGTGACAATGAATTTGTTATTGCTCCAGAGGGCACAAACCTTAGCAATTCAGGCCTGCTGCAGACCTACAGATTGAAAGAGAAAACGATTGCTTCAGTTGATTCAAAGGACGCAAATTCACTGACAGCAAGAAAAATAAACTATAACGCCCTCACGGACGAATTCGTCGCCATAGGCCCCGCAAGATTGAAATATCATGCCAAGAGTAACGATCCTGATATCCAGCAATCCGACACTATCATTGTTGATGCTCAGGAGCAGATCAGCTATCACCCAAAACTGCAGGAGGTAATTTTCAAAGGTGACTGTGTTTTTACAATGCTAAAGCAACACCAGGCCGGCAATCGTAAATATATAATGAAGGCCCCTAACTTCGCTGCTAAACTTTCTTACTCTCAAAATAATCCTGAGAAAGCCAGCCTGAAATATTTCCGTGCCGAACCTGATGTAATTCTACATGCCGAGACGATGCCGCAAAAAGACAAAATAGCTTCGCTTATTGCTTCACAGCTTGACTATGATTCGGAAAATAAAAATGTAATCGCCTGGGGCCCGGCAAGGCTGACATTATTCGCGGAACAAGAAGATACCGCCCAATCAATTCCTGTTAAAATAGTCGCAAATGGTAAAATAGATTTTTCGCTCAAAGACAATCATATATCTTTTGATGGCGGCTGCTATACCGACATTCCCAATACCAACAAAAATGACGATCACCATTATCAGATGCAATCCGAAAGCATGGTAGTCACACTCATCGGGAAAGATAAAGAGCAGGAATTTTCTTCTTCGATACAGGAATTCTACGCTATGGGTGCTGCCACTATTAAGGTGCTCTCAAATACAGATTCAAAAATATTGGCTGAATTTACCGCCAATCAGATCCGGTATGATAAATCCAAAGAAAAAATAATTGCGCCCGGCCCCTCAAGACTCCAATTACATGCTCACGCTTCGTCCAACAAAAAACATGATGTGCAGGGGCCTTTAGCAATCACAGCCCAAAAGGAAACTGTTTTTCTTCCAAGTAAAAATGAAATCTATTTTAATGGCAATTGCAGTTGTTCAATGGTACGTATAGATTCAGGCGAGCCGCGAAAATATATACTTAACGCCCCCCAAATTGTAGTGAGATTGAGAGAAGATACTGACAATAATGCGTCCAACTCATCAGTTGAACACATAACTGCGGGACATGACGCCACAATAATAGTAACTCCGGTCGGCAGCCCGACTGAGTTGGCCAGGTTCAAAGCCTCCTGGATAAATTACTCAGCAGTAACAAACCAGGTGGTTGCAAATGGACCTGTCAATTTTTCATTCTATGCTAATGACTTTATGCAGGATAACGACCTCAGCTCAGTTGTACCGGTCATAATCTCAGCACAAAAAAATGCCCGCTTTTTGCCAAGCCGGAATTTAATCACTTTCGAGGATAATTGCATTTGCTCTATGACAAGAAAAGATGGACTTACTCAGAATAAATATACTCTATCAGCACAGAAGCTGCTGATAAATACATCCGCTAAAAAGCACCAGGATCCGGAAAATTCCTCGATGGGTATAAGAAAAATTACCGCGACCGGCCCGCTTGTCCAGATCACAAATATTAAAACCACTAATGACCAATTGCTCAGCCTGACAAAGCTCAAGTGCAAAAAGTTTACTTTCCTTGCCGACGACAAATTTGCCAGCGCTGTCGGCCCTGGCATTATCAGCATCGACAATTCCAGGCTGCCCTCTACCAGAAAAGCAAATTCTTTAAGCTTTAATGTGCCCTGCTATGCATTTGTAAGGGATTTTGACATCCTTAGCTACAATCTAAAAACGGATCGGATCAAAGCCTCTGCTAAAGACAATAAGATGCTTATGGATTATCTGACCGCCGAAAAAGAGCCGGATCAAAAGCACGTAAAAGCTTCCGCAAGTAGAGTGAATATACAAATAAAACAAGATTCTAACCGAGCCGAATTATCATCCTTAGAAGCTTTGGGCGGTATTACTTATGAGGATATGATAAATCAATTTACCGCGGATCAATTGAGGTATGACGTAGAAACAGGGATCGTTAGAGCCAACGGCAGTGAATTTCAACGCTGCTATTTAAATAAAGCGATTGTAGACAATATCGTATATGATTTAAATAAATCAAAGGTTATAAACACAGATATCTACGATCCTGCAAAAATATCCTCAGATCGTTAACGCAGCTTAAATAAAGGTGTTAGAACCATTTAGGTTAATAGTAATTTGACTTTTACAAATGACTTTCTTATAATTAGTAAATGTTTTTGTAAAAGTATTTAAGATTTTTAAAGAATATTGATCAATCTAAATATTATTTGATTGAAATCAATGAAAAGATATAAATCACAGTTCAAGTATATGTATCTGGTGCTTCTGTTTGTGTTCTCTATGACATTTCAGGCACATGCATATATTGGCCCAGGCGCAGGTTTTGCCGTTATGGGATCTTTCATGGCCATGTTCCTTGCATTCTTTTCCGCAATACTTTTGTCGCTTACATGGCCAATACGTTATTTAATAAGAAGCCGGAAAAGCAAAAAGGCACTCGCAAAAAGTAAAATCAAAAAATGTGTAATACTTGGTCTTGACGGAATGGATTTTAAAATGACCGAGAAGTTGCTGGATGAAGGTAAGTTGCCTAACATGGCGAAGCTTCGTGAAAAAGGCTGTTTTAAGCCTCTGGCAACGACTGTTCCTTCAATGTCACCTGTTGCATGGTCTTCTTTTCAGACAGGAGTTAATCCTGGTAAGCATAATATATTCGACTTTTTAACAAGAGACAAAAAAACATATCTGCCAAAATTAAGTTCGGTCGATATTAACCCGCCAATAAGGATGCTGAAGTTTGGCAAATACCAATTCCCTCTATCAAAAGCCGATATTCGCTTATTACGCAAAAGCACCCCCTTCTGGAAAATTCTTGGCGATCACGGTATTTTTAGCAATGTTATACGCGTCCCAATAACGTTTCCACCTGAAAAATTCTACGGGGGCATGCTTAGCGGAATGTGCGTGCCAGATCTGAGAGGCACCCAAGGTACTTTCTCTTTATATACCACCAATACCGAATATGTAGATGAAAAGACAGGTGGAGAAACTCATAAAGTAGTAAAGAATAAAAATGTCATTAAAGCAAACTTGGTCGGCCCGGAGAATCCCTTCTTAAAGGAAGCTCAGGATCTAAAGACGCAATTTAGTGTAACTATAAAAGATAATGAATCTGCCGTTCTAAGAATCAATAAGTTAAACTATGATCTGCAAAGAAACAAGTACACTGATTGGATCAAAGTCAGCTTTAAAACATTAGCAGGCATAAAGATTTCGGGGATATGTAAGTTTCTCTTAATTAACACAGAGCCGAATTTCGAACTGTATGTAACACCCATTAATATTGATCCGGAAAAACCAGCAATGTCTATTACATATCCGTCGATTTATTCTGCTTACCTTTCCAAAAAACAAGGCTCATTCGCGACTCTCGGGCTGGCTGAGGACAGTTGGGCTCTTAATGAAAATGTACTTGTTGATGACACATTTCTCGAGCAATGTGTTAACATGGACAATGAACGAGAGATAATGTTTTTTGACTCCATAGACAAAGTCAAAAGAGGACTATGTGTTTGCGTTTTCGATGGAAGTGATAGAATTCAACACACTTTCTGGCGAGATATAGATGAAGAACATCCGGCTCATAGCCCTGAGGCTGTTAAACGCAATGAAATTGAGAAACTCTATAAGAGAATGGATGATCTTGTCGGTAGAACTACGAATAAATGTAAGGATAAAGATACTTTGTTCATGGTCATTTCCGACCATGGATTTAACAGCTTTCGTCGCGGCATAGACCTAAATAAATGGCTGGCTAATAATGGATACCTTAAGATCAAGGACGAATCGAATGGCGAAAAATATCTTAAAGCCGTGGATTGGGATAAAACCAAGGCTTTTGCTATCGGACTAAGCGGAATATTCCTTAATTTGAAGAATAGAGAATCACAAGGAATTGTCGAACAAAATGGAGAAGCTGAAGTATTACGTAAAGAGATAGCAGAAAAACTGTTGAAACTTAAGGATACCAAGGATAATCAATTTGTTATTAAACAAGTATATAATGCAATAGAAATATATAATGGGCCATATAAAAATGAATCGCCGGACCTATTAGTAGGATACAATGCGGGTTACAGAGCTTCATGGGAAACTGTTATAGGCCAGATAACTGATAAGGTATTTCATGATAACACGAAACCATGGAGCGGTGATCATTGCGTAGATGCTTCTATAGTACCAGGCATATTCTTTTGTAACAGGGCTGTTGAGACCAATAATATAGGTCTGATCGATATTGGTCCGACCGTTTTAAATATGTTTGGAGTGTCAATTCCTTCTTATATAGACGGAAAGCCTATTGCCATAGACAATAATTGAAAAGAGGCATGTTTATGAAATTAAAAAAAACAATATTTAACAGGCGGCAGTTTATGAAACAATCCGCCTTTAAAACAGCTGCTATAGCAACAGGGGTAAATTTATACACCGATTCAGCGCAGGCAAAGTCAAGCATATATAAAAAGAAAAAAGTGATCATTCTTGGCATAGACGGGATGGATCCTTTCTTATGTGAGCAGATGTTGGCGGCAGGCAGGCTGCCTAATCTTGATAAA
>JANQHJ010000001.1 GCA_028282745.1 Sedimentisphaerales bacterium | reverse complement strand
CACCCGTTCATGAGCAGTCTGTTGCCCCAAACAAATTAATTTAATTTTTGTACCAACAAATCATTACACTTCAATTCTGTAAGAGTCGGCATTTGGGGTTAAGCACTTGAAACGAAAGTAGTTAAGTACGCGCAGCAAAAATGCGGATTTTATCGGAACCAGCTAAATATCTAACTGTTATATGGTGGAATTCCTATTAGTTTGCTTGAGAATATACGTTAGTTGTCAGGTTTTTGGGCGATTATGAACTGCAGATCGTCGGCAAATTCTTCTTTATGTTCGAAATTCGGCTTAGAGGCAAATCGCACGTTGCAAAAACCAACTGACTCGACAAGATCAATATATTCGGACTCTGTATAAGCTTGGCAGGACAGAGCATACTTTTTTACCTTGAAGCCAGGCGTCTCAATAACACTGAACCTTTTTGTCGTGGTTTGCGTTTCTGGGTCCCAGTAACTTTGCTCCAGGAAAATATGGGGGCTATCTTGAAAAAGCCCTTTTTCAAGTGCTTGCCACGCTGACCTGCTCATGCCAATCTTTTTAACAGCATCGAAAGTATGGACTTCGAGAATGATCAAGCCTGATGGTTTTAGTGAATAATAGGCTTTTGATAATATTTGTTTTATGTGATCCTTTTTAAAAACGTTGAATTCTCCGAAGATTAATGCAGCTAAATCATGACCTCGATCAAAATCAGCTTCACGAACATCTTCAAGTATGTATTCGCAGTCAAGGTTTTTGTCTTCGAGCTGTTGGCGTGCGTACTCGATGGAGGCTGGCGAATAATCAATGCCCAGGCACTTATGCCCAAGGCGAGCGAATCTTTCGGTATAAAAGCCCGGGCCGCAACATATATCGAGGATGTCGCAAGGACGCCCTTTCAGCAGGTCAGAGTGTATCCAGTTTACGTGCTGGTCAATTATCTGAAAACGCCTGCTGGCTAAATCGTGTGTCTGCGTAAGATGCTCGTTGAGCATTCTTTTGCTAAATGACGGTTCGTTCCAGGGTATATTGTCACCCTCATCCCATGGTATGGGGTCATGAAGATCTGAGATAATTTCTTTGATATTCGAAACTGTCATACGTTATTGCCCTGGACTTACAATAATCTTGCTTACCATCCCCCTGCCCAGAGCAACTCTTGAGCCTTTGATTTCAACAACAAACGGTCCGGGATGTGAATTATTAACAACTTTTATCTGGACGCCGGGCAGCAGTCCCATTGTAGCAAGACGATTCGCAAGATCCTGGCCTGCATCAACACTTACGATGTTTACAAATGAGCCTGCTTTAATGGTAGATAGCTGTAGTTGTTTTTCCATATTCATTTACTGTTGGCAGTTTTTTGTTTCATAATACTTCTGGAATTTTTTAGCAATATTCTGGTTAGCATCGCCGCCCTTCTCTATATATTCGCTAAAACTTGAAAGCTTTGCGACGACTTCGGCACCGAAGACGTGTTCCGCTTTACAGGCTGCTGATTGAGCAATCTCTGGTTTTATGCCAAGCACATTGACAAAGAAAGATTTAATAACGCAGTGCTTCTGGACTATTTTACTGGCCGCGGTTGTGCCTTTTTTAGTAAGTGTAACACTGCCATACGGCTCATAATTAGCCAAGCCTTTTTCCTTTAGTTTCTTCAGAGCCTCTGTAACTGATGGTTTGGCAACATTCATTTCTTCTGCAATGTCCGTACAGTGAGCGTGCCCCTCCTTATTCGAAAGGTTGAATATAGCTTCAAGGTAATCTTCCATTGAGGCACTAAGTTTTAAAGCCCCGCTTTTTGTCATAATACAGCTATTATAGTTAGGGCATCCTAACTTCACAAGATTAAATTCATATAGAACCATTAACAATTGTCAACCAGGCTATTTGAGTGATTTTATAAGATGATGTCAGGAAAGTGTTTGAGTTTTGAGATACGTTTGATTAGAATCTTCTAATAGTATATAACAAAAAAAAGACAAATGCCGGTTTTTGCTATTAAAAAAGTTTTTTTTATTCATTAAGTTAGAGACTCTAAGTATCGGGGCGTGGCGCAGTTTGGCTAGCGCGCATGACTGGGGGTCATGAGGTCGGAGGTTCAAGTCCTCTCGCCCCGATTCGCATTTGGCGAATCAGAGCAGTAGAACATTAGAAAGGCGAACACAATTCCGTAATTGCTGTAAATACAAGTAATGGAAATTCTATTAATAGCAATATTTACAGTTATCGCAAGTGGCGTCGGGACGCTGACCGGTTTCGGCACGTCAACTATCATGGTGCCTGTTCTGTTAATGTTCCTGCCGTTGCCGCAAACACTTCTTTTGGTCGGAATAATTCACTGGTTTGGTAATATCTGGAAGATAACATTATTCCATAAGGGATTTCGCTGGCGATTAATCCTAACATTCGGCATACCGGGGATAATCGCTGCTTATATTGGCGCGATGCTGATGACGAAGCTTGCATTATCAGATTACAGTGGACTGCTTAAGCAGATACTGGGCGGGTTCATGATAGGTTACGCGGTATTTTTATTCATTAAGCCCAGGATAAAAGTAAAGGCTGATGAAAAAATAGCTATGGTCGGAGGCGGTCTCAGTGGTTTTTGCGCGGGTATCTTCGGAGTTGGCGGTGCGGTTCGAGGAATGTTCTTGACTGCATTCGATCTTCCTAAAGAGGTTTATATCGCAACGGCTGGGGCGATCGGATTTGTAATAGACACTATGCGGTTGAGCACCTATACCTATAAAGGGATAAGGCTGGAGTCAGGATTAATGTGGGGATTTATACTCTTTGTTCCAGCTTCGTTTACTGGGGCGAAGATAGCTAAGAAATTTGTTGAGAAAATACCTCAGCAGAAATTCCGACAGGTCATTTGCGTATTTTTATTATTAGCTGGTTCGAAATTACTGATCTTTCCATAACGGCAGTTTTGTCTGTTCGTCAAAATCTCTGATAAAATCAGGGCCGTCGAAGCACTGGATTATAAACTCACAGGCAAAAACAATGGTACCTTCAGCGAGGTGACCTGCTATAGCGTTGTCGTTGGAATCGGCAAGAGTAATATGGGTATGGATAAATGGTTGGCCATCACGTAGAGAAATATTGCCGGTAAGATTGGCAATTTCGAGTGGTTGGTCTATATCGTGAAATTCGTATTTAAATGAATTCTGATCATAGAAACCTATGCGAGCTTTTTGTACGGCGCCGATAGCTTCGACTCGGCCGAGTTTAATGTTGTTTTCACGGCAGATATCATTAAGTTGCTGAAGTAAATCTTTGCCGTGACTTAATTTGCCCATGAGAACCTTTTGGGGCGTAGCTTCTTTATAAACAGCCATAATTTTAGCCCTGTAATAATATACTTTGGTTGTTATAATTTGTACTTTCATAGAATATTATCAGAAATCGAGTGAAAAACAATGATCTTCAGTGAATACGGCAAGACGGGAAAACAAGTATCTGCCATAGGATTCGGGGGGATGCGGTTTACCAATGCTGCGGATATCGACGGCAATGCCGGGCTGATCAAGAAGGCTTATGATACGGGGATCAATTATTTCGACACCGCGCCGATCTATTGCGATGATAAGAGCGAGGAGATTTTCGGTGCGGCTCTTAAAGAGATGGTCAAGAGCAGGGATGAAAAGCCGTTCTATGTTTCAACCAAATCCGGCAAAGATAAGCCCGAAGAGGTTCGCAAAGATATTGAGAAATCTTTGAAACGGCTCGGCTTAGATAGTATAGACTTCTATCATTACTGGTGCATATTGACGCTGGATGAGTATTATAAACGCAAAGAGAATAGGGTATTGAAGGAATTCGAGAAGCTCAAGGAAGAAGGTCTTATAAAACATATCTGTGTTTCCACACACATGGCAGGCGATGATATAGGTACGATGTTAGATGACTATTCGTTTGACGGGATATTACTTGGTTATTCGGCGATGAATTTTGCATATCGTGAGAAAGGATTGGACTTCGCCAGCCAAAAGTATTTAGGTGTTGTAGCAATGAATCCCTTAGGAGGCGGGATAATCCCACGCAATCCTGAGCTGTTCGATTTTGTGAAGAGCAGAAATGATGAAAACGTTATTGAGGGTGCACTTCGATTCTTGTTCAACGACGAACGGATAAATGTTGCGCTGGTAGGATTCAACAATGAAAAAGAACTTCGGGAAGCTGTAAAGGCTGTAGAAGGATTTGAGCCGATACCATCGGAAAGTCTGGAGAATATACGTAGGGGTATTAAAGAAGCTTTCAACGAGTTATGCACGGGCTGTCAGTATTGCGATAAGTGCCCTCTCAGGATACCGGTACCTAAAATGATGGACAGCTATAATCAGCTAATGCTGGGCAATAGCGATGATATGCTGGGCAGGCTCAAATGGCACTGGGGGATAGAATTAAAAGATAATCCAGCTGGTAAGTGCAGTGAGTGCGGATTGTGCGAGAGGATATGCACCCAGCAGCTGCCTATTCGTAAGAGGTTGCGAGAAATGAATGAAAAAGTACAGCAGCACCTTGCCAAACAGCAGTCTAAAAGATAAGTAAAAAGTCCGGTAACATATAAGCTTATCGGACGCACTATTTAGACATCAGCAAATATTTCATCCCAAAACCTTAATTTTTGCAATTATTTAAGTATTTTTTAGTCTTTTTACATTTTATCTAAATGCCGTTAAGGGAATAAGGATTTTTACCGAATTGGCTTTATAGATGTGTAAGAAATCAAAAAAATGGAAATCAAGTGTAAAGAAACAAGGGGGTTAAAACATGTTTTTTGGGAGAAAAAAAATGAAAGTATGGAACAAGAGAATCGCGTTGGTAGGTTTACTCGTTGCAATGTTAGTCCTCGCACTGTGCGAAACGGCAGCAGCAACAGGTACCGGCAGTCAGCACTACAGGATGATATCATCCATAGAGTACAAGGGGCAAACCCAGTACAAACACCGTACACAGGAATTAGTACGAGTCCGCAAGGAAGCGATAGGTGCAGGCGAATTCAAATATAATATAGCTACTGATAATTCAATAGCTAATATTGAAGCCGGCGCCGAATACAATCCTAACTGGTCAAGTGAAGTGTCTTTCAATATGAATCCTGAGACACGTGCTATCACTTCGAGCCAGGATGAGCTGACCTTCTTCAAGCTTATGCACAATCGTTGTGTAATGAGCTTGTCTAAGGTATCGAGTGAGCAGATCGACACAACCTGGAAACAGTCATTCGATCTTTCTTATCTCGGCAGAGCATTCGAGTCAGAACTTAAATTCACTGTAACCGCAATAGGGCTGAATACAGAGGCATTTGGTGACCTTGTTGCAGTTAGAGCAATATCTGAGCCGTTTAATTACACCATTCAGAATGAGGTGGGCGAGGTTGACAGTTTAAAATGTAAGGCCAGTGCTGTCTATGTGTTTGATCCGGCAATCGAAGAGGTTTATCTAAGCGTATCTGTCTTCGAAGGTACAACCAAGTTGACTGGAAAGAAAGAAACACTCAGACATGAGCTTGCTACATATAAAACAGATGCAGCGGGTGCGAGTATAGATCTGACAGGCCTTGGTAAGAAATTCGAGAAACTCGTCCGCAAGGTCGGTTTGACAAACAAAGATCTTAAGGTCAAAGAAGAAGGTATTCTGCCGGCATGGGCCCAGTTTGATGGCTTGCGGGCAATAAAGGTATCTACAGCATGCAGTGGTTTGGCATGTGAAGGTGCTTTGAACCCAGTATCATCGATTTATATCCCGGCAAGCCGCCTTGTAACATTACAGGGCCTTGGCCAGATTCCATCAGCCGCTGTTCCGATGGGAACTGTATCTACATCATTAGCTCAAAATGTAGCGGCTCTTGGCTCCATGAAGATTGCAACAGGCCCGACCATTCTTGGTATGAGTCCAATGACAGCCGGCGGTGTTATCGGTGGTGGAGTCGGCGGCGGAGTCGCAGCTGGTGGCGGCGGTGGAAGCAGTTCACGCAGCGGTTCTTAAATCATATTAATCCATTAAGCTATATAGCTGGCCCAGTTATTTGCTGGGCCGGCTTTTTATTTAATAAAACGATAAAAACTTATCGGACCTCTTATTAGCCTCTAAAAATAAAAATTCTGTTAGTCCTATAATACAAACGCATATCTTCAGCAGTATCTCTTAGATAAAATCCACATTTTTTTTCACAACACCTCCTATTTTTACTTATTTACCCCTTTTGACATGTCGAATGATTGTGAGAACGGTATGGATTATAACGAAAAAACCGAGTTTATCAGGTTTTTGTGCCTGAATGATTCGAAACTGAGAACTGGACAAAACAATCAAATAGGAGTAACGAAAATGAAATGGATTTGCACAAGCCCACGTATCGGAAATTTTCTTGTAAGCTGCATTGCTATCGGCCTGGCTATTTGCCAATCTGGTTGCAGCCCTACCGTATCAGGCAGCGAGCAATTAAGACGGTTCGACCGTATTGGTGCAATAATGCAACTTCAGGAAGAAGCTGCAGAGAATCGATTTGAACATTCATATAGAGTTTCACCCGGTGATGTTTTAGAGTTCAGCATCCCGCCAGTACTATACGAGTTGTCCAACAATTATTTAAAATGGGGAGAAAAGGCTCAGCCCTTCCTTTGTAGAGTAACACAAGAGGGACATATTGTAATGCCAATAGCTGGTACAATTCCAGCCGCAGGTATGACAACAGATCAAATCGAAGCAACAGTCATATCCGCACATTATCCTAAATACGTTAATAAAGTTCCGCCAGTCGTATGTAAGGTTAGTGAACATAGAACCGACAGGATGTTTTCAGTTGTAGGCCTGGTTCGTGAGCCTGGAACATTTGAGTATCCACCAAACGCTCAATATACATTAACAGATGCTATAGCGATGGCCAAAGGCGCGCACATTGCAGCAGATCCTCATTTTGCAACAATCTATAGGCAGGATGGTAAAGGACAAGTCACCTCAGTGACTGCTAAGATCAACGGCAAGAATATGGTTTTAGCCTCTGATATTCTTATCCAGCCTGGCGACGTTATATCAGTTGACAGGACAATGCGAACAGAAATGAACTTGTTCCTTGATAAATTGCTGCATTTCAGTGTTGGAACTAGCGTTCCAGTCAGTAACTAATAAAACGAAACATAAATTCTTTTATACGAGGTATAAGATGAATAAGAACGGAAGCAATATAAATGAAAACGGGAATTTCGAATCGGACTCAAGTCAAAAGAATCCAATATTTCACGAAAGTCTTTTGGATATCACTATCCGTTACAGATGGACAATTATATTGACAGTAGCAATCTGCCTTTTGGCATCTATAGCTTATCTTCTAAAAGCAACTCCGATCTTTACCAGCAGATCGAAATTATATGTCAAACAGACAGGGCCTAAGATAATCTCGGATTACGGTGCAGTAAGGTCTCATTCGAAGAATTACCTGTACACTCAGGGTGAACTTTTGAGATCTCCATCGATATTGTCCCAAGCGATCAACAAGCCCAGTATCGGTCAATTTAAAACATTTGAAGGGATCGACGATCCTGTCGGATACCTGGAAAAAAACCTGGGAATTGAAATAGGCAGGAAGGATGACATTATCACCGTCTCTCTTGATAGTGCCTACCCTGAAGAGGCTGCAATGATCGTAAATGAAGTTGTCAGTTCTTATGTTGACGATTACGCAAATCAGAATCGCAGCACTGTGAGTGAAGTTCTCCGTCTTCTTCAAAAGGAAAAAATCAATCGAGACAAGGAGCTTTCAGAGAAACTTAACAGCCTTCTGGAATTTACACGTGAAAATGGTGTTGTTCAGGACACAGGACAGAATGGACATGTTGTTTTTCAAAGGCTGGGCAAGCTATCTGAAGCATTGACGATGTCACAAATAGAAACAATTAACGCCAAAGCTGATTATGATGCTGCAGTACAGATGGCGAAAGATCCAATTAAATTGAAGCAACTGGTAATGATCGGTTCACATAGCAATGCAACCTCAGTAGCAAATGATTCCGAAATGGGTTTACGCCAACAGCTTCGTGAACTCCAGCAGGAACTGGTCCATCTGACAAGTCAATGTACGAATGAACACCCAATGGTTGTAGATGTGGAAAGAAAGATCTCACAAATACAAAGCCAGTTAAAAGGTGAAAACAATTTATTTGCAGAAGTATATGTCGATGCGATCAATCAGAAATGGCAAACAGCCAAGATGAAAGAAGAGAAGCTTTTAGCATCATTCGAAGATCAACGTCATATCGCACAATCAATTGGCGTCAAAGCCGCCGAGTATTCCGTTCTGCAATCGGAACTTAGACGAACAGAGAGATTGTGTGAAATACTTGACGAACGAATTAAAGAACTTAATGTTACAGAAGATGCCGGTGCATTAAATATCCGTATCCTTGAAGTGGCTAAAGCAGGGAAAAGACCAACAAGCCCGCAAAAAGCCAAAACCCTTGCAATGGCAATGATGATGGGCCTATTGATGGGATATGGTTTAGCGATATCACGAGGTTGGCTTGATTATCGACTTCATTCAGCAGAAGAAATATCTTCACTGCTTGGAATTCCAGTGCTTGGCGTTGTACCATCGATCAAGACTACGCTGGAAGATAATATCAATATTGGCAGCCAAAAGGCATGGGAGTTGGTCAAGAACTATACAGGTGAATTTATTGAAAAACTCCAGCAAAAAGTATTTTTGGCAAAACATGAAAAGACTTCGTCTTCTAAGATCAGCAATGAAAATACAAGCAAGCAGCTTACTGTTCTGTCATCAGGCAAAAATATGCTTCTTAAGGTTTGGCCAGCGATAAGCCAAGCTTGTAAAACAGTCCGCAATGGCATCGCAATAAGCAATCGTGATGGAGAATACAGAGACGATGCAAATACTGATGTTGAAATTATGCCTAATCAGGAAAATCAAAAGCAGGGCAAGGGTTGGCTTGATGCCCAGCATAGTGTTGGCGATTTATATCAGCAGCGTCTTGATAATGTATTGTTTGGTAAAACGCCAAAGCGAACTGAACATCCAGCGAAGAAGGTAGTAGTTGAAGCTAATGATAAGGTTAGCATCAATCCAGATACCAACAGTGTAGAACGCGGACAAGAAGTTCGGTTGAAACCTCGTTCGGTCGTGGCAGAATCTTATCGAACAATTAGAACTGCGGTATTCTTCGGAGTTCCTAAAGATGAAGCCAAAACAATCCTTGTAACTTCTCCTGCTCCTGGTGATGGCAAAAGTACGCTGGTCAGTAATTTAGGCATAGCTATGGCCCAAGCCGGGCAGAAAACTCTGATTATGGATTGTGATTTCCGTAAGCCAAGGCAAAACTGCATTTTCGAGATCGATAACAATAAAGGAATTTCTAACGTTCTCGCTGGCGAGATGAAGCTTGACGAAGTAATCCATAAAAGTCCTACTGAAGGTCTTGACCTTTTAACTCGTGGCCCGGAAGTTCCTAATCCTTCAGAAATCCTCAATAGTGAGATGTTCGGTAAGTTAATCGAAAAGCTTCGAAGCAAATATGATCGTATTATAATTGATTCACCCCCTGCAACAGCTGTGGCAGACAGCCGAATTTTAAGTGCGACTTGCGATGTAACCCTGCTTGTCCTCAGGGCCATGAAATCTACACGCAGATTAAGTATCCACGCTATGGAAAATCTATCTGGTGTCGGGGCTAAAGTGTTAGGTGCCATTGTTAATGACGTACATGTCAGTGGCGGGAAATACGGTTCTTACGGAAGCTATGGTTACGGTTATTACGGTGGATATGGTTATGGCGAACAAAATGCTAAAAGCCACAAGCCAGAAACAGCTGGAATCACTAATTAAAAATTAGCTAACAATTCTATAAAGAGCATTGTTATGGAAGACTTTGCACATATGAACATTGACGACTTTGCTGCGGACTTCGGTCCGCAGCAATTTATAGATACCCACTGCCATTGTTTGGCTGGGCTCGACGACGGCCCCAGGACAATGAGTGAATCGGTATCTATGTGTAGAATGTTAGTTCGCGACGGCATAAAGAGCGTCGTAGCAACACCCCATCAATTAGGCCGTTATACAGACCAGAACTGCTCGGCTAAGGTAAGAGAGTCCGTAATAAGACTCAGAGAAGAATTGCAAGCTAACAACATTGATCTAAAAGTCTATCCTGGCGGTGAAAGCAGGATAGACGAAAGACTGCCCCAATTCATCCAAAATGATGATGTACTTACGGTGGCGGATAACGGAAAATATATCCTTCTTGAACTTCCTAACGAGATATTTATCGACATTGGTGTTCTTCTGGCAGAGCTGAATTCTCAAAATGTCCGTGCGATAATTGCACATCCGGAACGACATCCGATCATCGCTAAGCAGCCGAATGTAATGGACAAATGGTTTGAATACGGATGTTGTTTACAGATAACCGCCGGCAGCATTCTTGGCCAGTTCGGTAATACAGCCCAAAAAGCATCGATGGAGATGCTCAAAGTGGGTTGGGTGGGGATAGTAGCTGGTGACTGCCATGATACGAAAAGAAGGAAATCATGTATGACCAATGCATTTAGGCACATCAGCCTGGCACTGGGGCAAGGTACAGCCAAGCAATTGTGTATCGAGAATCCCTCTCTGATTTTGCAGGGCAGGAACATCTCATGTGTTGGAGGTCTTAGTGTAAGGGGTTATAAAGATGGAAGTAATGGGACATATTGAAAGTAATAGAGCAAAGGCATTTGATAATATCATAATGACTCTGCTGGTGAGTCTTTTGGCTTTTATGCCTATAGCACTTGGAGCATCACGCCCGTGGAGCGAACAAGTAGTTATTTTCCTTTCGGGGGCAATAGTAACTTGTTTTTGCCTTAAAACAACCATCTGTCCCGAGCAACGCATAATATGGAGCTGGACATACATTCCAATAGCACTCTTTATTTTTATAGCAGCATTCGGTTTAATAGATTTGCCAAGACGACTCGTAGAAATAATCAGTCCCAATACTGTCATATTAAAAGATAAACTACTTAGCGACATATCGAACTCTGGCAACACTGAATTTATGTCCATCAGTTTTTACCGCGCTGCCGGTATACATGATCTTCGCTTTGTCTTAGCAGCAGCTGGAATATTTTTCGTTGTTATCAACACATTCCGCAAGCCTGAACAGATAAAGAAACTTCTTACTGTAATTGTAATAATTGGAAGCACCATTGCTTTTATAACAATAGGGCAAAATTTAGCAGGCAATGGGAAGATTTACTGGTTAATATCAACCCCCAATAGTCAAGGCTATTCAGGACCATTTGTAAACCATAGTCACTACGGTCAATTCATGAACCTTGTTATAGGTGCATCACTGGCATTGTTATTGATCAAGCTACATGAAAGATTTACTGGTGAAGGAGTAACGACATCGGCAGTATTCGACTTTCTTGGATCACACAGCTCCAGGAAAATATGGGCATTAATCGGGCTTATTGCTATTTGTATAACAACCGTTTTTATCTCTTTAACACGCGGCGGCATAATCAGCATGTTGCTTGCTGGAGCCTTCAGCGCTTTAATCCTTGCCAAAAGTAAAGCCATAAAAGGACATGGATGGTTATTCACGGTAATAACTCTTTTTGCATTTTGCTGCATTCTTTATGTTGGCTTTGATGCGGTTTGCAATCGATTGGCGACCCTAAGAAATCTACAGCAAGAAAACAGCAGTAGAATTCAGATACTTAAAGATATAGCAGTAGCATGGAAACAGTTTCCACTTTTGGGAACCGGTTTAGGGACTCATAAGTACGTTTATCCAATGTTCGATCGTTCACATATTGTGGCATTAGCCACTCATGCAGAGAACGAATATGCTCAAGTCCTGGAAGAAACAGGATCGTTGGGATTAATAGCATTGGTTACTTTAGGAGTGATGGTCTGGAGAAGCTATTTCAAAGCCATAAAAACCCAAAAACATCCTTTAAATGTTGGAGTTTTTGGTTTGGGCTTTGGATTACTTGCGATATTAATCCACAGCATGACTGATTTTGGTCAACACATCCCAGCGAATGGATTACTAACGACGATATTCTGTGGCTTGATAATTGTTTTAGCTAATTATTCAAAAGAAGCTTTAAGGACAAGAAAGCCTGAACATTACAGAGGAAGAATGATATTACGCCTTGTCGTTTTCGTAATAATCAGCGTCATATGGGTGCAAGCGGTAAGAGACTTTAACAATGATCGTATTGCACAGCAAAGCTGGAGCAAAGCTGTTGATGTTGAAAAAAGACTTGAAGCGAAAAACTGGGATGCAACCGAACAGGAATACACCGAATTAATCCGACATAGCCAAGAGGCAGTTAAGAAATCACCTGATAATATTCACTATCAGTATTGGGCAAACATTTACCGCTGGTATTCTCTTGGCGGCAACATGGATCCATATACCGGCGAAATTGCAGTTAATGACAAAAATATACCCGCTGTTAAAGATATAATCAGCAATTTAGAAGAAATTTGCAAAATATGCCCAAGCTATGGCCCGGCATATGGTAGCGCTGGACAAATAAAATTATTCTGCCTTGAAGATGATTCCGGGATAGAACTGATCAGGAAAAGTTATTTTCTTTATCCAAACAACCCAAGTATTTGTCTTTTAGCAGGATATTTAGATGCATGGGAAGGCAAAATTTATCCCGCGAAGGAAAAATTCGCCAGAGCCATCAAATTAGACCCGAGGCTTTTTGCAAACGTATCAAAAATTTATATCGACTATTTAAGCAGGCCTGAATTGTGCATAGAAGCAGCGGGAGAAAGTTCCTGGGATCTATATTATGTACTAAAAGCTCTGCGAGACTCACAGTATCCGGATTATTCATCACATGCACAAGATAAATTGATCAAAGTTATTGAAAATAAATGCGATAAAAATATGGCATCAGCATGGGAACGTAGAATCCTTGGTATTTGCTATAAAAACAAAAATCAAACTGAAGCTGCTATAGAGTGTTACCGTGAAGCCTTACGATTAAAATATGAACAAGTTGACTGGCGGTATGAGCTGGCTGTATTGCTTGTTGAAAATAATTTATTCAAAGAAGCAATGAGAGAGACGAGGATATGTCTGCAGTTGCGCCCGGAATTTATGGAAGCAAAAAACTTGCTGGCGCATTGTTCGGTCCAAAAATCAGTATTAATTGAAGCAATTGAGCAATAGAAAATGAGAACTTATATCGCCGTATATATTAGTGCAACTTTATTTGCGGGCTTACTGACTCCGATCATAATCCTTGCAGCTCGCAAGTTTTGCCTTTATGACAATTGCGGGATAAGGAAAGTTCATAAAAGCTCGATACCGCGAATAGGCGGTATAGCAATATTTTTGTCATCTACGGCTTTGGTGGTAGCAGTTTTATTTCTTAATAATCGTATTGGCGGGTTATTCAACGATATACGTGTGCAGGTAATCTCTCTTCTTGGCTGTGGTACTTTTATTTTCATAATTGGACTTATCGATGATATATGTAATCTTCGTGCACGTCACAAACTCGCGGCTCAAATGTTAGCTGCTTGTGTGATGTATATGGCTGGAATCAGGATCGAATCGTTATCTTTGACAGAGCTTTTTACAATCAAGCTTGGATTTCTTTCTCTGCCAATTACGATTCTGTGGATAATAGGTTTAACAAATGCGGTAAACCTGATAGACGGCCTGGACGGTCTTGCGGCTGGTATATCTGCGATAGCATGCGGTGCAATTGCCATCTTCTCGATAGCCGCAGGTCAGGTGATAATGGCGGTAATAATGCTTGCAATATTAGGGGGTCTATGCGGCTTTTTAATTTATAACTTTAATCCAGCTCGAATATTTATGGGTGACTGCGGCAGCATGTATCTCGGTTTTGTACTGGCAAGCTCGAGCGTAATATGTACGGCTAAATCCGGCACTTTAGTCGGTCTCGCTCTGCCGATTCTGTCATTGGGACTGCCAATATTTGACATGAGCTTTGCAATGTTAAGACGTTTTCTGGAAGGTAGGAGAATAATGTCCCCCGATCGCAGTCACCTTCACCACATATTGCTGGACCTTGGCCTTCGCCAAAAGCATGTAGTCATATCTATGTATATGGTAACGGCAATAGCGGCTGGGGCAGGGCTATTAATGATGCTATCCAAAGGTGTTAATACTCTTATTATCTTTGGAGCCACTGTAGTCCTGTTGATATTAGTATTTCGTTTTGCAGGGGCAATGAGTTTCAGAAATATTATGTCAGGCTTGAAGCATAAACATAAAAAGATGATTGAGAGAAAAATAGAAGTTGAAAGATATGAAGAGGCAGAGCTCCACTTTCGCCAGGCAAAGAATTTCGATACATGGTGGCATGCGATATGCTTCGCCGCTCATAAAATGGAATTTGCTCAAGCCAAATTGCCATTAGTTAATCGCGACGGCAGTCAAAATACCCTGAAATGGGCAAAAGATAAAGACAATGAAAATGGCAAGGATGTAATTGAGACGACACTAAGTATCCCGGATCGCCGGAGCAATTCGGTATTAAAGCTTGGCATTAATGTCAACACAAATGGCTCAATAGAGTCAGCAGGCAGGCGAATAGCATTATTTGGCAAGCTTATCGAGCGATATTCAGTGACATCATTGCCTTATTCTCAAGAAGTAACAGTATAGAAATGCAGCTGTTGCAGATTTAGCATGTATTAGCTTTTAAATCTTTTCCTAAGATGCCGCATATACATGTTAACATCCATAAATATCTTCCATGATTTCCAGAAGTTATGGCAGGTAATCCCCTCCGTACGTTCGAAATGTTGAATTTCGACTTCATCCAATTTTAAGTTGGCCAATTTTGCTCTTACATATAATTCGGGATTGACCATGTTAATTTTGTATTCGATTTTAGCGTTATCGACAAAACTTCGGTCAAACATACGTATGCCACAGTTTAAATCATGCAGAGGATATTTAAGCCAAAATTTTCCCAGGAAATTAAAAACAGCTGAGGTCACAAGTCGCATAAACGGATCATTACGATTACGTCTCCAACCCATGACAAAGTTAGCCCCATTACGAAGTTTATCAACAAATTTTGGCAGGTCAGCCGCAACAAACTGGCCATCAGAATCCATTATCGCAACGTATTTGCCCTTGGCATTTTCAATGGCAGTTGCACAAGAACCAGAATAAAGCCTGTTCTCATCATGTACAATAATTCTGACTCGCGGTTCTTTTTCACTATATTGCCTAACAAGCTCTTTTGTTGAATCATTGGAACAATTATCGATTACAATGATCTCCCATGCACATCTGAGCTTTTCAAGTGATGCGACAGAATCATTTAAAACGTTTACAATGTTCTTTTCTTCATTATACGCTGGTAGAGCTAGCGTAACTTCGACATTACCATTTAGACCTGACACAATTGCTCCTTAATTTCATTAGCGGTTTCCCTGCCCGAGTAATACGCAACATCAGACCACACATATTTCCATTTGCCATAAAGCCCCATGGAGAAAACATCTTTTTCTCTTAGCCATGAAAGAAGATATGAGACTAAGGGCTGTCGATTTATATCTGAAATGACATAAGCATACGGAACAACAAAAGAATTGGCCAAAGCAACATCCCTTTGAGCATCAAATCCATACATATTCGCCATCTGACTAATTGTGTCCTGAGTGAGACTTTCAGTATCCCAGTTTTCGTTATCTCGCCTGAAGATTTCAGCCTGTAACATCGAAACTTCATTTTGTTCAGATGCTGCAGATAAATTACCGGGAAAAGATACTCTGGCCGGCCCAATGTCATGATCATAAATGTAACACCAGTGGTTTTTGGTAAGGGCAGGTTTGGAAATAACCATATTCACACAGAGAAGTTTTGTATGTCTAAGCATTTCCACAGCCTGTTTCACAGAAGCAGGAATAGGATTAATCATATTAATCAATTCCGGCAAAGGAATTGAGTTCGCCAGGATATCATACGATTCTTTTCTTCCTGAACTAAAAGTTATTTGCTTTTTATTAACATCCAATTCTACAGCTTTTTCATTAAACTGAATATCTAATTCAGAATACAAGGACTCAAAGAAAGCAAAGAAACCACCTTGCTTTGGGTAGTAAAATTTATTAAATGATGTTTGTTTCTCTTGCTGAGAAGAGAATGCTCCTCGTATAATATTAGGCACAAGTGAAGGTATTAAACGACCTCCAAGCCAGTCAGTGGCTAATTGCTCCATTTCTACCCGCCAGTATTTTTGGGTAAAGACCTCATAAAAATTATGCGTCAGAAAATTACCATATTGTTTCTGGCACCATTGTAAGTAATTCACAGCTTCATTTTTATTTTGATCAACATGGCTCATTACAAGATCGATTAGTGCCTCGACCTTTTGATTTTGAGGAAGTTGGTTGAGATGATTCTGGACGGGATAAGTCATCCATAAACCTTTCCAGTAGTTAGAAACATTACTGGATTTGATCTGATTTACCTTATCAAGGGCAGAGCAAATTAGCCTGCGAAAATCTTCTTTTTTAGTATGAGATATATGTGCCCCCTGATCGAAGAAATAACCATCGACAGGACAAGAAAAAGCTCTGCCGCCAGGATGTTGATTTTTTTCAAAAATGCGAGCAGACGGATTTTCATGGGCAAAACCCAGCCCAGCAAGTCCAGCACCTAAAACAATAATATCATCCATATAACTCAACCTTTAGAATTAGATTCAGTTAGTTAAACTCACCATAGATGTAAACCAATCATTTTCTTTATACCAGTCAACTGTATCAGAAAGAGCTTTATCTAAACTCGTAACATTAATAAGCTTCATTGAATCAGCTAATGAGGTGTCAGGCCAAGCCTGCATTAATTCATCCCCCCTTGATGACAATGCCCCCATTTTTAATTTCGCCTTACTTTCAATAAGCTTAATAGTCTTTTGCGCGATATCAGCTATACTGACCGGTTCATTAGCTATAGCATTAACTAAGGGAGGAACAGCATTTTCAGTACATAATAAGTTCGCCATCTTAAGAATAAATACGGCTACATCATTTACAAAAACAAAACGTCTTTGTTGCCGACCTTCTGTCATAGGTATATCAATACCCATTAAGGCCTTGCAAATAATCTCCGGAACGACCATCGTTAGATTTTGTCCCGGACCAAATACAAGCGGCAGCCTTATTACTGAAGCTTTGACAATACCCGTTCGGACAGCTGCTAAAATTAGATCTGTAGCTAATAACTTGCTTACCCCATAGGCATTAACAGGCATTGCAAGCCGGGATTCGGCCCATGGCATGGGAGCGAGTCCATATTCCATTTGTGAGCCAGGTATTATTAAAACAGGCCTGTCAGAATCAGGCATTTCAGCAATGGCCGTTAGTAAAGACAATACCGGTGATACATTTGACTCGATACTCTTTGCCCATTTCGAATGATCATAATTTCTGCTCGTATCACCAGCAAGATGAATAACAATATCAACTCTATGCTCAGATATAATATTCTTAAAATATTCCCTATCAAGGCTCTCAACTTCATTAACAGTTATCTGTTTAGGAGAAGAAATTAAGGAGTATCGAATTTTATCAGCATTTCCGCTTGTACCCGGCAAATCAATTCCATAAACATCAGCGTCAGAATTTTGAGCTACTACCGCTAAGTTACAACCTATGAATCCATTGATACCCGTGACCAATATTCGACGGCCCGCAATTTCAGTTAGGTTATTAGTCACTAATTTGTCCATCGTAATGATTTCAACACGGCATCATTTGTATATTCTTCGATCTGGCTTTGTGTTTTATCGAACATCACTTTATGGCCATAATTAGATTCATAGGCAAGTTTGTACCATAGAACTGTTTCTTCAATAGTTTTTTCAAAATCCCAGACACCCTGCCACTCTAAATGTTTTTTTGCTTTATCTACTGACAGTCTTAAGAGCTTTGCTTCATGAGCAGCGTTTTCCTGAGATAAGTGTTCCCATGAACCAGTACCCCAGGAACTAATTATCCTGTCACACAATTTTCCAACTGTTTGTTCTGAATCAGAGCCGGGGCCAAAATTCCAGGATGTTGCATATTTTTTCCAATCATTCAAGTTAGAGCCCAATTCAGCGCCAACTTGTAGGTATCCGGACAATGGCTCCTGTACATGCTGCCACGGCCTGACAGAATCAGGATTTCTAACCCGAATATTTTTATTGTTTACCAAGGCCTGGATACTATCTACCATAATCCTGTCTTTTGACCAATCTCCTCCGCCTATTACATTTCCAGCCCGGCAACTTGCCATTAGCACATGTGGAGCTGAACCATTCGAAGATTGGAAAAATGAACGTCGCCAGGATGATACCAGAAGTTCAGTTGCACCTTTGCTTGCACTATAAATATCATGACCTCCCATTCGATCGATCTCGCTGTAAGGCTCATCCACCTCTCTGTTCTCATAACACTTATCCGAAGTTATAACAACCAAAACACATGGCCCTTCGGTGGAATATTTTGCTTCTTCAATCGCATGAAGTAAATTGGCTGTGCCCATAAAATTTGTATCGAGGGTTTCAAGTGGTATTTCATATGAAAGCCTGACAAGAGCCTGAGCAGCAAGATGGAATATTACATCGGGTTTAATTTTATCGATATATTTCCGTTGTTTTTCCGCATTGCGAATATCAAGGGTAGTATGGTTAATTCTCTCTTTTAATTGTAATATTTCGAAAAGAGAAGGTTGTGTTTGTGGCTCTAAACCGAGGCCGTACACATCGGCTCCAAGTTGTAGCAGCCAGCTAACAAGCCATGATCCCTTGAAACCGGTATCACCTGTTACCAGAACTTTTTTACCACGGTAAAAAGAATTGAATGCCACTAACAGAGTCCATTTTTTTACATGTTAAATACTAATGAACAGCAGTTGCCGTGTTTAGCATATTTCTTCGCATTGAAAGTAATTGTTCTCGCAGAGGTTTTTGGCACCATCGAGCATTGCCACGATTCCACATATCGTTCAGCATTTTATATTCACGGTATGTATCCATCGGCATCCAAAAACCATTGTGGAAGAATGTCATAAGTTCACCATCTCTGGCTAAATCAACGAGGGGGTCACATTCAAAAGTGCATGATTCATTATCTGCAAGGTATTCAAACACTCCCGGTTCACAAACAAAAAAACCGCCGTTAATTAAACCGCCTAAAGATTGAGATTTTTCTTCAAAAGAACTAACAATATTGCCATTTACAACCAACTCACCAAAACGAGAAGGCGGACGAACGGATGTTATTGTTGCAAGTTTGCCATGTGATTTGTGAAATTCCATCAAAGCTGTTATGTTAATATTTCCCACTCCGTCTCCATAAGTAAGCATAAAACGTTCATTGCCTATATATTTCTGTACAAGCTTAATTCGATAACCTGTCATAGACTCAAGCCCGGTCTCTGCAAGCGTTATCTTCCATGGCGGAGGTTCTTTACTATTTATGCACTTGACCTTTTGTCCATTAGTAAAATCCATTGCGACATCCATGGTCTTAGTTCGATAATTCAAAAAATACTCTTTAATTTTCCACCCCTTATAGCCAAGACATAAAATAAAGTCGTTATAATTATGCCGCGAGTAGATATCCATAATATGCTTAACAATGGGATATTCACCTATCGGTATCATAGGTTTGGGTAATTCGTCAGAAATGCCGCGAATACGAGTTCCCTTCCCGCCACAAAGAATGACCACCTTCATGATCGACTCCTTTTATAAAATCTGAAAATGAAAACAACTATTTATTTTTCGACTATAAACTTCTCTAATATTGATTTTTTATTCGCAGGATGACTGCTCATTTCTTACCAAAACGGCCTTTCAGGCAAATCAGCACCATTTATTACTAAATCGCAGGGAGATAATTCTTTTATGGGCATACCTATGACAATTTGCACTTTATGTTTTGACTGGTAGTGATTTATCCACTGCTCAGCCATAATAGTATTTAAAGCCTGAGCTGGTGGCATAACATACTGGCTGTGCACTTGCCCTTGCAGGCAACGGTTACTAAGAAATATTTTGATATTATCCGGTTTGTCCGGCAATTGAGCCAGGTGGGATAATATCTCATTGTTGAGTTGTTTAGCATATTTCCATGTGATGCGAAAATTATTGGCACGACTAATAAAACCAAAGAGACTTATTACTGAAATAACCAATGCAAATATCAGGGCCAAAGCTATATTAACGGGGATAATACAAGTTCCCGGCTTAATATTATTGGACTTTCTCATTTTCAGAAGACCAGTCAGGCCAAGCCCGACTAAAATCGCCGCGCCAATATTTGGACCCATTAGATATAATTCTGAGGTATGTTGCATCGGAATTGTAGCAGAGATACCCAGGAAACTCATAATCGCAATTACAATTACCATTCTACCGGATGGATGATGGGGCCAAATGTATTTTTTTGAAGCTATAAGTAACCATGGTAATGAACTGACAATAGCACAGGCAAGGATACCAATAAATGGAACTAATCTTAGTATTTTAGAAACATTTGAAGAACGCGCGATGCTAACAGGGCCTGTTGCAAAATAGCCAAGCCCTGATATGGCAGCATTTCGAACCATATTTAAACCAAAAGCCGGCTGATAGCGACCACCTTCAGAGGCAATTAGGTTTAGCCCCCCCGTCTTTGATCGTAAATATATCATCGACAAAGGTATAATAATAAGTGGTAATAACAGCAGTAAAAAAGTTACGGCCTTATCTTTCGAATGGTTCAGCCAGTTATAGCTCGAAACAAGAACTACAACAGCACAACCGGCAGCACACCAACCGTAAAAGCTTCCTTTTGTAAAAACACCCAATATGCATAATAATGTTATTACAGCTATATGCTTCAAAATCGATTGGCCGTTAAGGACGTCTTTTGAAGCATTCCATATAAAAATGCCAAGCCATACACCAGTAGCAGCACACCATGTTTGCGCAAGGGTGGCATGCAGCCAGGTGGTAGTGGAGGTTGCGGTATGTGTTATGAACCAGATAACGGCAATCGGGTAAACTAATTTATTTTGTGTAGAAATACGTTTAATGATTACCCACATTCCAATTAAAATAGCTGCAATAGCTGGCAGGTGTAATAGAAGAGAATTTCTGGCATCTAATGTTACAGGATCAGTCAGAAAACCACCCAAAATATCAATAAGACGAAACTGCCGATGATTACTCCACCAGTAAACAAAGTTTTCAGATAAAGAGCCGATAACAAACTGCCCTCTACCATTCGGGACACTATCATTTATAGAAACCATCCGAGCAAATACAGGCCACAGAAATAAAGCAGCTACGGCGACTACAGCTGCAGTCCACAAAACATGTATCAGTATATTACTATTCGAAGAGCTTTGATTATCAGGCATCTTTTAACCTAATTTTCCTGTTGGTTCTCTTTTATGAATTCCTGGAAATATTGAATTGTTTTTGTCAGACCCTGCTCCAATGGAACGGTAGGTTCAAAACCAAGTTCCTTTTTTGCCAAATCCAAACATGGTTGTCTTCGACACGGGTCATCCTGTGGCAGAGGTTTATAAATTATCTTTGATTTTGAATTTGTAAGCCTAATAATTTCTTTAGCTAATTCTAAAATAGTATTTTCTTTCGGATTTCCAAGATTAACTGGGCCGGTAAGATCATCATCGCTTTCCATTAGAGCGATCAATCCACGGATTAAATCACCAACATAACAAAAACTTCTTGTCTGGTCACCTTTGCCGAATATTGTAATGTCCTCATTCTTAAGAGCCTGCATTATAAAATTACTAACTACCCTGCCATCATTCGGATACATCTTTGGGCCATAAGTATTGAATATCCTCGCGATTTTTATTTGAAGACTGTGCTGGCGGTAATAGTCAAAAAATAGAGTTTCGGCACAGCGTTTCCCTTCATCATAGCAACTCCTTATTCCAATAGGGTTTACATTGCCCCAATAACTTTCTACCTGGGGATGAATAGCAGGATCGCCATAAACCTCCGAAGTCGATGCCTGGAGTATTTTTATATGCAGCCTTTTTGCAAGCCCCAACATATTGATCGCTCCATGTACACTGGTTTTCGTGGTCTGAACAGGATCGAACTGATAATGCACGGGAGATGCCGGACATGCAAGATTGTATATTTCATCAACTTCAACATATAATGGAAAGCAAACATCATGTCTTAATACTTCAAAACGTGGATTAAACAGCATATCAGCGATATTGGAACGTCTGCCGGTATAGAAATTGTCAACACAAAGCACCTCATGGCCTTTATCCAAAAGGGCCTGACACAGATGCGAGCCCAGAAAACCGCTGCCACCTGTCACAAGAACGCGTTTAACTGAACTATTGTAATTTTTCACGGTACATATCTCCTTGAGAATGCACGCTAAAATATTATTTCAATTAATATGACATTTTTTGTGACTCATATATTTTTAGCTTTATCTGTATAAAATAGTGCATCTTTAAAAGAGCAAACATAAAGCCGGCTTTACCATCTAAGAATCCGAATTTAATTATGTAAGAAATAAAAAAATATGCCGGGCCAAGAAGCCATGTATTTAAAAATTTATATTTTATACGTTGTCGAAAGGTCATGTCTCCGGATGAACCGCCGGATTTTTTCATAACATCAAGGTAATGTTCTGCTTCCCATGATGAATATTCGTTATGACGAGAAATATATGCCTTTAGCCCTTTGAAGTCTTTATGAATAATTGGAGATTTAAGAGTACCTATACTGCCATCAAGCACAGGGTGCTCGTGAATTTCCATATCAAAATTACTCCAACCATCTTCTTCTATGCGCTCGTATTCTCCAACTCCAACTCTAAACAACGACAATTTTTTAAACGGATCACCGTGCTTTAGAAGTCTATCCATGAAATAATTATGATAAGTAACCCAAAAACCAACTTTATCCGTATTACTTAAAACACCGCATAATTCTTTTTTAAACTGAGGTGTTAAGTATTCATCGGCATCAACAAACAAAACCCAATCATTACTAAACTTGTAATTGCGCAGGGTCCAGTTACGTTTTTTAGGAAATTTACCGTCCCATTGAAACTCCAGCACTTTTGCTCCGTTTGATAGCGCGATATCTTTAGTACGGTCGGTGCTTCCGGAATCAACAACAATAACTTCAGAAAAACCTTTTAAGTGTTCAAGACAATGAGAGATATTAACTTCTTCATTTTTAACAGGTACCACAACGGAAACGGGCAGATCAGTCTGAACCTTCGAGTCATGTGTCATTAATTTTTCATTACATAAATTTTGTGTCTGGACTTTTAGATCATTTTGATTTTTTAATTTGGTTATCATGTCAATACCGTTTAGTAAATCCTATAAAATTATTGAATTTCAGGCTATTTAGCTCTTAGTTCCTAATGACCTGTTCGTATTCAACGAGCAGTTTCTCTGCGATTTTGGGCCAGCTGTATTTAGACCTCGCCAAATTAAGAGCATTTTGGCCCATAGAACGAAGGTGTTCTATAGGCATGTTGAACATTTTCATTAATCCGTTAGTAATACCATCTACATCTACACTGACAATTACACCGGCATTATTATTCTCCAACTCTGTCCATGATGTTTTGTTGGTAGTAAGAACTGGTTTTGAGCAAAACATTGCCTCCAAAACTGAAATCCCAAAATTTTCAGATAGGCTCGGCAATACATATATATCACACCCCTGCATTATCAGGATCCGCTCTTGCTCGGATACCATTCCCGCCCATGCAATCCTTTCCGATATGTCCAGTTGATGCGCCAGTTTTTGCATTTTGCTTGTCGTATCAGCATAATCAGGCCCTACAATAAGAAGGTTCCATTGTTTATTATCCCCTGCTAATTTTGCAAAGGATTTGAGCAATAGATCAATTCCTTTGTTAATATCTAATCTGGCAAGATAGAGAAGAACTTTTTTATCCCTAAATATAGGCCATTTCTCCCTTATAAAATTTTGATGGTTTTTTATTCTGAAATTATCTTCAAATACACCACACGGAGAAATGACAGTTTTAGCTTCAGGTAAAAGTGATTTCACATCGGACTTATCAACCTCCGACTCAACATGTATGAAAGCCGCATTTTCCAGAATCCTTTTTTCTATAAAATGCCAATACATTTTTTTTCTAAAGGATTTATAATTCAATTTCCATGGATGAAGATTGCCATGCGGCTGAATAATATAAGGTGTTCGATATCTGTGCACATATTTAGATGCTGGAATATTGGGATACTGCCACGTCGCATGTATATGTACAATGTCAAAATCAGGAACTGCTTCTTGCAGATATTTTTTCAATTCAGGGGAATAGGCATAACTACTTAAAAATCTGGCAGGAAATTTCTTTACTGTCACATTAGCAGGTCTGAAACACTCTGCTCTTGATTTATCAACATGTGCAATAGTAACCTCATGCCCTAATTCGGCCTGGGCCTGACACAGTTCAGCGCAAGCTCTATTAGCACCACCACCCATTATTTCAAGACCAGGTATAATATGAAGTATCTTCATTGAAAGTGAATCAAACCGATATTTCTTTCGGTGCTTCTGAAGGTTTTATGCTTTTTCCTGTAATATTATCACGCTGAATATGTGACGATTTCTCGTTTGTCTTATTTTCTGAAGTGCCGGATATACGTGAAAATACTTTCCTGTACAACTCAACAGGTGTTGGTGAATCAGAAAGGAAATACTGGGCCGTTTTTTGGCGTTCTTCAGTATTACGCTGTAACTGCTCTTTAATACTCTGAGCTATTGATGCCGGTGAAAGAGGGTCACACAATGTAGCAATATTATATTTATTGTTGAGGCTTCTCAAACCAGGATAATCAGACATTACCATACCCAAACCGTAATACGCAAATTCGTATATCTTATTAGGGGCACAATAAACATTGTTAATTTCAGTCGGGGCATATAGAAGCAAGCCGCAATCACATCCCTTCGTTATACGCAGATGATCAGGCGGTGCGATATATGGCAGGATCCTGATACGCGGATCACCTGCTGCTAATTTCCCAATTTGGTTTAGATATTTTTTCTCCAAGACAATCCCTAAAATTATAAATCCAACATTTTCATTGTGGATCATTTTAAAAGCTTCAATAGCTTGTTTTATGCAGCGTTCTGAAGATAATTGGCCCTGATATATTACAAATCGATCACAGCGAAGATCTCCGCCTGCTTTTTGAAAAGCGTCTCGAGTCTCATTGCTGTAGTCAGATACCGGCATTGTATGTTCAGGCAATCTGTTCGGAACTACTACAAATTCAGCCAAAGTATTTGAATCAAATTTCAATAACCAAGCACGATTAACCTCTGGAATAATATATAGGTGCGCTTTTCTAACCAGATTATTTAGGGGATTCGCTCTTTTGTCGCCTTGACTATGATATTCATGTACATGAGCTACAACAAATGTTTGCTCAAGCGGCAGTAAAAATCTGTAAGTAAAAGAATCGGCTCCGTGGAACCAAATAACAGTAGGTGAGGTTTCTTTAATTACTTTTTTAAGTAAAAGAGCAAATTTGATTCTAAGCCACACCTTTTTCCATAATTTTTGGGGGTATTCTTCCCAGCCAATGCTAAAATGCCTAATCCCATGTTTATTCAAATACAAAGCTGTCGATTCCATACAGCCTGATGAAACAAGCGTAACTTTAGTTCCAAGACTTGCCATTGAAGATGCGGCAGTTAATATTGGCGGCAGTTGCTCTACCTGCCCGGGATGTATCATTAATACATTCAAATATTGGCCTGATTCATAGCTATACTATTATTCGGCTTACTGACTATACGTAACGCTACCGCCAAGACTATGATATTTAAAGGACCATCAAAAAAAGTACTGGCTTCAATTCCATGAATAGCAAGCTTGGCATATATCGCGATGATAACAAGATATTGATAATTGCCGATTATTCTTCTGGATAAGGACGAAACTGAGCCGTGTAAAAGACCAAAAAATACTGCGGCAAACAGCATAACATAAATATTAAAAGCTACTTTGATCTCTGACAGACCTGAAACAAAAATGCTACTGATGCCAGTATAATCACCAGACCACATTTCATAAATCCTTAGATTTATAGTATCACCAGGTGGCAGAGGATTTTCATAAATAAGCCCCGCAAAGGGCAATCCATCAAGAATACGATACGTCGTTATCTCTGGATTATCTGAAATAACCCGGCTGACCCTGCTGTCAAGCATCATCGTGTCGGTAGTAAAACTGGCGACCCTTTGAACAAAGCGATCTACGCCAAAAATCCCCATATCCACCCATGTGTCCATTTGCCTTATATCAATTTCATGCTTGGCAACAGTAAGGCTTGTGAATAATACAAAGGCAATTAATATGATAGCTGCTATTATTAAAATGGACTTACGATTCCACTTGATAAAAGCAACAATAACTAAAAATATAATTGCAATTTGCTCCAGGAACATAAAACGCATGCCTGTTTTAAGCGAAATAATAAATCCCAAAATGCAGGAGATCGTCAGAATCACAGCAGCTATTAATTTTACGTGCTTTAATTTACTTGTCGCGAACAAATATGCCATTAAGGCTACACTCAAAGGAAATATTCTTAAAATAAATGATACCGGATAACCAATTATTGCGGGCAATTTACCTTCAGCAATAAGCCAAAAAATCACGTAAGCCGACGCAGAAGCTATTGCAATTAATGACAAAACTATTGAATAATCAACCCTTAAAGTAAATTGTGGTAGTTGTAAACGAGGCTTAAGGTTGGTCTTATAGCCATAATCAAGGGCAACAAAAAAGACCAAGTGGGCCAAAAGATAATCGGTGCAGGTTACGGCAAGATCTTCAGGAGTAAGGGCAGGGATCATACCGTCAAATATTGTTGACGGTCTATATTTTAGAAAGACACCAAACCACAGCCAATACACAACCTGCATTGCCGTTAATATCGGCACCAGCAAGCGTATAGGATTGCCTAACCAGTCTATATGACTGTAAACAGATCTACTCTTCAAGTAGAACGCAACTATTGCCCCACAAGCAAATACAACAGATAAATCACTAAGACCGCTCATTCTACATAGCAACGCTAATCCTGTAGATATCAAACATAATATCAACACGGTTATTGGTTTAGGGAATTTAGCAATTTGCGAGTGCTTCATATTAATATTATTACTTCTCATAATATAAGTCTTGTTTTTTAACATTTGAGTAATTCATTCGCTTGTTTTAAGGTCTCAGGCAATCCAATATCAATGAAAAAGCTATCATACTCCTTAGCAGCCAATAATCTTTTTTCAGTAATACAAGGAAAAATATCTTTTTCAAGAGAGATAAACGGCTTGCCTGGAAAATACTCGACTACACTTCGTTGCATGGCATAAATGCCACCATTAATTAGTCCGGCACCAGCTTTCTCCTTTTCAGCAAATCCTGTTATATAACCCCTGTCTAAAACAACAGTTCCAAAACGCTCAGTATCATATAAGTGCCTCAGAGCCATCGTCACGGTCGCATTTGTATGCTCATGAAATGAAGCCAAATCCAATAAATCTACGTCAAAATATGTATCGCCGTTTAATACAAAGAAGTTTTCCTTTAGTTGTTGCTTAGCTAAAAGCACTCCTCCGCCAGTTCCTGCAGGCTTCTTCTCTATGACATAGTCTATTGAAATCCCAAAATCTTTACCGTCGCTAAAATACTCGATTATCTTCTCGGCAAGATAGCCAACAGAAAGAATCACCTCTGTAACATTACAGCTCTTAAGTTTATTAACCAGATGCTCCAGGAAAGGTTTACCAGCTACAGCAAGTAACGGTTTTGGGGTTTCCTGTGTAAGTTTTCCTAAACGCGTGCCCAATCCACCTGCCAGAATAATTGCTTGAGTTATCAAATCAGTCCTCGATAGTAAGATCGAATCTTATTACCTGTTCAAAAAGCTCTCGCCTCTTTTTACCCTCTCTCGCCAGTAGCTCAACAGGTTTTGCATAGTCTGTTCAAACGATATCTGCGGCTTCCATCCGGTATGATTTCTGAATTTACTGGTATCAGGTATCTGCAAATCAGCATCAATTGGCCTGAGTCTCTCAGTATCTACTTCTATTTTAATTTTATCCTTGGCTGACGACTGGCTGATGAGATAATCAAGCATTTGGCGAACTGTGCAATGATAATCTCCTCCGATATTATAATATTCACCGGCAATAGGATTGATCGTAACCAGCATATAGTAAGCTCTGGCGGCATCACGAACATCGCACCATGTACGAAGTGAGTCCAGATTACCAACCATTATCACCGGAGGAATTTTACCCTCTTCGATCATAGCTATCTGTTTAGCAAAGGTCGATTCGGCAAAAACATCTCCCCTTCTGGGGCCGGTATGTGTAAACATTCGGGTAGTAACTATCGTCATTCCATATGCCTGGGCATAATAACGCCCCACGAGATCGGTACCAACCTTTGAAATGGCGTACGGGGATGCAGGATGAAAAGCAATATCCTCATTGATCGGAGTAAATTCTTTAGGCACTTTCCCAAATACTTCCGAAGAAGAACATACATGGATAGTGGCGTCTTTTTTCAGATTTTTTAAACAGTCCAGTATTCTTGCTGTGCCAAGTATATTTGTATTGAGAGTATCCACAGGAGAGTCAAAGCTAACCTGAGGATAACTCTGAGCAGCTAAATGAAAGACATAATCCGGCTTTATCTTGCCAACTACATTATATAGAGAACCAAGATCGTTAAGATCACCATAATGTAGAAAAACACGGTCTTTATTGTTAATCCTGTCAACAAGATGCTCCAGGTTGTTAAGCGGGCTTCTCCATCGACATAAACCATGCACATCCCAATCAGTATTCTCAAGCAAATAATCTGTCAGGTGCGAACCAACCATACCGGTTATGCCGGTAATTAACGCATTTGTCTTTTGTGCCATATTATATCTCTGCTATCCTCCGATTGTTTTTTAATCAACCACTTCACGTATTATTTTTCCGTTCTTCTTAGATATCACCTCGATATCCGGTACTGGAACAAGGAAACGTCCACCGTTGTCAAGATATTGTGATTCTCTGTCTATGAATTCTTCCAGGAAAGTATAAGGAAGTATAAGCATATATTCAGGCTCTTCGCCTCTGATCCTTTCTTCGGATTCAATCGGGATTCTTGACCCGGCTGTCACAAGTCCATATTTGATCGGATTTCGTTCAGCAGCTGCAAAGATGGCATTATTATCCAGTCCACAATAAAGCAGAATTGTATTTCCACGTGTCGAAGCGCCATAAACAGCTATCTTCTGGCCATTATCCAATATCTCTTGTATCTTTCTGTTCAGCTTCTGCTTTGACTGCTCCATTCTCTCTGCAAGCTGGATATATGTTTGCTTGTCACCAAGTCCTTCATCTTTTTCCTGTTTTCTGAGAGCTTTGACATTATCAGTCTCGATAGGTTTAGGGCCTGCAAAAATCCGGATACTTCCGCCATTGATAGGATTTAAGCTTACGTCATTAACATATAGTCCGTGTGGCTTGAGTAACTCTTCGAATACTGTCATCGTATAATAAGTAACATGCTCATGGCTGATCATATCATAGCCGCAATATCTTACCATGTCGCCGGTATAATTCATCTCGACTACCCACATACCATCATCAGCTAATATATCAGCAATGTTCTGGACAAATTCATGGGGATCATTGATATCGTAGAACATCGATATCGCTGTTATAACTCTTGCTTTCCTGCCGTTAAGCGCTTCTTCAACGGCATACTTTGAAAACAGTTGGTTGACCTTGGTAATATCCGGGGATGTAATCGATTTGATCGCATCTGAAGGATCAACACCGATCTTGGCAAGGCCGTCAATATCACAGGCATTAAGCAAAGTTCCGTCATTACAGCCAATATCAATAAAAACATCGCCTGCTATTAAATCTACGCGCGATTTAACATCTTCTGCAATATCGGCCAAATGGTCTCTCATAGTCTGGTTAATACCGGAACGATACCAGTAGTTCTTATACATAAGGTCAGCTTCAACGGTATAATGAAGCTGAACAAGCCTGCAGTTATCGCAAATGACCATATCCAAAGGCGCTCTTAGCGGATCCTCAGCATCAGGCTTGACAAAAACGCCCGTCAAAGGCTGCTTACCTAACGAGAATAATGGCTCTAATTGTTCAGAACCACAAACTCTGCATTTATCGACCTTTATATAAGTGCTTGAATTTTTTTCTTTCATTAAAACAGTATTAGATTCCATAAATTTCCTTTCGCTTATCGTTCGATTTATGGTTTATCAATCGGTAACTCTTTTCGTATATATCGGACGGCTGCCATGACTCTCGAAAGAAATATTGATCCTCTTATATTCTTTCAACGCATCTGCAACAGTCGCTCTTTTTTCTTCAGGAACAACAAAAAGCACAAAACCTCCATTACCAGCACCACATAGTTTGCCGCCATAAGCACCGGCATCCATGCCCAATTGATACATCCTATCCACCTGCTCATTTGAAACCGAATTGGATAAATTCCTTTTCGCCTCCCAGGTCTGTGCAAGAAGCTGGCCAAATTCACGAACTAATTGCTCAGAACTCGAGGAATGTTTCAATACAAAAAAGGCCCGTTCAACATATTCTCTGATCTGGTTAAGGCACTTGACCCTGTTGGATTCATCGGAATCAACTACATTCTTTTGTATGTCATTGGATTGACGTAGCATATTCGTAAAGAAAAGCATACAAGAACTCTCGAGAGCTTTTTGTTTTTCCTGCGACAGCAAAACAGGTGTCACTCTGAATGAATTATCGTAAAAATCGATCCGATTGAAACCGCCATAGGCCGCAAATATCTGGTCCTGCCACCCGCCCTTTTCTTTCAAAATCTCACGCTCTATATGTATGGCTTCTTTAGCTAACGACTCAGGCGTCTTATAAATATTGTTGATCAGGTACAGATCATTAAGCATTCCCACGGTAAATGACGACGATGACCCCATCCCGCTCGATGCCGGCAGATCCGCAAAGGTATGTATATCAAGAAAATTTCTATCATCAAAGAATGGGTGCCTTTGAAGAATAGCTTTTACTTGCTTATGCTGAATTTCATCAGCATAGTTAGCCTGCTCATGCTTTGAATAAGACAGCCTGATCCTCTTATTAAGGAATCGCGTAAGAGAGTTGAGTGTCACATAAAGATATTTATTTATTGAACAACCTATCACTGCCCCGCCATACTTATTGAAATAATCACTAAAATCAGTACCTCCACCAAAGAAACTGACTCTAAAAGGCGTTTGAGTTATGATTATCCCTTTATTATCCAGCAGGCCTTCCTCCTGAAACTGCTTCTCCTCCAGTAATTCTGCTAAAAGTGCCCCTGAGCCGTTTAATTCTCGCTCCGAATATGTATTTGTAAAAGCTTGTTCTTCCATTTTTTCCTCTTATCCTAATTTTCCTGAAGTTCTGCTTTAACCAATAACTGTACAAGTCCTTTAAAATCTACTGTCGGATGCCAGCCTGTTCTGGATTTTATTTTTTTATTATCCCCCGATATGCTGAATCTCAAAGAATTTGGAAACAAACTCTTATCTTCCTCTACATACTGCTCCCAATCCATTTCGAGACAATCAAAAACAATTCGAACAAAATCTTTAACTGTATGAGTTTTACCACTTGAAATAATAAAATCATCCGCTCGTTCATGCTGGAGTATTTTGCTCATAGCAACAACATAATCACCGGCATATCCCCAGTCAGCCTGGGAGTCAAGAGAGCCTAAAACAAGCTTATCTTTTTGTTTTCTTTTAATTTCCACAGCTGTTTTTACAATTTTCTTTGAGACGAAATTAGGGGTTCGCAGGGGCGATTCATGGGCATATAATATCCCTACCGATGCAAATATATTGTGTTTGTTTCTGTAATAATCGCATAGCTTGGTAGCGGTCGCTTTTGTAATACCATAAATATTATTAGGATTCAGTGCCGTTTTTTCATCTTGCATGGGCTTGTCCGGCTCTCCGAACATTTGACTTGAAGCTGCATAGAATATTTTGGTATTGGCAGAATATTTTTTAACAGCCTCTAAAAGATTTGCGACATGTAGAACATTGATTTCATAGCTTCTTTTAAAAGTTTCTAAGTCATCGGAGATTTTATCCTGGGACGAGCCGTGATATGCCGCCAAACAATATATCTCGCCAAAATTATTATTTCCCACAAATTCAAATACAGCATCTTTATCAGACAAATCTATATCCGTTACCATTTCGACATTTTTTACAGAAGACTTTCTAATATCTACTCCAACAACGGAATAGCCATTCTGCAATAAGTATTCAGATAAATAAGTGCCATCCTGACCTGACACCCCTGTCACCATAGCTTTCTTCACGCAAAAGCCCCATCAATTATTGTTCGCATCTTTGGTGAAATGTTTACCGGCTCAAATAACTTTCGACCATTAATTATATTTTGAGTTTGCTCTTGGTATCTCTGTGTCGGGAAATCATCAAGTATCGAAATGACTGTTTCCTTGATCTGGTTATAGCTGTCACATATATAACCAACATCTCCCATTTTATCGAAGTAATATTCAACATAAGAATTACGTAGATAAATACCCGGTTTTACAAAAGATAAAGCATCAACAAACGAAGAATTGGCACCCCAGCGATAATGCTCAGGGTCTGTTATACCTACCGCATAGGTCAATTTTTTTGAGCGTTCAACATATTCTTTAGACGACAAAGGCTTATCTGTTAGACCAATTATTTTACAGGGATCATATGTTTTCTGATTACCGTTTTTACTTAGATGCCCTACTAAAGCAAATGCTGCCCTATCATTTTTACCCTGAACCTCAAGTGCAAGATTATAAAAAGCATCAAACCCTTTAATTGTCACGCCAAAGTAGCCAAAGCAAACAGATTCAGAGATTTGAATGTTTGTCACATCAGCCTCTTCATGAAAATATGGCAAGTCTATAAAAGTAAAATGATTCGCCCATTTCGGCTGAAATTCAACAACCGACTTATAAATGGTCTCGCCCAGCAAAAGATATTTTAACTGTGCCGGATGAGGTAGGCTTAACATTTTACGAAAGCTTAATAATCTACTGATCGGATTAACTGGTTTTTTCCCCGAAAGCGTACTAAGAATTCCATGAGGTATCGCCATGATATGGAAATCCGGACTGTGTCTGTATAGCCAAAGCTTCAAAATCAAAAGTGTAGTATTCGTTATTGAACAGATCAATACAGCTTTACATGGAGTGCTCTGTGCTACAGATATTAAGTTCTTAAACCAGCATAAGTCTTTTTTAAATCTTTTGAAACCACTAATACTCCTTGGCGGAATACTAATAGACTTCCAGTTAACTTGCTGCATACAATCACTTTTTTGACTTCTTAGCTTAGTCTTAACCCATTCGATATGCTCATCTTCGGCCATGAAGGTAATACAATCATTCGGATATGCACTGAATACAGTTTCCAAAAGAGCTGCATTACCAGTCGAATGCTCGAATCCATGACACAGCGGTTCACAAAGAATGATTCCGTTCATGTGTATATCACTTACTACTGAAGATTTTTATAAAACCACACCTTTTTTAGAATCAAGGATCCTCTTATAATTGCGCCAAAGAGATCCTGTGAAATCAATGCGATAGCTGCTCCTAATGGCCCGATCCTTGGCAACAAGATAAGGCATATCAGGACCATGACTATTAACTGAAAAAGAAAAACTATCCAATAAACTCTGACCAGCCCAAAATTGTAACTTACAACATCCATTGGGCATATAAGAAAGGCAATGCAATATCGTATGCAAAGAAAATGACCAAATAACACACTTGGCTTATATTCTGAACCGAAAAGCACAGGAGCCATTACAGGCACAACCATAGCATAGATCAAACACAAAATAGCCAGGATACCACACACTCGAAAAGTCTTTTTCAAAAGTGAAACGGCATGCTCAAATGTCGTATGCCCGGATGCTCTTGGCCAGAGTATAGTAGTTAGTGAATTCAAAAAAACTGTTAATGGCAAGGTTAGGTAAATTGCCGCGCTATAATAGCCAAGTTGTTCTTTATTATGGTAGTGCCCTATCATCCAGACATCCGCCTGCAAAATCAGCATAATAAAAATAGTAGATAAAAGATGATAAAAAGCAAAGCTGTTAGGGCTGTCAGTATCAGTTACGAAATCATGTTCAACTCCTACATCAGGGCTTGCCCAGAAATGCCTTAATCTTAGATCCTTTAAAAGCGATATATTTTTAGGAGGCCAAATAGCAGCTTGTGGAATTACCAATATCCCAACCGCGGCTCCGAGAGCAGCGAATACAATTTTGAAAACCAATATATTAAATAATGACCAAAGACCAAATAGCGCAATGATTAGTATTCCACCAAATAAGAGAAGTCTCTGTACACATAGAATTATTGCGTTACTTTTAAACCGCTTAAGAGATAAATAGTAAATACTCGGCACACCGGCAATAACGCCTATGACGCCGGTAAATAAACCTAAGCGTAACAATGGTGAGAGTTGCTGATCATGCCAGAAATATTTAGCGATAAATGGAACTGCAATGAAAAATATTACTGTAACAATTGCCGCTAAAGTTAAACGTAAGCGAAAGGACCATCTTAATACAGACATTTGTCCGGCAAGATTGCCATGAGCGGCAGCACGAGAAGCATATCGGATACCGGTCTGATTCAAGCCAAGATCGGATAATGACACAACTATCGCGGTAAGGCTCATGACAAGAGCATAGCGACCTAAACTGGAAGGACCCAAACCTCTTGCTATTAAGACAGCGCTTACTGCTTGCGTCACTAATGCAACAACCTGGGGGCTTACAGACGCTAAAAGATCTTTTGCGCCCTGCTGCAAATCAGTAGAAGCACCCCTTATGCCTAATACTGATCTAAGAAGCGAGTCTTTAATACTAAGACCAACTGAACTTTTTCCCATATTCCTCTATTATACTTCCACGCATTTTAGTTGACGCTTGGAGTCAACAATATCTTCACAATCCTTAATAGCTTTGATTATTCTATCTGTAGCTTTCCCGTCACCATAGGGATTATGCTTGTTAGCCATATCTTTATAGGCTAATTCGTTTGTGAGCAATTCTGAGACTTCTCTAACAATTTTATTAGGATCTGTACCAACCAGTTTTGCCGTACCAACTTCTACACCTTCAGGACGTTCGGTTGTATCACGCATAACAAGTACCGGTTTGCCAAGACTCGGCGCTTCCTCCTGTATCCCACCTGAATCAGTCAATATTAATGAGCAACGATCCAATAATGACACAAACGGCAAATAGCTCAGCGGCTCGATTAAGTAAATATTTTTATACCCTTTCAACATATTAAATACAATTTCGCGAACATTCGGATTTAAGTGGACAGGATAAACATATACAACCTCTGGTGAACTATTCGCAAGCCGGCTGACAGCTTCACAAATATTTTTAAAACCATCACCAAAGCTTTCCCGTCGATGTCCGGTTATTAAAACCAGCTTTCTGTCGCCATCATTGCTAAACAACTCATCTGGCAAACCTGGAATCAATGAAGATTTTTGTCTGACTTTCTCTACGGCAATATTAAGAGCATCGATCACCGTATTGCCAGTTACAAATATCCTGCTCTCATCAACATTCTCTCGAACAAGGCTATTCTTTGATGATTGTGTAGGAGCAAAATGATAGTCTGCTATATGAGTAATCATTACACGATTTATTTCTTCAGGGAAGGGAGAAAATTTATTATATGTCCGTAGCCCTGCTTCAACATGACCAACTGGTATCATATTATAGAAAGCTGACAGTGAGGCACAGAAAGCTGTTGTGGTATCACCCTGAACTAATACAAGATCAGGCTTATAACAATCTAAGTAAGATGCGATTGATTTAATTGCCCTTGAAGTCAATGAAGCAAGTGTCTGATTATCCTCCATAAGCGCAATATCGACATCCGGTATGATCTCAAATACATCCAGAACCTGATCCAGCATCTCACGATGTTGACCCGTAACACAAACATTAACCTCAAACTCGGCCATATTCTTCATGCCTAAGATCAAAGGGGCCATCTTTATTGCTTCCGGACGTGTCCCGAAAATAAAAGAAACTTTCATAATAATTTAAATTGCCTCAATGAGTTCTTGAATTTGTGACACACTTCGATCGCGACCAAAATGATTCATGTAGTATTGTTTGGCATTTTCACCCATTATTTCTCTAACGCCCTGCTCATACGCTAATTTTTTTATTGCTTCAGCCACCCCATGAATATCTCCGGGGCATACAATGATACCTGCATTACTTTTACGTAGTATCATTGCAGTTTCGCAATCATCGGGACCAACAAAAATCGTTGGGCGGCCCGCAGCAAGCACGCCATAGAGTTTGCTCGGAACTATCAATCCCTGAGTGCCCGGCTTTTGTGAAACTAAATGTATATCTGCTATGGCAAGGGCATTGGGAAGATCAGCTAAAGGGACCGGACGATGAAAGCTAACAGTATCCAAGTCAAGCTCACTGGCTAAGTCGATAAGCCTTTCACGCATCTTACCATTACCAACAAACAAAAGATCAACTTTGACATTTTGACCAAGTTCCTTCATTGCTCTAACTGCTGATTCCAGTTCATGACCGATTCCAAGATTGCCCAAATACATTAATTTTACGCGATCTCTGACTTGCCATTTTTCATATAAGACAGAATTGCCAGATGGATTTGAATCGACGATTTCACCCGGCACCCAGTTATGCACTGTTATTATTTTTTCCTGACTGGCCCCGGCCTCAACAAGTTTCTCTGTCATAACTTCGCCTAAGGATATTATTCTAACTGCTCGACGATATATGCATTTGCTTATACCGGATAAAAACTTATGCAGTATGCTTTTATTTTTTATCGCACCATATGCTACAGCAATTTCTGGGTATATATCCATACTCCAGAGTATCACTTGTGTTCTTTTAAGCAGTCGCAAGATCAAGCCGCACAACGCGATAAAAGGTGGTGTGGTAAGTACAATACACATGTCCATTCGGGGCATAATCACCGCCTTGAACATAGCGAGAATATAAAAGCAAAGGTAATCGACCAAGCGCCCAATTATGTTTTTGCGACCAAAACCCGTCGCTGATACACGATGAATATGTACACCATTTAATGATTGACTGGATGGGAATCTTGTTTTACCGCCACCATATGCACAACGGCTGCAAATTACATGTACCTCATGCCCTTGTTTAGCTAAGCTCTCAGCTAAATCAGCAAGTAGCTGGCCTGTAGCAGCTACGTCAGGTTTATAAAACTGATTTATAATTAGGATCTTCACAATCCGTATGGAAAGAATCCTATGGCAAAAGATAAGAAAATAGGGTTAATTAAACAGACTCCGTCCCCGTCGGGTGTCATTCAATCCAACAGCGGACCAATTAATGAACACCTTTTTAACTGCCCGAAACGTAATGTAGATTCTCCATATAAACTCCTTGCCTACAGAAATTTATCGGTCATCAGGAATTTGTTTCTTGAGGCTAAATAAAGCGGGAAAATGGCTGTAAACAGGCCTGAGACAATCACTGTCTGGGAAACAGAAAGATTTGAAAAATGTAAGACCAATGCCTAATTATCTGAGGATCTTATCCACAGCAGATCGTTCTCAAAATCCAGAACTATTGTAGAATTGCGGAAGAATTGCATCCCAATCAGGCCGTCACAATCCTCGACAAGAGGACAGTTATCGGCGAAGACTGCAATGTCGGCATTCTTAATAGTCTTCGATCCCATACTAAGTGATTCAGCCTTGCCCCTTTTGCAGGACAGATTTCCGATATATGGGTAATTCAGCTTTGTCCTGCTGAATTTTATCGGCCCTGTTTGTTCTTTGAGCTGATTCCATAGACTTTGGCTAACCGACAGGCCTGTACCACTACCGGTATCGATCTGGATATATGTCTGCCTTGCCTCTATAGGAATATCGACAAACAAAAAGGCATTGCCGCGTAAATCCTCTTCGATTGTTATAGGAAACTTCTCCCAGTTATCAGGGTCTGACGGAGTAAATTCCTTATCATTTGATAGCTCAACTGCTTTATTGGCATCATCGATCAGGACATATTGAAATTCCATCAACAGAGGCAATCCTACGATCATAAAATTATCATGTTCGGCGGCTAATTTGAAAAATGAATTCCTGGAGCCACTCCTTAGATACAGACACGGCCAATCCATCAGGCTTATCTCACCAAGCTTCAATTCAGGCAGATGACATAAAGCCATCTGATAACCGTTAAATGAACCCGTTTTAAGGGGATAAACCGCTAATGAATTGTCACGCACATGGGCCTCTCTAACAAATAAAGGCTGGGAACAGCCGGTATCGAGAAGCACAGGATAGGTATTATCGGACTGCCCGATACTCCCCTGAACAACTATCGAGCGAGTGTATTTGTATGATGAATGGTATTTTAACTTGCAGAAATCAGCCTGTTCAATGCTGCTGTCGATGTCCCAGTAATAATCTAACCTACCGTTCGGCCTTTCAATGATCTCGATGTCATAAGGGCTATTCTCAGGATCGAGTAGATTTATTTTCCCGTCCGGCCCAGCTAATTCTGACAATGATGAAGAACATCCTGAATTGAAAAGGACTGCAAAAATTATGATCATAAAGAACACCGGCTTAGCCGTTGCAAGGTTAACAAAATCACGAAACATCTTATCACCACTCTCTATCAAATCACCCCTTAGGGGCGATATCCATTCTATGGCATCCTTGCAATTTGGCGTCCTACCTCAGAACTGCCTATAGGTGAGTTGTCCGTAACCTCCAGATTCCATGATACATTATTGGGTATGTTTAAGTCAACCTAAGAAGAGCCTTAACCGCACAAATCAGCCTTTGCAAATGTTTTATACTAATACTTATAGGACAATGACAGATTATATTTGAACTATAATTCTTACCAAAAAGAAAATAGAGCCTCTGGAAAAATGGATCGTAGCACCGAGAGTGAACGTTTTTGCAGTCTGCAAGGCGAAAGGTGCAAAATCACCGCAGGTGTAGCTAAAGCTACATTGAGGATGATTTTGAGCGTTTCAACACAGTCAGGCTGGAAAATAAGTCGCTCGAATGCAGAGCCACTTTTTTTAGATGCTCTAATATAAAAACTGGCCAACAGGGATTCGAACCCCAACTAACTGATCCAGAGTCAGTCGTGCTACCGTTACACTATTGGCCAATCTGAACTACAACTATTGCCAGTTTAGCGAGAAATCCGGCTTATTTCAAGTAAAAATGTGTAAAAGAAAAAGCCCACGGCAAAACCACGGGCTTTATCACTATTAACTATTAACTAACGACTATTCGCTATCTTACATGCCCTTGGGAACAATATAAATCTCGACACGTCTGTTCAGGCTATTGCCCTTTCTATTGGGTTTGTTCTGGGCGATAGGACGAAACTCGCCAAATCCGCGAACACTCAATCTGTCAGGATTAATATTATTACCAGACATTATTCGCAATACCGATATCGCACGATGTGCCGAAAGATGCCAGTTAGTCGGATGTTTAGCCTTCGTTTGAGGCTTGCCGATGCGAATATCATCAGTGTGCCCTGCGATAATAACATCGAATTTCTGGCCCTGTTCATTATTGAGGATTTCACACAATGATTTGATTGCACTGACAGCTGATGACGCCACGGTATCGCTGCCCTTTTCGAAGAGCAGGTCACTCTGGAACTTTACCACGCCGCGACTCGAGTCATACTCAACCATCGACTGGCTGCTGGCAAAATCCTGTAATAATGTGCTAAGCTCGACCGGCAATTGAATACCATAGACCAGCTGCTCCTGCATCTGGGCGATCATTTCATCTTTCTTAGCCATCATTTTTTCAAGAGCATCGACTTTTTCGCCAAGTGCACCTGTTTCGATGCTCTCACGCTGCTGAGCTGCCGCTACCTGTCTCTCGAGCTGTGATATCTGAAGTGCCGTGCTCTGTTTTTCACTTTCTAACTGAGAAATCCTCTTTCTTTGTGTGTTGTTCTGGATCTTGAGATCCTTACATTCGGGCTCACAACCCATAACCAGTAAAAGACTTGCAACGATAAGACTAACTGAAATAATTCTTGCGATTCGCATTATAACTCCTTTCATAAGTAGCGGAAAACTTATCCCTTTTCCCGTTCAAATATTATCATCATTCGAGCTAATCCCCGCCTGTGATAAATGCACAATAGTATGGATAAATAGTACCTTATTGTCTTATGCCGTCAAGGGCAAATTTGTAAAATATACTATCCAGACTACACGTAAAAAAGAAAGGCCCCCGTTATTTAAACAGGGGCCTATAAAGCTCATTTATAAGTCCAAAAAAAGCGTGTTATTTCTTTTTCTTAACCCTTTTCTTTTTCTCTTTTTTAGGCTTCTTCACTTTTTCTTTTTTAGCCTTGGGCTCTTTAGCCTTTTTAGACTTAGCCGTTTTCGGCTTTGCTGGAGAACCTGCTGAATATCCCCAAACGCCCAGGATAATACCCAGCACAGCCAATCCTCCCAGTGCATACAGCACCATAGATACATTTTCCGGCACGAGAATCGGCCTGACTTCCTTCATACCAACCACGGCTACCATAATAGTATAAATAACTACAGCAAGCGGCAGTAAAAGAAGACCGCCGAGAATATTGCTCGATGCATCCGGCTCAGGTTCAACATATCCCTGCACAACTGCCGGAGCAGCAGTGACGCTCTCACCAGCGAGTATATCGGCTTCGGCTGCAACATCAGCGGCACTTGCCTCTGGTGAGCCCGCTTCAGCCTGGTCATCTGTATATATCTCGTCAAGAATCCCGCCAAGCGAAGTGTCATCAGCCTGCAGCGACAGGTCCAAAAGACCGGACCCGCTTCCAAAGCTGTCAAGATTCAAATCGCCTTCGATCTCTTCAAGAGAAGAGGCATCTTCCATTGCTTTGGTTTGAGCTGCTGTGTCTTCGGTAAGGCTGAATCCACTGCCGGCATCATCCATTACATTTAATCCTTCACTGGTCAGCGCCGTATCTTCCGCCGCCATTTCTTTATTCATTGTCGAGCCTTCCTGGTCATCAACTGATAATGAAAGCTCGGTCTCTTCCGATTGATCTTGAACAGGCTCAGCAGCAGGTTCATCTGAAGCCATATCTTCAAAGCTGAACGAATCATCCGCAGCCGCGGCTGGTTCTGCCCCAAGCTCTTCGCCCGCCCCCATATCCATCGCGAAAGAATCTTCCGAAATCGAAACATTCTCACCAGTCGAACCAAGCATAAACGAATCGTCCGCCACATCCTGAGCAAGGGAATCCGCCAATTCAAGCTCACCTGACTCATCAAGATTGATAGGCTCCGGCTCCACTTCGGCAGCAGGTTCCGGCTCAGCGGCAGGCTCGGGAGTTGCTTCCGGTATATCGTCGAGCATAAATGAATCTTCAGAGACATCCTGTGCAAGCGAATCCGCTAACTCAAGCTCGCCTGACTCATCCAGGTTAATGGGCTCCGGTTCCGGCTCCGCCTCGGTAGCAGGCTCCTGCGGCTCTTCGACCGGCGACAGATCCATATCCATATCGATATCTCCCATAGCAGGTGCGAGATCATCAAGGGCCTCTGCCTCTTCAACCGGAGTATCAATGGGCTCTGCGCCTGACTCGGCAGCAAGGGCTTCAACCTCATCGACCTTATACAGAAGTTCCCCCTCATGCTGGAACTCTCTGATCTTACCCTCCTGGGCAAGCTGTTTGATTTCGTCTTCGCTTTTACCGAGCTTCTCGGCCGCTTCATTTAATGAATAAAACATTCCTGCCATTTTCATTCGACTCCCCTGCGGAAAAGAGCTTTGCCTTGCCGCAGTTATTGTATGGTTGCCCATGGACTATTGCACTGTCACAAAAACTTAACCAGTGCTGTAATTTATTTCGGCTAAAGGACATAGCACACTACAAAAACAAAAAAGAAAAGCATCACCTCAAACATCGGGATGTGCCGGACACTCAAGTCCTTAGCACCCATCCTCTATGAAATACAGCCCCTATGTTAGCCTCTTAAAGTCTATTAATATCTAATATTATAGCTGAAATCGCCCCCCTTTGCAAGCCAAATCTTGCCTATTCTAACATATACAGCCTTGGCTAAGAGCTTTATTTTACTTGATTTAGCCCCGATAAATCGGGGTTGCATTTATAATCACAATACCGTAAAATGCCCAGCTGCGTTAAATCAGAACCTGATTTATCGGGGTGTAGCTCAGCTTGGCTAGAGCGCCTGGTTTGGGACCAGGAGGCCGTAGGTTCGAATCCTATCACCCCGATTTTTTGAGCTTAGCTCAAAAAATAGAGCTGTAGAGCATAGAAAGGTGAAAGTAGAGTAAGATGTCAATCTCTACAGCGGTCTCCTTTCTACTATCTCCTTTCAAGAGGAATAACTAAATGGCATTCGCTTTTGAAAAACTTGTCGTTTATCAGAAGGCTGTCAACTTTGCCGACAAAATTTGCGAGACAACTTCCAAATTTCCCAACGGCTATTATTATCTCCGTGATCAACTCAACCGTGCATCTTTATCAATCGCTGCTAATATCGCTGAAGGCAATGGCAGATTCACAAAAGCTGATAGAAAAAACTTTTTTATAATATCTCGGGGCTCTATGCAGGAATGTGTACCATTATTAGAATTGGCAAAACGAAGACGGTTGATCGACGAGAAAACGCATAACCAATTAAGAGAGAAGCTTTTAACTATAGCTAAAATGCTCTCTGGGCTAATAAAAGGAATTGAAAGACGCGATTCAAAATGACTGTAAAAAGAAAAGTTAATCCCATAAGTTTCATTTCCAATGTTTTTATTACTATTTGTCATTGCATCAAAAGTAAGATCACAGGCCATAATCCCAACACTAAAGAATACTGGAACAAAAAACTTGCGAAATATGACAGCTTCTGGAGGGACACCCCTTACAACCTCATCCTTGACCTGCTGCCGAAAGATGAAGCCTTTTCATTGCTCGACATAGGCTGTGCCCTCGGTAACGGCTGTCAGCTTCTAAAGCGTAAATTCCCGAACGCTAATATTACCGGCGCCGATTTCAGTGACGTCGCAATAGCCAAGGCAAAAAAACATTCAAAAGATATCGATTACATTGTCCACGATATTTTAAGGGATCCGATTCCTGATAAGTATGATTACATTATTATCATACAAACGCTTGAGCATTTTGATGACCCTTACGTCATAGTTGATAAATGTCTTAAACATGCCAAACGTTCACTGATAATAACCACCCCTTGCAAACAAAATTTGACTATCAATTTAGGCGAACACCGCTTCCACTTCGACGAGAACACATTCAGCAAATACAACTGCCGGACGGTCAGGGAAACAGAATACCTTCCCGAATCCGCCGGAAAATGCATCGTCTATGAAATAAAGCCATAAACATTGATTTTCTATTTACTATAGAGTATTATTGCGAACGCATGATATCTAATTAATGCCGGAGGTTAGTTATGTCCAGATATTGCGGATTCCGAAAACTGTTTCTTCTTACTTTATTTGCTCTTCCCATATTTATCAACCAGCAAACCTTTGCTGATGGCAAGGTTTTCCCAAAGAGAATGCAAAAGGTTCCGCCCTCTATTCCATCACAGAGAGCTATACTCTCGTATAGAGATGGCATTGAAAAACTTGTCATTGAATCGTCTATTGATGGCGGCGGCACAGAATTCGGTTGGGTAATACCGCTCCCCTCACAACCAACAAAATTCAAACAAGTCTCATCCGGCCTGATTGAAACAATGAGTTTAAATATTCAACCAAAAATCGAAAACGGTGATTCACATGCGCCCTTCTTGGGAATTTCATTTTCAATTACTGTCCTTGTCATCTTATTGTGCTATATGAAATTGAGAAATGCCCCTAGAAATCATTATCGCATAGTACTATTTTTATTGATAGGTTCCATATTGTTCCTGATTTTAATACCTACCTTATCATCTGCAGGACTGGGGCTTAATTTATCCGAATTAGAAGGTGTTGATGTACTTGAAACATCAATAATAGGCAATTATGAAGTCGCTGTCCTAAAAGCTGATGACCCCAATGCCTTGGCAAGCTGGTTAAATACGAATGATTTTGTTGGACTCTCCGAACAGGACAGGAACATTGTAGATAGCTATATTAATGAAAACTGGTACTTTGTAGTAGCTAAATTAAAAAGAGATGCTGATGGATACAGTAGCCCACACCCTGTCAGCCTGACCTTCCCAACTGAAAAAGCTGTTTACCCCATGAAGCTTACTTCCACTGTTGGTAGTAATGTATATCTTGAGATTTTCGTTATTGCTGATGAATCGGCAGACTGCAAGCAGCTTACCAGAGAAGTTGTAAATGAATATTCCTACCAAAAAGTTGGAAAATATTGGATTCGCAGTGATAAACAGGAAATATATGGCTTTAATGATGAAAATTTTAAACAACATATCGGGCACTCTGGGGCAAAAGATTTCATGTGGGACGGCTGTTTTGTGACAAAGTTAACTGGTATCCTTACCTCAAAACAGATGAAAGATGATTTATACTTGAACTTCAGCAAAGCTGAGCCTTTTCGAAAGCATTATTATAGTTTCAAGGGAGCAAGAATTTTTACGATTTTGATTTGTTCAAATGTATGCAGTCTTTTAATATTACTATTAACATCAAAGATTATTAATAATAAGAATTTTACCAAATATCGAACTGCAGATTCTTTGAAACGAGTTTTTTCTCCCGCTCTCTTCATTAGTTTTCTAATTGGTACATTTATTTTTCTTTGTCTTCCAAAAATAAATGCAAAAACTAGTGGTGATATATGGATGATTGCCTATTTTTTCAGAACTGACAAAATGTTTGACTCTATTGATGGATTAGCTGAAAAAACTAATTACTTCGATGGAATGAATAAAGATGCCGTTTCTAACATGATAGATATCTTCTTTGACGATTACAATGATCATTATACTAATGAAAAGGTTGAATACGGTGACTCACCTTGGAATTATGAGATCATCGAAGATTACAGGGGAATAGTCTTTCGTTTTTACGACCGTTACGGCTTTGCTGAAGATTACGTACTTACTTCAAAACCTTAAAATACAAAACACTGCCAACAATTAAAACGCTACATGACATTAATATAAGCTCCTTTATACCTCATAATCTGTGTCAATCCGAGAAATCCGTGGTTTCTGTGTATTTTTCAACTTTTCACTTGACACACAACATATGCTTTTGTATAATACTCACCAAACATCACAAGAATGCCATATATGCCTTTAAAAACGAAGAAATATTTATGGAAATTCCTATTAACTCAGAACTAAAAATTCAAAACTAAGAACTATATTTGGCTCTTTAAAAAGTGAAGTCGTCTGCCCTCCGCAGCTTTAGCGAAGGAGGATGTTAATCCGTGTCGCAAATCGGTTGCGCTTATTTTATGCGCAAAACAGGTCATTTATGAAAAACCTTATTTATGCAAAACGAACCCAATTATATTGATTTTTGTGCTTTATGTGGCGATTTTCAAAAAAACAAACCCAAAACAAACCCAATTGTTTAGCCCTGCCATCACTATGGCAGGGTTGCTAATATGTCATTGCGAGGCCATAATATGGCCGTGGCAATCTTGAATGTTTTGTATTTTGGATTTAGTGCTTCGGGTTTGTTTAGGATTTAGATATTAGAATTTAGAATTTTAGTTTCTCTGTGCCCTCTGTGGCTAAAAATATCTCTATGGCAGTTTCAACTAACCACAGACCGGACAGTTGGGATTGCGTTTTACGGTGACCTTTCGAAATTCCATTTTTAAAGCATCGTAAGTCAAAAGAGTATCTGTCAGTAATCCACCAATGTCTAAAAGGTATTTGACAGCTTCAGTAACCTGTAGTGACCCGATCACGCCCGGCAGTACGCCGAGCACACCAGCAACTTTGCTTGCTGGCGGCGGGCCGTCAAAAACACATCTATAGCATGCGGTCTGCCCGGCTAAGATGGTCATTAATTGACCCTGGAACTCTAAAATGCCGGCATGAGAAAATGGTTTCTTCGCAGAGCAACATGCTTCGTTAATCATAAACTTGGACTCGAAGTTATCCGTACAATCGAGAACAAAGTCATACTCATTAATAATATCACAAGCGTTATTTTCTTTAACAAGTAAATTATATGTGCGAATACTAACATCAGGATTGATCGCGGAAAGCTTCTCTGAAGCCGAATCAGTTTTACTAACACCAAGGTCCTTTGTGTGATGGATAATCTGTCGTTGCAGATTAGATAGTTCAATCTTATCAGCGTCGGCTATGCCTATAGTACCGATACCCGCTGCTGCCAGGTACATCGCAGCCGGCGAACCCAGACCGCCGACACCAATAACAAGAACTTTGGAGTCAAGCAGCTTTTGCTGCCCCTCGACACCGATTTCATCGAGAATAATATTTCGATGATACCTTCGAGTTTGTTGTTTGTTCAATGGCATCATTGACCTTTGCTATTTGTTATCGATAAAGCCGCAATCCCAGTCTTTCCAGACCGCGTCGAGCCCTCGTTCCCTCAGCATCTCTGCTATCTGTGAAGCGGATCGGCTGTCGTTTACATCGAATTGCTCGAGAGCATGTTCGGTTTTACAATACCCGCCGGGGCTCGTTTTACTGCCGGCACTCATCCGTGTAATACCGAGCGACACCATATTATCCCGCAGCGACGCGGGCTCACGAGTAGAAAGAACCAGCCCGACATCGGCAAAGCACAGCCTGAGAGCGAGCATCATCTGCACCATGTCCTTATCGCTGAGCAAATGCTCGAACTGCTGCCCATCGACATGACTGGCCGGCCGGATTCTTGGAAATGATATAGAGATATGGCTCTGCCAATACCGTTTCATTAAATAATGAGCATGCTCACCAAGCGCCAGCGTCTCGACTCGCCAGTCAGCCAGGCCAAGAAGTGCTCCTAAGCCGATCTCACGCATCCCGGCTGCTGCCATATCATCCGCGACATTTAGCCTTTGACCGTAATCCGTCTTTAGCCCAGCCGGATGATAATACTTGTAAACATCACGATCATAAGTTTCCTGATAGAGCGTCACGCCCTCTATACCAGCCGCGAAAAGCTCGGAGTATTCGGCAGCTGTCATCTGGTAAACCTCGATAGAGACACAGCTGAACTTTTTCCGCAGCTGCTTTGAAAGCTCACAAAGGTATTCAACAGTGATATAATTTCTATCCTCACTGCTTACGAGCAGTATATCCCGAAAACCTTCATTGGCTATAATATCAGCCTGTTCCAGAGCCTCTTCGATAGTAAGTCGTTTTCGCTCGATTTTATTATCTACATTAAAACCGCAATAGCGACAACTGCTTGAGCAATAATTTGATAGATATAACGGCACGTAAAGTTTTATTGTTTTGCCAAACCGCTGAACAGTTAGCTGATGAGCAAGTTGGGCCATCTGCTCAAGATGTCCACGGGCAGCTGGTGACACTAAAACCATTAACTTCTCTGGTCGATATACGCCCGGCTGACTTGACAGAGCCCCCTTCACATCGGATTCAGTAAAGTTGTTAAGAGCATTCGACCATTGAGAATATTTTCTATCAAGGCCGCGCAGAGTTAATATTGAACTGAATTGTTGTGATTTAGTTTGCATTGTTTTCATTCGTCGCGCAAAAATCCAGTTAACGGGCTCGAAGCTGTCGCCTTTCTCTGAGCGACAGCCGGGCCTGAATTATAAGCTGTCCGCCCCGCTTTGACACAAAGTTTGAATGCCCTTGCCATCGCACATGGATCGGCAGCGGTAGCTATTGCTGTATTGACCAGCACCGCGTCGGCACCTATCTCCATCGCCTCTGCGGCGTGAGATGGTAAGCCAAGGCCGGCGTCAACCACTACAGGAACATTAGCCTGCTCGATTATTATCTCTATAGCGGCCCGTGTCCTCATACCCTGGTTGGAACCTATAGGGCTGGCTAAAGGCATTACCGTTGCAGTACCGGCATCTTCGAGCCTCTTAGCTAAAACAGGATCAGCATTTATATATGGCAACACTATAAAATCATCTTTGACCAACGCCTCAGCGGCCTTGAGAGTTTCGACAGGATCGGGCAATAGATAATAAGGATCCGGCGTTACTTCGAGCTTTAGCCAGTTGATACTACTCGCTGCGCGAGCAAGCTTTGCCAAGCGAACAGCTTCATCGGCATCACGAGCACCGGAAGTGTTCGGCAGCAGAAGATATTTATCACGGTCGATAGCCAAGAGCATGTCGTCGTTTTCATTTTCGATGTCAACTCTTCGAAGGGCAACGGTGACGATCTCTGAACCACATGCCTCGATGGCATCAGCCATTACTTTTGAAGAAGCGAATTTACCAGTACCGACTAAAAGCCGTGAATTAAATTCCCTGCCGGCAATTACTAAGTTATCCATTATCAGCCGCCTCCCATAAAACGTATCAGTTCGATCTTCTGGCCATTATTGATCTTAGTATCAGCAAATTTTTGCCGGTCAATAACCTCGCCGTCAATCTCAGCGACAATAGTAGGGGCCTTGATGTTCATCTGCTCTAAAAGAGCGAGCAAGGTCGCCGGCATCTGCCCTGCTTGATACTGCTTCGTTTTACCGTTTATAATTAACGTTTCCATTTTTCACCCAAAAAAGAAAAGGCACTTCTACAAAAGGAGTGCCTTAAATATACATCATAGCCTCCCTTCGCAGGTTTTAACCTGATCAGGTTCAGAGGGTCATTCCACAGCGAGAAATTCTCAGCCTTGCTCAAATCACGAGTTTCGGCTCCCCTGGCATCTATCAATTTTCATTGGAAACAGTATAATACCATTGGCTCAAATAAACAAATAAATTAAATCAGGCCGAATTCTATGACCGCAGAAGCAACAAAATTCGTTATACAGGAGCATAAATGCGACTGTGAGGTTCATTGGGACCTTATGCTCGAATCCGGCGATGTACTGGAGACTTACAGCCTCGAAAAGCATCCCTCAGATATTTACTCAGGGCCGATCAAGGCGGTTAAGATATATGATCATCACAAAAAGTATCTTATATATGAAGGGCCGGTTCAAAACAATACCGGCAAAGTAAGGATAGTTGATTCTGGAAAATACACAGTAACAAATCAAAAGACTGGTGTTATTTCACTTGAATTCAATGGTGAGATTTTAAATGGCCCGGCATTGCTGAGTATTAATGAAGATGGTTCCTGGTATTTGAGTATAAGTAACAAATACTAGAAGCCATCCCAAAACCTCGATCTACTGCAATTGGCTGCAAAATTCGAGGCCTGCGTTATGGCTTCTAAAAATAAGAGCCCGGTTTTGGCGGGCTCTTAGATTTAACATAGAAGTGAGTTATCTAAAATTTATAGATGAATGAGGTCTGGGCACGCAGGTTTTCGGCGTCACCATGCCCCTTGTATTCGGTTCTCCAGTGAGACAACTCGAAGCCAAATGTCATATGTTTATTAAATGCGTAAAGTAAGTTACCGAATATCGAACGGTTTGACTGTCGGCCTCCGGTGGAAATATCATCTTCTTTGACACAGTCCATACCACCGCCGACATTAAACGTCCATTTGTCAAACGGGCCTATCGTTACGGCTACCCAGCCACCCTTGGCACGTATTTCCTTCATGGTAGTCGTGTTGACTCCCTGGCCTATACCGCCAAAGTATGTTCCGAGATTTTCGCCACAGAAAAATTCGCCCTTAAACTTCAACCAGTCATTGATTGGCTGGGTCAGGTCAATATTGAAAGACCACGAGTCGAACTTTTTGTTCTTATAGTTGACGGCATTGACGTCATACTCTTCTTTGCCCCAGTGACCGGAAACACCGATCTCCGTTGTTTTGTCATTTATCCAGGGGAACCTGACACTTGCACGAGCCTGGAAGGTCGGATGGCCCGAATCGGCACCTGCCTCTGACGCGGCAAAACTACTGCTTATAGTTCGAGCTATGGCACCTTCAAGCTTGAATTGTCGGTCGCCATCCGGGAATACCTTGGTCAGGCGGATCTGCGGCCGCCTGTAGCCGATATTACCAGCATCCCATAATACCGTGTAATTAAGCGTCATCGGATTCAAAGGCGAAATAACATCGGATGTCTGACCTGCAATAATGTTGAAATTATCATCAGGCCAATCCAAGGTCATGTACGCATGACGCAGTTGTATCTTCGCTTTGTTTTCACTAGCATAATTTCCGTAGAAATCAATCTCAACCCGGCCGCTCGTTTTCAGCTTGCCGTTATCAGGCCCTTTGATCTTCATACCAAGCCTTGTCTGGTTTGCGGTTATATTAAACTCGTTATCGTTACGCTTATGCTGTTCGTTGTCGGCATAAAGGACAAAGTTGCCCGGCGTTGTTCGCGAGTTGTCATACGAAGCATCTGCTTTAATAAAACCATATACCTGTATATCAAGACTCGACCAGACGGATTTTTTGTTCGATGTCGCGCCTTTGTCCTGAACATACTTGGCAATCTTCTGAAGGTCATCATCGCTCAAAGAAGATGGTTCAACAGGCTGGGGCTTTGCCTGCCCGCTGAAGACGATCTTTTTGATCTGCTCCAGTTCCGTCTCTAATTTTGTCACTCGCTGTTTCAGTTCAGCATTTTCTTTCTTAACGGCCGCCAGTTCATCATCCGTAGCTGAATAAGCGGTACAACAAAACATCATGGCCAAACATGCTGATATTAAAAGCTTTTTCATCCAATACTCCTTTCAACGGCCAGTCTCTTCATAGCTGACAGTGCATTTACCCTGACAATATTAATCAATCAATTATTTTAAGGTTGAAATCGGCATTGATGGTTACATCTCATTAAAAAACGCACCAGTTATCATAATAACCGGCCATGTTAAAAACATTTTGCGCATTTTGTATTGACACAAAACATTTGACATTGAATAAGCAAAAGCAATTATCAGTGTTGATAATTACGATTTCGCAAATGTGCACCTTCCATTAAATATGAAAAAATAACGTGTTGATTTCAGAAATGTATTAGAGCCACGACAATATCGTGACATCTTATTGCAAAAGCGACTTTACCAGACAGACTTTTTGCATGGCGCTTAGCGAAAATATTAACGGATACAATTCTTCGTAATACCACAACCGGGCGAAATATAACCCTATAGCAGTAGCAGAGATTTTATCGGGCTCTTCAATACGGGGCATTAACCAGCCCAATCCTTTTTTGATTGCAGATTTTATATCATTTTGACCTTGGATCTCATAGCTGGATAAAAGCAAGCTTGATAAGGCATCAATAACCCAAGCGGTCTCTTCTATTGACGAAGAAACACCTTTAACAGCACCCCAGCCGCCATCTATATTTTGATTAATAAGAAGCCAATTCAGCCCTTTTTGAATATTATGCGTCAGAGTTCTATTGTTATCGGATGTTACGGCAGATATATGCGTCAAAACTCCTGCAGAGCCATATGATGGATTGTTACTTTTCGGTGCCGATTCATTACCAAACCATAAAGGATGCCAGCTGCCATCCGGATTCTGAGCTTTTTGTAAAAATATGACCGCTCGCCTTAACGACTTTGATATTTTTCTTCTTAGTTTACTATCAAAAGAATCCTGCCACGCTGACATAGCGGCAACGGCATGAGCGGTCAGGTCACAACTGCTACGATCAAATGGAAGTTTTGACCAGCCTTTACAAAATGTAGGAATACCGCCGTCCTTATTTTGGATTTCCAATAACCATTCGATACCTGAACGAGCCGCTTTTATTATATTCATATCCGGCCCAGATATATTTCGCAACGCAAGCAACGCCCCCGCCGTATCATCCGCATCGGGGACAGCACCGCTAAGATTTGTCCATGCCCAACCGCCTGGCTCGGCACCGGTATAAGGGTGTTTATGTTTGTATTGTTGTGATAACAACCAGTCTTTTGTCTTGGATATTTCACTTAGCTTTTCTTTTATTGATAAAGCATTAACCGAAAGTGTTGTCACCCAGATCGCAAGATTCGTATCGATCGGCCAACTGCCGTCATCTCTAACACTGCTTTCTAAAAATCGAACCGCTTTTATTACTACAGGGTAATCGCTTAATCCCATCGACGCCAAACTCATTACTACAAAACTTGTTAGAGGCGCAGCTTCAAGAAAGCCGCCGCTTTGAGGTTGAATTTTTTGCAATACTTTTCTGGTTCGATGAATAGTTATTTTTCGAATGAGGCTTACTAAAAGATTGCCGGGTTTTTTATGAAAATAATTAACCTGGCCAATTGCGATAAGGGCCGGCAGGGCGTAACTGACAACAGGTAATCCTAAAAAGCGAAACCATGACTGCGGAAACGCAGCCAACTCAAAAGGCAAAGCTTTGATGTTATCCCAAATCTTTACGTTACTCCCTAAAACACCTCCCAAGGCAGCCATAGTCAAAATAGGGCATGAGAAAGTTTTGTCATCGCCGTACTTTTGATCTATAGCTTTTATCAAAGCCTTAGGCTCTAAACTTCCAGCCCGTTTAGTTAGCCATTTTTGAGCAGAGCCTATCGTTTTTTCATGTTCATTTCTGTTGATATAGGAAATAGCTGTTAATGCAAGAAGCGTTGTACTTATATTACTTTTACTGCGTATAGTATCTCCCCACCCGCCATCATCGTTAATATTCCCGCAGAGCCAGTACACACCCTTGTTTATAAGCACGTCGTATTTTTCTCTATCAACAACGGCTAATGCAAAAACAGCTGTTGCAGTTGAAAGAGCACTGCTGGAAAGACGTCCCTCCCAATAACCATCATTATTGCGTCGATTGAAAAGTTCCGTCTCAAGGGAATTAATGACTGCTTGCAGTTTAGAAACGTTAATATCCATATCGCTTTTAATCTACAAGATGGCCAAGGGCAAGTAAACCATAATAAGTGTATTCGCAATCCAGTACTGTTTCATCCAACCCGGCACAAAAACCGCCATCATGATAAAGACTTTTAATAAAACTCAGTGTCGGCCTTTTATCGATAAGGCCTAACTTATCGACGACAGATAAACTATGAATCGCAACCGCGGTTGAAAGCAGATCGGGTTGTTTTGCACCAGCGACGGCTTTGCAACCGCCATCTTCTTCAAAGCAGTTTTTTAAAAATACTAAGGCATCCTCCGATATCTTAGCATTTAGATAATGTAAAGTAGTTATAGCAGCAGCGGTAGCCGGTGTAGATGCGAATGGTAACGCCGGCTCATTACAATACCCCCCGTCATTAATACACAGTGTTTGCAGAAATTTTATAATTCCATCCGGATCAGGCAGATCGCTCTCCAAATCCTGATAAGCCGCTAAGGCCAAGAAACATCCGTACGAAGAACCACCGCTATTTTTATAACATTCATAACCCGCGTCTTTTTTGACATGACACTGCTCAAGCCGCTCGACAAAAATATCTTTATAGTTAGCTAATTCTTCAGACGTAAAATCAGCATAACAACGTATTAAACTCGCCAAATGGATAAGGTCACAAGGAAGATTATCTAAAAGGCCTTTAAGATATTTCTTTATTAACTTAGCAGGCAATTTTGCCCCAAGAGCTATTAATGCTTCAGATGCAAATAAAGTGTAATAAATATCGCTGTGTTTGGAACGTCCTCGAAAACCACCGTCAGGATTTTGTTTATCATTCAAAAAAGCTATAATATCCGGGACGTCAACAGCAAGTAACTGCTTCGAACGGCATACCGCTTCAATCATTTCTTTTCGGATCGTCGTCACAGCACAGCATCACTTCAATTTCATGGAACAATTTACTGACCACAATTCTAAAGAACCCCTTGAGATTTTGGTTCTTCAGCTCAGTAAGAGAATTAACCGCCTTATCTTTATATAAAGATAACATCTCAAGAGCAGTTCGCCTGCTGTGAGCAGCCGCAATCATTTCATGTATTTTCTGCTGAACAGTCTGATCTGCCGGGTCATTTTTCCAGAATTGTTCAATACTGTTTTTCTGTTCTGCGGTCGCGGCTCTATAAGTCAAAGCAAGAATTATCGACGGCCTGTTATGTAAAAGGTCATTAGAGTCACAAGGTTTATCATAATCATCGATATCATCCTGAATTTGATAAGCGATGCCAAGATATTTGCTGTATTGAGTAAAAATATCATCATATTTTCCACCCTGACCAGCTAATATCGCCCCTGTTTTAAGTGCAACTTCAAATGCCGGCGCGGTTTTCTTTTCGAAGATTGCCAGCACATCTTCGACACTTAACGGCCCGGGCTCATAGCTCCATAAAAGCTCCCTGCCCTGACCAAGTGAAAGATTCCGATGCCCCAAAGCAGCTGTGCTTAGCATCTGATTTTTTCTATCGCTGTCAACATCCAATTCCGCTAAAAGGCGATAACCTTCGCCAAGCAGAAAATCGCCGACATTAAGAGCTATGCCCGTATTGTATTCGGCGTTCAGTGTTTTTTTGCCATACCGCTGCATGTCGCCGTCTTCGATATCGTCATGAATCAGGCTGGCTTTATGGAAACATTCGACGGCGACAGCTGACTGAATAACTTCATCAGTAAATTTAAAATCTCTATAACTTAGAGCCGCATAAGTACAGGCCATAATAGCAGGCCGCCATCTTTTACCTGAGCAACACATCCAGTCAAGTGCGATCTGTTCAGTGGGATCATTTTCTTGTACAAGCAAGCCTTTTAGCTGTGCTTCATTAAACAGCTCTTTTATCTGACCACAGATTATTCGTAAATTGAGCCGCTGATTTCTCTCAGCCCGGCTGTCATATATTGCGTCACTTAGCCAGTCAATATCAAGAAAAGTATTTTTACAGCCATCGTATAATAATGGAATCGCGATGCCGGGGATGGCACCGGCTTCCATATATTTGAATGTCTGTTCCAGAACCGAAAGACAGGAGGCTCCAATAATACATTCGATTTGACCTGTCTGTATGAGAGATATGACAATCGGCGAGCCCTCAGCTATTAGAACAGTATAGCCGAGTTTTTCGGCGTCACTTTGCAACCTGTCAATTATGCAATTGCCGCAATGAGCACAGAGCAGGCCGACATTATCAAAATGGCCTTTGCAATTTTCCGCATCTCGCAGACACTTTGGCAGCAGCAGCAAGCGTTTGTCATAAGGGATAGCAGCAACCGCATCACGCCAAATCTCGTTATTAACCAGAACAGATAAAAAATCCTTGTATTGCTTCGATATCTCAGATTGCTCTATAATTTTATCGCAAATTTGCTCAAGGTGTGCCAAAGAGACAGGCCCGGCTGTCTTTTCTTTACTTATATAATCACGGGCCAACAGCAGTACTTTTTCACGTACAGCTTTATCGGCAGGTATATTAGCCTGAGCCGGATGTGATGCTCTATCTAAGAAAAGTGAATCACGAAGCATATCCAACACTCCTCTGGGCAGAAAGTGAACTATCAGCAAGCTTTTTCCCAATTTTATTAAACGCTCGACGCCAGTTCATTATTTCGACTTTTCCAAGCATCTGCATTGCAACCCTTTTGGTTAATTTTACACCAGCCGCGGTTTGGTTGTCGTATATAAGGCCGGGCACATTTCTGAAATTTATCTCGTAACAACTGCGATATAGATTCAGGTGGTCCAACCGCATTTCCTCGATAGTAAATCGATCTTGAGACTTGTAATCCTTTACATCGACAGGCTCATAAAATATCGGGAAGATAACTACGCCTTTATCACCAAGGCTGTTAACCAGTTTCTGCGTCAGGGAAATATCACCTGGAGTCTCACCAGGCAGGCCTAATACGAGACTAAGCACAGGTGTATAGCCTGTTTCGAGTAGCCTTAAAGCGGTCTCTTTAACCAATTCGGCCCAGTCATCGGCATCGTACGGCGCGACTTTTCCAGGACAATTAGCTTTGACAAGTTCACCGCTGGCACTTTCAACTCCAAGATTCACCCAGAGATGCTTATGCGAGATGTTCCAGGAGAGTAATCTTTTTATCTCACACAATTGTTCGTTTGTAAGCTGTGCGGCACTTGTAACATTAACATGGTCGATCTGCATAAACCCGATACCCCTGATTCGGCGCATCTTATCAAGTAACGAAGTAAGCTTTTCAAAATCAGGCCTTAGGCCTACCGCACCATAGCGAAACAGGTCTTCGCTTGTACTGACAACGGAAGTTAAACCTGCGGCAATATTAGTTTCGATGTCGGCTAAAATAATATACGCTGGCAGGTGCTCCATTTTTTGATCTGACATACTGCAGAAGCAACATCCCCTACCGCACCCGCGCGACAACTCGACTGAGCCGAATATCGAAGCCTCTTTAATAGGGACGATGCGATCAACGCCTGAATCGTTGCACTGGACATGATGATCAATAGATTTCCCGGATAGAATTTCTTCAAACAAAGCACAGCCCGCGGATTCGAAATAGCCTTCATAGACTACGTCGAGCGTTCTCCGGGCTGTATCATCGGGAAACGCTTTCCACTGCCAGGCACCGGCTCCGCCGCCGATAATCTTAAAATTATATTTTTGTTTTGCTTTATATAAAACTTCAAGTAGCTGACGTGTAAATAACCACGTATAAAGTTCACCTTTCCAAAAATTCGAAGTCGTGGTATTGCTCATACCATGACCAAGCGGATCGCTGGAACTGACAGCAACGATCTCTACCCAGGGGCCTAACAATTTTTGTAAAGCTTCGGGAGTGGTACAGACAACGTCGTCAATATCAAGTTGATTATATTTTATTAAAGCAGACTGGATACGGCGAAGTCCTATGGGCGCAAATTCAGCTCTTGCTTGTTTATCAGTCGGAACCGGCGGAGCGACGAAGTGCTTCATCATTAACGAAGGCACCTGTGTTGTCTGCATAGTCGCGAACATACCGTCAAAAAGTGTGGGGTAATTTGCGCTTAGTGTCCGGTCGGCTACAAGTATGACCTTAGGTTGGAGCTTACGTTCAGCCATTATCAATCTTCAATCAAATCATTCACCCTGTCGACATCCAGCGGCCCCATGGAATCCAGAACATCGGAAGGTATATCAAGTTTTTTCGCTATTTCTTTATACGCATCGACACCGCCTTTTTGCCTGTTCCTGAGCATTTTGTTAATATCAATATTTGCCGGATCCTGTTTTGTATCACCTTCATTTTCAGACATCACCTCGTCACCATTGATCGGTGAATGCTCATACTTAGGGAATATGATGGCTTGCTGTGGACACATTTTCGCGCAAGCCGGGCAATTGGTTTTGCAGTTAGCCGGGTTTTCAACTATTACACGCCCTTCTTGGGATTGTTTATAAACTGAGAACAGGCAAAAATTCATGCACTGTTTACAGTTCGAGCATCTATCCTTATCTATTACAGGAAACCATGGGATCCAGTTATCCTCACCAACAAATTTATCAATTACCGGCTCACCCTTTGCAGTTAGCAGTTTGTCCAGCTCGCTAATAATTAATTCCGGGTTTTGGGTTCTCATGTTCAGGATCGTCACTTTGTCTTCATCTAAAGGATTTCCCGACCAGTGAAACAGCCATTTAACCGCCCTGGGATAACAAGCTATCACCAAGCCGCCGTGCTGGGCAAATTCTTTTAGAAAAGGCTGCCTCTCTTTAGCGGCCCGGCAAAGGCCATTGAGCCCTTTAAAAACAATACCTCTTTGCTGAAGAGCTTCGAGCACAGCGGATTTTACTCCACTCTTTATAATATCCGAATGCGAGCAGTTACAAAACAAAATAGATACCGGTTCTGACATTGAAACTCCTTCGTTATTTTTTTCTTAGATCAACACAAACCAGGTTACCCTTCGAATCCCTTGCATAAAGCAAACCGTTCGCCAAAGCAGGAATACTCCAGCAAGTCTCTGTTAAAATTTTACTGGACGCTATTTTTTTAAAACCTTTCGGCGATGTCTCGGCAATTACAAGCTCACCTTTTTGACTGAGAATAATAAGCTTATTATCAGCAGCTATCAGGCAGCCCTTACCAAGATCGCTCTGTGACCATAAGGTTTTTGATGTCTCAAACTCCAGGCACTTGAGTGTCTTCTCGTCAAAGCCATATAGATACCCGTCGATAAGCACGCAGGTATTCATATGATTTTTCATTTTTTTATTCCGCCAAACCTGGGTAACATCATTATCGACGATCTGTATCAATGCACAGCCTTTGCCATAGCCTGACGAGATAAAGACCTTATCATCTTTAACGATTGGATCGGCGGCATTACAACCGTGCCGTGTCTTCCACTCGAACTGCCAATTGACCTGTCCTGATTGAGGGTCAAGAGAATATAAAGCTTTGCTGCCGAACATCAAAATATAGTTTTTCCCGTCCTGCGGATACCGCACCACTGAGGCATAGCCGGATTTTTCTTTCCCGCTCTGCCATTTCAATTGGCCGGTCATCTTATCGAAGGCAATACCCCTTTGGCCGGCATTAAAAATAACAAGCTCACCTATTATCACAGCCGAGCCCGAAAATCCCCATGTCGGCGGTTCAATACCGAAATCTTCCTTAAGATCCTTGCCCCATTTAACACTGCCGTCGGCGACTTTCAGACAAAACACCTTTCCACTTTTACTACATGTATAAACAAGCTCGCCGTCAACAACCGGTGTAGCGCTGGTACCGCCTTCATACCATTTAGGGTCGAGCGACTCATCATAAGTATGCTTCCACAGCTCTTTACCGGTTAACGCGTCAAAACAGAAAATGGTATCTTTATTAAAAGAATTGCCGCTGGTATATGCCCGGCCATCGGCTATGGCAATTGAAGAGAATCCTTTGCCGATCTTATTCTTCCATAATACTTTCGGCCCGCCATCCGGCCATTCTGTCAAAAAGTCCACCTCTTTAGATATCCCATCTCTGTCGGGCCCACGCCAACAAGGCCAATCATCGGCATTAGCGGCTGAAATCAAAAACAGAATGACAAGTAATGATACAACGCTTGTTAGTAGAACCTTTTTACCACCGTACATATCTATCTCCTTATTATTACAACTTTCATCATTACCAGTAAGATAGGCATATTTTTGCATTGCTATTATTAGAACCGGGATATATTTTCATATCCTCAATTTTCCTCCAGGCTACAGAGGCATCGAGCAAACCAACATTACCACCAGCCGCTCTATCAAGGTAAAAGCCTGAATCTTTCTGCTTATCATCGTTGTTGTGTAGTTCTTTTCCATAGTCATATTATTATACACGCTCTATATTGAATTTCTATTTAAAAGCCAGGGCCCCCGTCGGACAGGCCCTGACACATTGGCCTCCGGTCGTTATAAGGGCCTCTTTCAGCTTATTATCAAAGGGAACAGCTACTCTAACATCGAATCCCCTGCCGATGAATGTCAGCCCTAATTGCTCTTTTTGTTGGGCGGCTATCTTAACACAGATGCCGCAATCGATACATTTGCCGCTCTCATAAATTATCTGCGGATGCGATATGCACTGCTCAAATTTTCGCTTGCTGTATTTAAAATGCGATGCCGATACACCATATCCATCACTGTAATCTCTCAATTTACAATTGTCCGCCTTACGACAGTCACAATGCAAACATCTTTTCGCTTCCTCTATCGCCTGTTGCCCGGTAAACCCATTTTCTAAATTCTCTGGAGAAGTCCTGCCGGAATTATTCGCCGTTTTGAGGAATTCCTGGGTTTCGCTTTCATCGATCTTTCCGATGCGAGTATTGAACGGCCTTTTTACTCCGGTGACTTGCTGCTCCGCTAAATATTGACAGATAGAAACAGCCGCTTCTTTACCATCGGCAACAGAGCGAACTGTAAGTTTTCTTTGTCGAACAATATCACCGCCGGCAAAAACACCCTGAACCGAAGTTTGATAAGTTTTTTTGTCAATCACAATACCTTTATCTGTCTTTTCAACGTTGAAATCATGTTCAGCATTTCCAATAGCAATAAAAACTGCATCATAGCTTTTCTTAATCTCATCGAAAGTAATATCTTTATCAACTTCAGTATTAAGTTTTAATTCTATACCCAGGCCTATTATCTGCTGTATTTCTTTCTCTAAAACTTCAACTGGCAAAAATTCTTTATTAACCTGATACCTGAGCATCCCACCGGCTTGTTCGTTCTTATCATAGATTACAACATCAACTCCCCGTTGCTTCAAATAATAAGCTGCAGCTAAACCAGCCGGCCCCGCTCCGATCACCGCAACTTTTTTACCTGTCGATTCATTACATTCCGGTCGATAAGGCTGTTCGCAATTCAGGTCAACATCCGCGACAAAACGCTTGAGAAGACAAATTGAAACAGGCTCGTCACAAAAACTCCGCCTGCATCCTTTTTCACATGGCGCCGGACAGATCCGTCCAAGAACGGCAGGCAGTGCAATATCTTTTTTCACCGTCTTGATCGCTTCTGTTAATTGACCAGCAGCTATTTGCCGGATCATTAAAGGAATATTCATTTGCGCAGGACAAATCAAATGGCAAGGCCCCATACAGTCACCATAATGATCGCTGAGTAATAATTCCAAGGCTGTTTTCCTGGCTTCTCTGATCTGTTCGTTATCAGTGGTAACTACCATCCCATCTTCAACTATAGCGGCACAGGATGGAACAAAATCACCGCTTCCTTCGATTTGTACAATACACATCATACAGCTTGCCGACGGCTCAAAGTCCTTGATATAACACATTGTGGGGATGTCTATACCAAGCTGCTCGGCAGCATATAAAATAGTTGTACCATCCGGCACTTCAACAAATTGATTGTCTATTGTTAGTTTCGCCATTTTTTATTCAACTATCACCGCGCCCTGCGGACAAACCCGCTTGCACGTATCACACTGAACACATTTATCCTGGTCAATATCATGTTTTTCATAAGGCTTCATCTCTATCGCGTCTTCCGGGCAATGCTGTGCGCAGAGAGTACAACCGATACAATCATCAGTTACACGATAACTAATCATCGACTTGCATTTACCTGCAGGGCATCGGCCGTTAATATGTGCTTCGTATTCATCGCGGAAATATTTTATCGTGGACAGAACCGGATTCGGAGCTGTCTTACCAAGCCCGCACAAGCTGCCGTGTTGTACCATAGCCCCGAGGCGCAGCAACTCTTCTATATCCCCTGCTTTACCTTCCGCATTACAGAGCCTGTCAAGTATATCGAGCATTCGACGCGTACCTATGCGACAGAAAGTGCATTTACCACACGACTGATTTTGTGTGAACTCAAGGAAGTACCGGGCGATATCTACCATGCAGTCTGTTTCATCGAGCACGACCAATCCGCCCGATCCCATTATCGCGCCCAATTCAGTCAAAGATTCGAAATCCACCGGTACGTCGGTTAGTTCGGCAGGGATACACCCTCCGGATGGCCCGCCGATCTGTACAGCCTTGAACCTCAGCCCCTGATCGATACCGCCTCCG